>DBFBGQ010000051.1:0-14290 GCA_048201975.1 Candidatus Egerieenecus sp. | reverse complement strand
ATATATGGTCATACGGCTGTATCCGATTTCTCTGGATACATATTATACATCCTCGCCGAGCTCAAATCAACGGTGTAGTAACTCGTATTTGAATTCAGATGATGGATGCCTTGGATGATTCGGCGTGTTGCATTTATGATCGCTTTTTTCGGGTATCTCTGCCGCATGACCATGCCTATTCTCCAGACCGGCATTCCGGCGTTCATACCAACGGTAAAGGGGAGACTCGCTTGGATATCCCAAACGTCGGATTACTGCATGCACAGATCCTAACTGTTCATACGCTTTCAGCGCTATTTCTTCCTGTTCCTTCGTATACATTCAGTCGTCTCCTTGTCCTCGGAGTCCAACTTTCTGTCCGCACCCCCGACCCAATTGAAAAGCTATCCACATGCGGGTCTGCTTTTCGACAGCCCTGGTTTCTTATGCCTCTTTTCGCTTTAGCTGGTTGCTTTTTTGACGCTATGCGACCGTTTTTCTCTTGATTTGTTTGCAAAAAGGGCGTGCCGCAGAAGTTGCTTTCTGCAACACGCCCTCGCGGCAGTACATGCCCGCCTTTCTCAACCGAAACAAGCGGCGGAACGCCGCGACGATTGAGGTTGCGGAACGATCGAAAAGCCCTTTGGTCGCCTCCGCAGAGGCGAAAACCTATACGCTTGCAAGCATGCATCGTATAACCTGCAAAAAAGATAGGTCAGAATACTTTGTCAACGCTCTGAAGTAGGTTTCCCCACCTTTTCGACACGCTGAAACGCATTATCCGTTTTCGTCCGTTTCGTCCGCATAAACCATGCGAATTTCCTGGAAACAGGCCACAGTCTGGGAAACCTTTCCGTTACCGGAGGCATAAAGCCCCAGGAAGCAGCCCGTATAGCTGCGGTACGCCAATTCGCAGGAAAGCAAGCGCGCGCTGGCCCGGCACAGGTGCTGGCAAGGCGCGTCGCCCAATGCATATCCAAAGGAATAACGGGCCGCGTCTCCCTCCATGCACAGCGTCACCGTGCCTTGACCGCACAGAACGGCACAGGCTTCATAGGCCATGTCCTCCGCCTGTTTGTACACGGTCAGATAGTTTTGCCCTCCCCGGCGCAGCTTTGTAAGCTTGTAATAATGCTCCCCAGTAAGAAATACGATCAGCCCCGCTTCTTCGCCATCCTGCAAGGGGTCAAAGTCCAGCCGCACCTGCAGGCGGAAACGGAACGCCTCCTGCCTGCGCGCCAGGAGGGTGGGAGATCCCCGGTCGGTGATGCGCGCAGCGCTGCCCCGCAAAAGCACGCGCTGCCCTGGGACATCCACCGTATAATGGTCCAGGTACGGGCATCGCAAATAATTCCAGGACAGATCCTCCACCCGCCAGGGAAGCGCCGGCCCAGGCTGCTCCGTCTCCGCAGGCAACGGACCGTCCATTTCCCGCTCCACGTGGCCCAGCAGGCTCACCGGCCATCCGTCCGCCGTCCAGCGCACGGGGTCAGAAAGGTTTCCCGCCCCAGGTGGGACACATAAGGCGTAGCAATGCGCACACCCAGGCACACAAACCACCAGTGGCCCGCCGCATCCTGAAACAGATCCGCATGCCCCACACAGCTGATACCGTTGCTGCACTGCATGTTGGTCAACACCGGGTTGCCCGCATAACCCTCGTAGGGACCCAGCAGGTTGCGGCTCCGGGCCACGGTGGCCATGTGTGTAAACTGCGTTCCTCCTTCGGCAACCAGCAGATAGTACCAGGGCCCGATATGATACAGATGCGGTCCCTCGGGAAACTTTCCCCCTGAACCCGCCCACAGGAAGGCCACCGGAGACAGCAGGCGGCCGGTTTCAGGCTCGATCCGGGCGATGGAAATGCCCCGCACATGCGTTTCACTTTCCTGGTTGGTGAGCAGGTACGCCTTTCCCTGCTCAAAAAACAGCGCGGGATCAATGCCGCCCATGGGGGTTGGGATCGGCTGCGACCAGGACCCTCCGCACGCTCCGCCCACAGCAGCACATTTTGCGGCCCCTGATCGGTCATCCGGGTGGCGCTCACATAAAAGCGGCCGTTGGCATACGCAATGGCGGGCGCCCAGTAGCCCTGGGAACAGCGGACATCCTCCAGGCCGCTCCACGCCGGGTTGGTAATGCAGTACCGGACCAGTTCCCAATGCACCCGATCCTTGCTGCGGTAAACAGGCAAGCAAGGGAAATACTCAAAGGAACTGGTCACCAGATAATACGTGTCTTTCACCCGGCAAATGGCGGGATCCGGATGAAACCCCGGCAGTATGGGATTGCGGTACTTCATGGTGTTGCCTCCTGATTATATGCCGTTTCCATGACGGCCAGCAGCAACAGGGCATCCTTGGGGTTCTGCTGAGCATAAATGCGATCCATACGCTACGCTTCCGGGCGCATCAGGGTGCGAACCACCTCTCCGGCCATCATCAATCCGGCCACGCCGGGCACAAAGCTTATGCTCCCCGGCACGCGACTGGGTTGGCCATCCGGGCCCAGGGGACGGCAAGCCTCCTCGGTGGAGTAACACACCGTCAGGTGCTCCACCCCCCGCCGGCGCAGTTCCCGGCGCATGACCCGCGCCAGCGGACAGCCCTGGGTGCGGGCCAGGTCCGTTATCACAAACTTGCCCGGATCCAGCTTGTTGCCCGTGCCCATGGCGCTGATCAGCCGCACGCCCAGCGCCTGGCAGCGCACCGCCAACTCCACCTTGGCGCTGACGGTATCCACCGCGTCCACCACGTAATCCATGGGCGACAGGTCCAATTCCGCGGCTGTCTCCGGCAGGTAGAACAGCGGATGGCAGCGCACCTTACAAAAGGGATTCACCTGGGCAATCCGCTCCGCCATGACCTCCACCTTCAGCCGGCCCACCGTTTCCAGGGTGGCGATGAGCTGACGGTTCAGGTTGCTCAGGCTCACCCGGTCCGCATCCACCAGATCAATTTCTCCCACGCCTGCCCGGGCCAGCGCCTCCGCCGCGTGGCCGCCCACACCCCCCAGGCCAAACACCGCCACCCGGCGCCGGCTCAGCCGCTCCACAGCCTCCCGGCCCACCAGCATGATCTCCCGGGAAAACAGTTCCTCCCGCATTTGCCGCACCCCCCGCCTATGCTCCACAGTATACCCATCCGTTTTCTTCCCGTCAAGCGGGCCTTCCGCGGGCTTTTTTTCCTGTTCATACGCCATGTTCCCCTATCCTTCCCCCCTGCTTCTGTGGTATACTGCAAAGGGAAAACAACGGGGAGGATCGCTATGGACGCTATTCCAGTGCTTATGACGCTCTCGGGCCGGGCCTATGGCGGCGCGGTGGAGGAGGAGGAAGCTGTGGACCTGATGACCACCGGGCTGCTTTATCCCCTCAAGGAGGGCTGGAAGCTGACTTATACAGAGACGCAGCCCGACGACAACAGCACCACGGATATTACCCTGCTCATGGGCCACGACCGGGTTGTTATGACCCGCTCAGGGGAGTATGGCTCCTCCATGGTTTTCCGCAAGGACCGTCGCTTTGAGGGCGCGTATCATACCCCTTTCGGTTCCCTGCGCATGGCGGTATTCGCTACCCGGGTGGATGTGAACATGACCCGGGATCACGGCACCGTCGTGCTGGAGTATCAGCTGGACCTCCAGGGGAACTACGCCGCCATGCACGAGCTACGCCTCACCTATGCCGCCAATACGGAGCAACCGCCATGCTCCTGACACCTTACCGGCAGGAAGCGCTGGCCATGCTTTCCGCCGTCCCTGCCGGGCGTAAGCCCTTTCTGCGCCGCTCCCTGCGTCCGGATGCCCTGCTGACCACTGATCTGCCCCGGGTTGCAGCCGAGGAAGACCTGGCGGAGTTCATCCTCCGGCTGGAAGCCCAGGGCTGGACGGTGTTGCGCCAGGGAGAGCTGCTTGAGCTGACGCCCGCCCTCCGCCCGCCTGCGCCTGTGGAAAAGGTCGCTTGGGGCGGGGACCGTCCAGCCTTGCGCCGGCTGCACAGCCTGCTTTCCCGGCACCCGGCGCCCGGCGGAGGCATCGCCCCCCTCCTGGCCTTTCTCAAGGCGGAGGAAGCCGGAGCCCAGCCGCTGGAAGCCCTTTGTCAAAAACTGTGCCGGCAGTGCGCGCTTTGCCTGCGCGCCCATGCATCCCTGCCCGGGGACTTGCTCCCCTATGTTCGTTATGCGCTTGCGAAGGAGGGAAAACCATGATCATCACCTGCCTGGGACATGCCAAATTCCTGCTGGAACTGGAGAACGGCCTGCGCATTGTCACCGACCCCTACGACGACCAGTCCGGCTACCCGGTGACGCCTGTGGCCGCCGACGTGGTGCTGGTGAGCCACAGCCATCATGATCACAGCGCTGTGGAAACCATCGTGGGCAATCCCCGCATCCTGCGGGAAGCCGGAGAAACCACCCTTGCTCCCGATGCGCGGGTCACCGCCGTGGCCGCCTACCACGACGATGTCCACGGCGCCAAGCGTGGAAGCACGCTGCTTTTCCTGCTGGAGGCCGAGGGGCTTCGGGTGGCGCACCTGGGCGACCTGGGGCACCTGCTCACCGACGCCCAGCGCCGCGCCCTTGCGCCAGTGGATGTGCTGTTAACGCCCGTAGGAGGCTTCTTCACCATTGACGCCTCCACGGCAAAGCAGGTGGCGGAGGACCTGCAGGCCCGGGTAATTCTGCCCATGCACTATCGCAACCAGTGGACCGCCGGTTGGCCCATCGCCCCCCTGGAGGACTTTACCCGCCTGTACCAGGATGTTCCCCCGCCCATGCCGCTTTTGCGCGTCACCGCGCAGGACCTGCCCTGCCAGCCTCATGTGGCGGTGCTATCGCCCCAGGTATAAAGCGCCTGACGCAAAACCCGCCGGAAAAGCCAAGCGGCTTCTCCGGCGGGTTTGGTTTTGGGGATTGCGCTCAGCCGCCCAGGGCCTGCAACACGGCTTCTCCCATGGCCTCCGGCTCCGTGACGGCATGGTGCAGCACTGGTAGCTGACGCAGCTGGCGCACCTGCGGGGGAACGGGCACGCCGCTGAGCTCCTGCAGGCGCTCGGCGCACTGGAAGGCATCCATTCCTGCGGTCTGCTCCTTGCCCTCCAGCGCAGCCAGCACATCTCCGGCAAACTTGTAGGGGCTGGCCGTGGCCACGATCACCGTGGGGGTATCGTCCTGTGTCTTCTGCCGGTATTCCCGCAGCACGCGGCTGCCCACGGCGGTGTGGGTGTCCATCAGGTAATGGTCCTGCTGGAACCGGTCGCGGATCTCCCAGCCGGTCTCGAGGTCGTTGGCGCAGCCGGCATAGAACATGCTTGCCAGCCATTCCCGGCGCTGATCCCCCACGCTGTAGCTGCCGCACTCCTGCAGCTGACGCATCCACACGCGGATCAGCTCCCCGTCCCGGTCCGCCGCCTCAAACAGCAGCCGCTCCAGGTTGGAGGAGATCAGGATATCCATGGATGGGGAAGTGGTCTTGAAGAAGGTGCGGTGGGTGGAATAGATGCCCTTTTCAAAGAAGTCCGTCAGCACGTTGTTGCGATTGCTGGCGCAGATCAGCTTGCCCACCGGCAGGCCCATGCTCCGGGCGTAGTACGCCGCCAGGATGTTGCCGAAATTTCCCGTGGGCACCACGAAATTGACGGGTTCGCCCACCGCCAGCTTCCGGGCGCGCAGCAGCTCCGCATACGCGCTGAAGTAGTAGACCACCTGGGGCACCAGCCGGCCGAAATTGATGCTGTTGGCCGAGGAAAGCGTCTTTCCCGCCGCGTGCATGCGCTCTGCAAACTCCCGGGAAGCGAACAGCCGCTTCACCCCGCTCTGAGCGTCGTCAAAGTTCCCCCGCACGCCGATCACATGGGTGTTCCCTCCGCCGGTGGTCACCATCTGCAATTCCTGCACCCGGCTGACGCCTTCCAGGGGATAGAACACCGTGCAGCTGGTGCCGGGCACGTCCTTGAAGCCCTCCAGCGCCGCCTTGCCCGTGTCGCCGCTGGTGGCCACCAGGATGCTGATCTCCCGCTCCTCGCCGTTTTTCCGGGCGGACAGGGTAATCAGGTGCGGCAACAGCTGCAGGGCCATGTCCTTGAAGGCCAGGGTGGGGCCGTGAAACAGCTCCATGACGTAGGTCTGCCCGTCCAGCTGCTTCACAGGCGCGATGTCCGGCGCGTCAAACTTGCCGGCCCCATAGGCGGCTGCCAGCGCTGCGTCAATCTCCGGGATGGAAAAATCCTCCAGATATTTGCGGAGAATGGCAGACGCGCGCTCGCAGTAGCTCATGCTCGCCAGGCTGGTCAGTTTTTCTTTGGAAACAGGCGGAAACATGGCGGGCACATACAGTCCGCCGTCCGGCGCAAGGCCGTTGAGAATCGCCTGGGAGGCGGTCACGCAGGTTCCGCCGCGGGTGGAGAAAAACGACATATGCATCACGCTCCGGAATGATGTAATGACACAAAAACAGAAAAGAGGCAGCGGCCTTGCACCGCCGCCTCCGTTTTGGCCGCTTTTTTTATGTTATACCAACGCGCTTTTTTAGATCAGATAGCCCTTCATGAACTCGGGCAGGTTGTCGGGGTCCTCGCTGACGGAAAGCACAAAGTTCACGTCATGCTTCTGGCACAGCTCTTCCATGCGGTTGAAAAACCACTCGGCCTGGTTCAAATCGGTCTTGCACAGCTTCTTGAACGCATCGATAAAAATCACGCCCACATCGAAGTTCTGGCTGAGCATGCCGCACAGGAAGCCCAGGAACATCTCGGGCGTAAGGATCTTGTATTCCGAAGCGTTGATGAAGCGCACCTTGTGATCGATATCGAACATGTAGCGGTTGTCGTCGTCAATAAATACGACGTCGTGATTTGCTTCCTTGGCCTTTTCATTGGTCATGTCAATGATCCGCTTGGTCTTGCCGGAACCCTTCTTGCCAGCAATGATCTGAATCATGGGAAACGCCTCCTTTTGCGTTGTTATCTCCTGGTTGCATTATAAACCATTTCAGGCCATAGTGCAATCCATTTCCGAAATTTCCGCCCGAGCGGCGCCGTTCCATCGCACAAGCAGCAGCCTCGCGGCCCGCTTTCATGCCCTGTCCGCCGCCTCCGGGGTTTTACCTTCATTCGCCAGCAGGCTGCGGAATTCCTCCTTGCTGATTTCCGGCAATTTTCGCTGCGCGTCCGTTTCCCTGGGGTCCAGGCCGCAAATGCTCCGGTATTCGCAGTAGGCGCAGGCGGACCAATCCCCCAGGGCGGCGGGCTGCGCCGCGATTTTTCCCCCGCGGATCTCCCCGGCCAGCTGCGCGGCGAGCTTCTGGGCGCGGTTGAGCAGCGCGGCCATTTCCTGCCGGTCCACGGCGGAAGCGTTGCGGGAGACGGCGCCGTCCGCGTTGAAGACCTTTTCCAGGGAGAAGCCTGGCTCTTCCGCGTCCATGGCGGCGATCACCTCCGCGTCGGCCAGCACCACGCCCTTCAATCGCAGCTCCTTGGCAATGGCGGCTTCGGCGGCGGCCTTCAGGTCCTGGGCGGCGTCGCACATGGGGTCGCTGACCGTGAAGTAAAATGCGCCCGCCGGTTCCCCTGCGCCCCCGGCGGTGGCCGCCTTCAGGTACAGCAACAGCTGCAATTGCAGCCCGTACCACATGCGGGAGGGCTCCAGGCGGTGGGGGCTGCTCTTGTAGTCCACCACCCGCAGGTATACGCCCTGGTCGCCCTCGTAGCGGTCGATGCGGTCAATCTTTCCCCGCAGCGCCACCTGGCTGCCGTCGGCAAGCTCCAGCACCACCGGCGGCAGGCCTCCGGGATCCCCGAAGGCCACCTCCGTGCCCTGGGTGGTGAACCGGCTGTTGCGCATGTGCCGGGTAAACAGCCATGCCGCCCGCTTCACCGTTTCCACATAGCGCCGGCCCAGGGCGCGGCTGCGGGCGTCCTCCCCCAGGGGGCCGTCCGTCCACTGCGCCATCAGCGGCGCCACCACCTCGTCCATCACCGCGTTTACGCCGGCCTCTTCCATGCGCTCCGGCCAGGCTCCGGTCTGGGCGGCTACGGTCACAAAGGCGCTGAGCGCCGCGTGGAAGAAATCCCCCCGGTCGTCCGCCTGGAAGGTGAAGTTCCGCCGTTCCACAGGGCTGAGCCCATAGTGCACAAAATGCCGGTAGGGGCAGGCGGCGAACTCCTCCAGGCGGCTGATGGATACCGCGTCCCGGCCGAACAGCCGCCAGGCCTTTTTCGGCTCCAGGGGCGGCGCGGGGGTTCGGGCGTCCAGGTGCGCCAGGGCCAGGCTCAGCGCCTCCGCATAGGGCTGGCGGTTCCACAGCCAGGCAAAGGCCTGCCGCCAGGCGAGGGGCAGCGCCTCCTCCAGGGGCGTGCCCTCGGCGGCGGCCCGCAAGCGAGGCGCTAGGCCGTTCAGAGCCGTGCGGGGAGCCACGGGCTCCTCCTGCTCCTGCACGCCGCCCTGCTCCCGCACCAGGGGGAAGAGCTCCTTTACATCCAGCAGCACGTTGCCTGGACGCAGGGCGTCCCCATCCTGGGTGCTCTGGGCATGGGTCAGCAGCAGGCGCTCCCGGGCCAGGGCAAAGGTACGGTAGAAATCCGACTGCCGCAGGGATTGCTGCACGCCGGCGGACAGGCCCACATCATACCCGTGCCAGGCGGAGAGCTGCTCCCGCTCCCCTTCGGTAAGCAGGCTGCGCTGGGCGGCAGCGCCCGTATCCTGCATGCCCATCACCGCCAGGGAACGCGCGCTCTCCAGGGCCATGTGTCCCACCTCGCCCACGGTGACCGTATCCGGCGTGGGGGGCAGCGAATGGATTTCCGCGGATGTAAACCCTGCCGCCAGCCAGGCGGCAACCTGCTGCATGGGCGCGCGGCTGCCATCCAACAGCTCCCGCTGCTGTTCCAGCGTTTCCAGGATCATCCGCCATACCTGCCGGTTCTGCGCCGCCTCCGCCTGCATGCCCTCCGCCAGCAGCCGTGCTTCCCGGGCCTTGAGGCGCTCGTATGCGTCCACGTCCTGCAGCAGGGTGAATACCGCCGTCATGGAGGATTGCGCGTCCCTGGCTTGGCGCAGGCCCAGGCGCAGGCGGCGCAGGGGCTCCATCAGACGCAGGCGCAGGGGCTCCATGGCCGCGGCGTCCGGCCCACGGGTAAAGGGGCGGTCCCACTTGGCGCCGCGGATGCCGTTTTCCAGGGCATAGTTTTCCAGCGCAAAGGCTTCCTCCTCCGTCAGGGGCGAGAAGCCGCTCTTCATCACCGCCAGCACGTCCTCCTGCGCCCAGCCCCCGGCGCAGCAGCGCAGGGCGGCCAACAGCATGCGCACCAACCCGTGCTGCTGGGCAGGCAGCTTTTCCCCCATGTAGAAGGGCACGCCGCTGGCGCGCAGGGCCATCGAAAGCACCGGACCATAGGCGGCCGGGTCCGCCAGGGCGACCGCCATCTCCGTCCAGGGCACGCCCCGGTCCCGCTCCCGCCACAGCCAGGCGCATACCGCCAGCGCCTCGGCAAAGGGGTTCGCCGCCGCGCGAATCTCCAGCGCGTCGGTCTCCTCCGCATAGGGTTCCCGCCGGGGCGCAAAAAGCCGGGACTCCAGCCACTGGAGCGCAGGCGCCGCCGGAAGGGGCGCCCGCGGCGCGCGTACCTCCTGCACGGCGATGCCCGCCATATCCAGCGTTTTTCGCAACAGCACGGCGCTGCATTGCTGCGCCCGGAAAATGCGCCCATCCTCCGCTTCCCTGGCGTCCATGGCCAGGGTGACGGTGAGGCGGTCCGCCTCCGCTCCCACCACCGCCAGCAGGGCGCACATGGGGCGGGTCAGCACATCGAAGCCGTAGACCCACACCGCCGCGCCCGAAACCACGCCGCTGTCCGGCAGGCGGCGAATCAGCTCCTCCTGGGCGCTTTCCCCGTCCACAAAGCAGCCGGCCAGCAGCCGGTCATACGCCGCCCACAGGCGGCTTACGTCCATCTCCTTCGCCTGGGCCGCGCCCGGGGGCAGGGCTTGCGCGTGTTCCTCCAGCCGCTGGGCGGTGAGCCCGGCTTTTTTCATGTCCCCCAGCAAAGCGGCCAGCTTTTCCGGCAGGCCGGGGGTATCCGCCGCGCCCTGATAATATTGCAGCTCTTCCCGCAGGGACAGCAGCGCCTGGCTCAGGGCCATGCGCCGGCCCCGGTCGTCCAGCAGGCTTTGGCGGGGACGTCCGCCACGTTCAAACACATCCCGCCGCAGCCGCGAGGGGGAGAGCACTTCGATATCCATCAGGCCGGGCAGCTCCAGCCCGTCCATGATCTCCCGCTCGGCCAGCAGGGTAAACTGCTCGGGCACCAGCACCAAGGCGCGCAGGCCTTCCCGGCGCGCCTGGGCAATCTCCTGCAACAGCAGCGGCATCAGCCGCCCCGCACGCCCCGTGAGTATCCGCACCGCCATGCCCTTTCCCCTCCCTCTGCTTCTATTATGCCACAGCCGGTCAAGGGGGCGGGCTTGTTTTTCCCGGCGGAACATGCTATGCTTAGGGTGCGCTTTTACCCAATCTCAGGAAAGGATGATTCCCCATGAAAATCGCCCTTTTGAATGAAAACAGCCAGGCGGCAAAGAATTCCCTGATCGAGGCCACCCTGCGCAAGGTGGTGGAACCCATGGGCCATCAGGTGGTCAACTACGGCATGTACACCGCCGAGGATGCCTGCCAACTCACCTACGTGAAGTGCGGGCTGCTGGCGGGTATTCTGCTCAACAGCGGCGCGGCGGACTATGTGATCACCGGCTGCGGCACCGGCGAGGGCGCTATGCTGGCCTGCAACGCCTTCCCCCGGGTGCTCTGCGGGCACATCGTCGATCCCTCCGACGGATACATGTTCGCCCAGATCAACGACGGCAACTGCGCCGCCCTGCCCTTTGCCAAGGATTTCGGCTGGGGCGCGGAGCTGAAGCTGGAGATGATTTTCCAGCAACTCTTCGGCTTTGGCCATGGCAACGGCTACCCCAAGGAGCGCGTGGAGCCCGAGCAGCGCAACAAGAAGATCCTGGACCAGGTCAAGGACGTTACCCACAAGGACATGCTGACCATCCTCAAGGAGATCGACCAGACCTTCCTGAAGGAAGCCATCAGCGGCGAGCGCTTCGCCGAGTATTTCTATCCCGCCTGCAAGGACCCGGCCATCGCCGCGTATCTGCGCGGGCTGTAAGCTCCGCTCCAGGGCAGGGAAAGTGGGCCGTTGCCCGCCTTTCCCTGCTTTTTTCGTACAGAAAAAAAACCTTTCACGCCTTGCGGGGCACAGGCGATTCATGTATAATGATTCAAATTCGCGTATGAAGGAGGTATCCATCCATGTCCGAACAGGTAAGGCAGATCGCCATGCGCATCACTGACTTGCGTGAAATCTCGGACTACACCGTCGAGCAGATGGCGGCCCTGTGTAAGGTATCCCCCGAGGAATACGCCCGCTACGAGAGCGGAGAGACGGACATCCCCATCAGCTTCCTGCTCAAGCTCAACGAGCACTTCGGCGTGGACATGACCGAGCTGCTCACCGGCGAAGCGCCGAGGCTGAACCTGTACTCCGTGACCCGCGCGGGCAAGGGACAATTGATTAACCGCAGGGATCAGTACATCTACAAGAACCTGGCCTATAACTTTGTGCACCGGAAGATCGAGCCGCTGTTTGTGACCATCCCCCTGGAGGACAACAAGGGACTCCATCCCAACAGCCACGACGGGCAGGAGTTCGACTACATCCTCTCCGGGGTGATGAAAATCGTGGTGGCGGGGCATGAGCTGCTCCTGCAGCCTGGCGACAGCATTTATTACGATTCCCGCGCTCCCCACGCCATGACCTGCGCGGGGAACGAGCCGGTGCAGTTCCTGGCCATGGTGATTCCCGACTGACGCCCCGCGAGCATAGAAAGGAATCAATGCGCCATGCTGGCTGACCGGTATGTGAAAATGGACTTTACCTCCCAGGAGGATTTCGAGCAAAATTATTCCCTGCGCATCCCGGAGCGCTTCAACTTCGCCTACGACATCGTGGATGAGTACGCCCGCCTCTGCCCCCACAAGCCCGCCATGATCTGGACCAACGTGGAGGGCGAGGAGCGCCGCTTCTCCTTTGGCGACATGAGCCGCCGGAGCAACCAGGCGGCCAACTTTTTCCGCTCCCTGGGGCTGAAAAAGGGCGATCCGGTGCTGTTGGTGCTCAAGCGGCGGTATGAATACTGGTTCTGCGCCCTGGGGCTGATGAAGCTGGGCTGCATCCTGATCCCTGCCACGGCCCAGCTGGCCAAGAAGGACATCGTCTACCGGTGCGAGGCAGCCTCCATTCAGGCCATTATCGCCGTGCACCTGGACGAGGTGTGCCAGCACGTGGAAGCCGCGCGCCCGGAATGCTCCACCCTGCGTTACTGCATTACCCTGGGCGACCGCCCCGGCTGGCTGAACCTCAACGCCGAGATGGACCGCCAGCCGGAGACCTTCCAGCGCCCCCCGCAGGAGGAGCTCCCCACCAATGACGACCTGATGCTGATGTATTTTACCTCCGGCACCACGGGCATGCCCAAAATGGCCGTGCATACCTACACCTATCCCCTGGCGCAGATCGCCACCGCCGCCTACTGGCACAACCTGGACGACAGCTCCCTGCACATCGCCGTGGCGGACACCGGCTGGGCCAAGGCGGGCTGGGGCAAGATCTACGGCCAGTGGATCTGCGGCGCCTGCCTGTTCGTGTACGATTTCGACCGCTTTGTGGCCACGGACATGCTGCGCATGCTGGAGAAGTACCAGGTGACCAGCTTCTGCGCGCCGCCCACGGTGTACCGCTTCATGATCAAGGAGGACATGAGCCGCTATGATCTGAGCCACCTGAAATGGGCCAACACCGCCGGCGAGCCCCTGAACCCGGAGGTATTCAATCAATTCAAGCGCTTCACCGGCGTGGAGCTTCATGAGGCCTTCGGCCAGAGCGAAACCACTCCCCTGCTGATGACCAGCAAGTGGATGACCCCGCGCATGGGTTCCACGGGCCGGCCCTCCCCCCACTATCACATCGACCTGGTGGACAAGGACGGCAACCCTGTGGAGGACGGCGTGGAGGGCGAAATCGTGGTGCGCCTGGACGGCGGCCACCCCGCGGGGCTGCTCCTGGAGTACTACCGCGACCCGGAGAAAACCGCCGAAGTGTTCCGCGGCGGGATGTATCACACCGGGGATATGGCCTGGCGGGATGTGGACGGCTACTATTACTTCATCGGCCGCAGCGACGACGTGATCAAGTCCAGCGGCTACCGCATCGGGCCCTTTGAGGTGGAGAGCGCTCTGATGGAGCACCCCGCGGTGCTGGAATGCGCCATCACTGCCGTGCCTCACCCGGAGCGCGGTCAGGTGGTCAAGGCCACCATTGTGCTGACCAAGGGCTACACCCCTTCCGACGCCCTGGTCAAGGAACTGCAAAACCACGTCAAGCATGCCACCGCTCCCTACAAATACCCCCGCATTGTAGAGTTTGTGGACGAGCTGCCCAAGACCGTGTCCGGCAAGATCCAGCGGGTGAAGATCCGCAACGGGGATCTGCAGGCCCACGCCTAAGATTTGATCGCCTCTGCGCTTTTCGCGCAGGGGCGATTCAGCGTGTTGACAAAGTAATGTGCTTTATCTTTTTTGCAAGTTATATAATGTATTCTTGCAAGCGCAGGGGTTTCGCGCCTGCGGGCGCGACCAAAGGGCTTTCCGATCGCCCTTTGGAAACCTTCGGACCCCATACGTGATGAAATTTTTGCAAGTTAGGAAGCCATAAGTTTCATTTTTTCATACTAGTGTGATAAAATAGGTTTTTTTCAGCAGTCTGGATCGGACGTGTTGCAGAAAGCAACTTCTGTGGCACGCCCATTTTGCGAACAAATCAAGAGAAAAACGGCTGCATAGCGTCAAAAAGCAACCAGCCAAAGCGAAAAGAGGCATAAGAAACCAGGGCTGTCGAAAACAGACCCGCATGTGGATAGCTTTTCAATTTTTGCGAGCACTACGAAACCATTTTGAGCGACACTCGCGTTTTGAGCCGGTTGTGTTCCCGCGTCATCCATAGCTTTTTCAGGTCAAACGCCAGGGCCAGGAAAAACAGCTCCGTGCGAATATTGCCTTTGCCTCTGGTGAGAAAGCGGCGAAACCCAAAGTCGTTTTTAAGCAGCGCAAACGCGCCGGGTCAATCCCAAATTCTGTGTAAACTCCATTTCGGGTGCGAATAGAGCAAAGTTTATTTGTGGCGGCAGCAGGCTTGTCCGGCTGCCGCCTTGCCAACAACATAACGCCGGTGGGGGTGGATGTCAAGGGCGGCGAAGCC
>DBFBGQ010000050.1:0-16840 GCA_048201975.1 Candidatus Egerieenecus sp. | reverse complement strand
TTGCAGCCGGAGCCGCCGTTGATTATCTATGAGCAGGACGGTTTGCTGACGGAGACTTTGCGCAACATCTATCATCAGCAGTAAACAATGAGGCCGGAGGGGGAACGCCCCTCCGGCTCCGACTGCTGAAAAAGGCATGCTTTTTCACACCAGCATGAAAATATGTAGCTTATGGCTCTCTAATCTGCAAAAATCTCAACACCTATGGGGCCCGAAGGGGTCCAGGGGGCGATCGGAAAGCCCCTGGTCGCGCCCGCAGGCGCGAAATCCTTTGCGCTTGCAAGAGTGCAATGTAAAACTTGCAAGAATTTCGAGATCAAATACTTTGTCAACAGCCTATGCCGGAGGGGGGAACGCCCCTCCGGCTTTGCATTGGCTGGCGTCAACTTGCGACGGCGTTTCAGGTGTGGTTGCAGCCGCATCCGCCGCATCCGTTGCGGCAGCTTCCGCTGCAGCGGCAGTTGCTGGGGGAAACCGTGCCTTCATTGCACAGGGACATGGGCGGGAAGAGCGGCAGGGAGAAGAACTCGTCGCACACATTCTCCGCGAATTCCTCGCAGGGCGGGATGGGGCAGAAGCCGTAGCTGGGGATGAGGATCTCCACGTTTGCCAGCACCTTGAGGATGATGGTAACGCAGACGGTCATCTTGAAGCGGTTGTCGCCCAGGTACTGGCCGGAGACGCAGATGGCGCTGACCATGCTCTCCAGGGTGTAGGGCACGATGGACTCGTCGGGGATGGAAAGCAACACGTCCCGGTCCACGGAAACGACGCCCTTGCCGATGTACTCCACGCAGCGGCTATCCACAAACAGAATGTCGATGGGCACGTCGATGGTGGCGCGAACACGGGCAAAGCAGGGACGGTCGCAGAGGCGGTCCACGGACAGGTTGCGAATGACCCCTTCAGTGGTGGTGGAGCGGCAGCTCTCAAAGGTGATGGGCGGCACGGGCGCCGACGTGGGGGTGGTGGTTTCCGTGGCGTCGGAGCAGCAATTGTTGCAGCAGTTGCTTACCACTTGCGCATAGCTGGTGATGGTCACGATTTTGTCGTCCAGCTGTTCCTGCTGCAGGCAGCTGTCGTACACGCGCTTGACCTGTACGCAGACCTTTTCCTGCAGTCCGTCCAACGCGCTGCCGGAGATGGTCCCGGGGCAACAGGAAGGGTTCGCGTTCTTGTAGGAGTAAAAGCTCATCCTTACACGCCTCCTTGATTTGGCTTCCCTGAGGGGGAGCCTTCACAAGCAGGATATGCGGCGGAAGCGGGGAGGTGCGGCGGGAATTCTCTGTGTTCGTCAGCTGAATTTTTACAAAAGAGTTTCCAGGAGGCGGCAAAGTGTGCTATAATGCAGAATGGATTGTCTTACGAATGCAGCGGGGGAAAAACGCCCCTGCCCGCCGGACGGTCCCGCAGCGCGGAAAGCGGTGCGAATGCGAAGGATACAGCGGGAGGCGCGCAAGGTTGGAAGCCATCATTCTTGCGTCGGGGTCACCCCGGCGCAGCCAGATCCTCACCCGAATGGGCGTCGCGTTTGAAAAGCACGCGGCGGAGGTGGACGAGCACTGCGCTCTGGGGGCGCGGGAGGCGGTGGCGGAGCTGAGCCAGAGAAAGGCGCGGGAGGTATCCGCACGTTTTCCCGGGCGCGTGGTGCTGGCGGCGGATACGCTGGTGGCGCTGGAAAACCAACCCTTGGGCAAACCCGAGGATGAAGAAGAGGCCTGCCGGATGCTGGAGCGGCTATCCGGGCGGGAACATCAAGTGTATACCGGCGTGTGCGTGGTAGACGCCCAAGGCCGGATGTTCAGCGGCGTGGAAGCCACGGATGTGCGCTTCAGGCGCTTGACGGAACAGGAAATTCGCGCCTATGTGCAGACCGGCGAGCCCATGGACAAGGCGGGCGCCTATGCCCTGCAGGGCGGCGCGGGACGCTGGGTAACGCAAGTGAAAGGAAGCCGCTTCAATGTAATTGGCCTGCCATGGGATTTGACATGCGCGCTGCTCACGGCGGCGGGCGTGGAAATTGCCGTGGGCAAGGAACAGGATGGGATGATGAATCATGGCGCTGATAGCACCTGAAATTGGTATTGATCTGGGAACCTCAAATACCATGGTATATGTTCGCGGGCGGGGCATCGTGGTGAGCGAGCCTACCATTGTGGTCATTGACAGCGATAACAAGCGAAACGTGCGTGCGGTGGGCGACGAGGCGGAGATTCTTCTGGGGCGCACGGGGGACAAGCTGGTGGCGGTGCGGCCCATGAAAGCGGGAAGCATTGACAACTTCGACATGGCGGAGATCCTGTTGCAGTATTTTATCCGCAAAGCGATCGGCGTAAGCCATGTCATCAAGCCCAAGGTGCTGGTCAGCGTGCCGTGCACATTGCCCATGGTGGCGCGCAAGGCGGTGACGGAGGCAGCCACCATGGCGGGTGCGAAAACCGTCTACCTGATCGAGAAGCCTTTCGCGTCGGCCATCGGTTCCGGCCTGCCGGTGTATGAGCCCATTGGTTCCATGGTGGTGGACATCGGCGGGGGCACCACGGACGCGGCGGTGGTATCCCTGGGCGGGCTGGTGGTGGCCCAGTCCATCCAGGTGGGCGGCATGAAAATGGACGAAGCCATCGTCAATTATATTAAGAAGGAATTCCAGGTGATGATTGGCGAGCGGACTGCGGAGGATGTCAAGCTGGACCTGGCCTCCGCCGTGCCGCTGAACGATCCGCGGCGGGTGAAGATCCGCGGACGGGCGGTGAACTCGCCCATTCCTCAGGATATCGACTTTACCACCGCCCAGGCGGCGGAAGCCATCAAGGAGCCGTGCATGGCCATCCTGGCGGCGATCAAGTGGGTGCTGGAACGCACGCCCCCGGAGCTGGCGGCGGACATTATGCGCGGCGGCATCCACCTTACCGGCGGCGGAGCGCAGCTGTTTGGCCTGGACCAGTACATTGCCACGGAGCTGGGGATTCCCGTGCTCCTGGCCAAGGAGCCCACGGACTGCGCGGCGCTGGGGCTGGGTTACCTGGTGGAGAATCTTCAGCTGCTTCAATCCATCGGGAAGCAGGGCTTCATGCAGATGGAGTAAAAGCGGCGGCACGGAGGTAAGCAATGGCGAGAAATACGCAGCGGCGTTTTCTGGAGCAGGATGATTCGGCGCAGGAGCGCGAAGGCGGCTTCCATCTGTTTCAGCGCAGGGAAGCCGCAAAGCGGGAGAAGCAGACGCCTCAGCAGGAGGATTCCGGCATCAAGGCCACCGGGCTGGAAAGCATGGCCGAGCCGGAGCAGGAGGATGACGCTTCCTCCTCCCGCTCCACGGTGCATGAAAAAGGCGGCCTGGAGCGCATGATGGATGATCGGGACGACGAGGATATCTCCGAAGAAGATCTGCGCCTGGACGACCGCTTCCTGGACGAGGAATTCCTGGAGGATGACGGCGAGCGGAACGTGGTGCGCCGCCGGGTCAAAAAACCCAAGCGCGCCGGCGTGCGCGCCGCCAAGGTCAAAAGGAAAAAGCGGGAGATGCCCGGATGGCTGCGGCGGCTGGGAGTCGCGCTGGTAACGGTGATGCTGCTGGTGGTGCTGGTTTCCATGATCCTCTCCCGAGTTGTGTCCGGGGATGAGAACACCTCCGAGAGCATCAAGGCGGCGACGGCAGCCCCCGAGGGGCTGATTGCCCGGATCGTTACGCCGGTGCAGTCGCTGTTTTCCAGCTTTACGGAGAGCATTGCCGGATATTTCCGAACGCTGAAGCTCCGGGCCAACATTGAAACGGAGTACAACAACCTCCGCGCGGAGAACGAGCGCCTGGTCTACGAGGCCATGCTGGCGGAGGAGCTTCAGCAAAAGCTCTCCGCGTATGAAAACATGTTCGACGAGATTTCCGCCAACGAGAGCATGAATCCCATTACCGCAACAGTCATCGGCCGGGCGGACGGCAATTACTTCTCCACCTTTACCATCAACCGGGGCACGCGGGATGGGGTGGAGGACTACATGGCCGTAACCATCTCTGGCGCGCTGATCGGTTACACGGAAAACACCAACGAAACCAGCGCGCAGGTGCGCACAATCATCGACGGCGAGGCATCCATCGCCGGGTTGATCCAGTCCAGCCGGGATCAGGGCACGGTCCGGGGAACGCTGAGCATCGACGGTACCCCCATGTGCCGCATGTATTACCTACCGGAGGATCACCTGCCCCGCCCTGGGGACACGGTGGTGACCTCGGGCGTGGGCATGTCCTTCCCCAAGGGGATTCCCATTGGCACGGTGCGGGAATCCACCCGCGGCATGGACGCCAACAAACAGTATATCGTGGTGGAACCCATGGCGGACTTTGAGCACATCGAATATGTCATCGTCCTGCGGTATAAGCCCACGGCGGAGGCGGTGCAGGGCCGGGAAAGCGCCACGGATATCGAATTCGTCCCCCTGGAGACCAAGCGGCCTGTTCCCACGCTGCGCGTGGGAGGCAGAAGCTCCTTCTTCGGCACCACGGACACTCCCAATCCCGACGAGACGCCTACGCCTACCCCCAGCCCCACGCCCAGTCCTACGCCCAGCCCCACGCCCACCAGCATTCCCCTGGTGACGCCGGAGGATACCGGGCCGGTGTACGAGTACGTGGTGGTGGATACGTCGGACGAGTCGGCCACCGATACCCCGGAGCCCACCGACACGCCCACGCCCAGCCCCACGCCCTACATCACGCTGTCGCCTGAGGACCTGACCTGGGAGGAGGACTGAGCGGATGATCGGCATGCTTTGGCGGGGCGGGCGGAGGTTCCTGTGCTTTCTGGCCGTGGTGCTGCTGGGATACCTTTGCCAGGTCTGCGTGATGCCCTACCTGGCGGTGAATGGCGTAACGGCAAGCATGCTTTACGCTATCACCGCCATTGTGACGGTCTGCTATGGAAAGCTGCGCGCCTTCTGGGTGGGGGGCATCTATGGCATCCTGATGGAAATCATGCTGCCCAGCATCAAGTTTTTCAATCTGCTGCTGTATCCCGTGGCGGCCATCTTCAGCTCCCTGCCCTTTGCGGACAAGAGCGACAAACGCCTGGAATACGAGCGGAGCGTGAACAAGCGGGCCAAGAACATGAATCCATACCTGCGTACCGTATTGTGCGCCGGGCTGAACACTTTTATTTATGAGCTGATCAACCTGGTATACGTAAGCCTGGGCGGCACGCTTCTGACGGCGGACCATATCGGCCGCGCCGTGCTGGACCTGGCGCTGACCATGGCGCTGACGGCGGCGCTGATGCTGCCGGTGCGTCATATCCTTGGTTTCGGACGGAAGAAAAAGGCCGCCGCCCTTCCAGCGCAGTAAGCGGCGAAGGGACGGAAACCGGTCCGCGGCGAAGCGCCGCGTTTGTGCTGGAGCGCCTACCGGCTCCGGAAAGGAGGAACGATGTCGAAACTGAAGCCTGGCATGAAAGCCCGTTATATCATCTTTATTGTCGCGGTTTTCGGTATGTTCGCCTATCTGACCTATGGATTGGTGCAGCTGCAGCTGGTCAACTCCGAGGAATACAGCGAGACCGCGGAGAGCCGGCGCACCAAGACCATCACCCTGCGGGGCAAGCGCGGCATGATTACCGACGCTGACTCGGTGATCCTGGCCAACGACGAGTATATTTATAATGTTACCTTCTATAAGGATGCATCCTCGCCCAGCCGGGCGGAATATGCGGTGTTCAGCCAGTCCATTGTGGATACCATCGAGATCATTGAGCGCAACGGCGGAGAGCTGTGCATCGACTTTGTGATCGAGCGCGATCCGGAAACCAACGAGTGGATCTTCAACTTTGGCTCCGGCGTCAGCGAAAGCGTGCTGGCCACCCGGGAAAGCCAGTGGCGCTCCAACAACTACCTGACCAATACCACCAGCTACGGCACGCCGGAGCAGTGCATCAACGCGCTGAAAAAGCGCTTCCGCCTGGCAAACACTCAAGCGGAGGCGGATGCCCTGAAGGCCCAGGAAGCCGAGAGCGATCTGAGCTACGCCGACGTGCTGGTGGTGGACGAAACTACCATGCTCAAGGTGATGGCGGTTTTCTCCGAGATGCAGATGAACGTGTTCAATTCCCAGCCCATCACCATCGCGGAGAACGTCAAGTATGAAACGGTGATCGAGGTGGAAACCCGCTCCATGAACCTGGCGGGCATGGAAATCGCGGTGGGCACCAAGCGTGTGTATCCCCGCAGCACCTTGGCTGCACAGGTCATCGGCTACATCGGCGCCATCCCCAGCCAGTCCAGCTGGGAGACGTACCAGGCCAAGGGCTATAGCTATAACGACAAGATCGGCCGGGACGGCATTGAAAGCTCCATGGAGGACTGGCTCACCCAGAATTCCTCCCTAAAGCAGGGCAACCGCGTGGTGGAGCGGGATAATCTTTCCCAGATTGTGCGCGAGCTGAGCTATACTGAGCCCCAGGATGGCAATAACGTGAAGCTGACCATCATCGCCAGCTATCAGCAGCAGGCGGAGCGGGCCATTGCCGACAACGTGGCCAATACCCGCGACCGTCAGGAATCGGAGATGGTGGATGAGGACTGGCTGGAAGATAACAAGACCGACATTGCCAACCGGAACTGGGAAAAATATCCCCTGGCCCTGGCCGAGCACGGCACCATGGTGGTGCTGGACATGGAGGGCCGGGTGCTGGCCATGGCCAACTACCCGACCTACGACCTGAACGCCCTGGTGGCCGGCGGGCAGGAGGCCATGGAGATCCTGGGCGACTCTCGAAATCTGCTGATGAATTACGCCATCCATGCCCGCGGCACGCCTGGTTCCATTTTCAAGATGGTGACCAGCATTGCGGCGCTGGCGGAGGGCGAGCTGACGCCCACGGAGCGCATCAGCGACGAGGGCTATTTCACCGAATACAACAAGGATATCTCCACCGCGCCCAAGTGTTGGATTAGTGCGGGCTACCGCTGGCGGCACCAGAACCAAACCATTGTGGAGGGACTGTCCAACTCCTGCAACTACTTCTTTTATACCCTGGGGAGCCGGCTGGGAGAGGAGCGGCTGTACCGCTATGCTTCCTTACTGGGGCTTACCAGCAAAACCGGACTGGACCTGCCCGGCGAGGTGCGCAGCGTGGTGGGCTGTCAGACCAGCCTGTACGACACCACCAAGCCCATGAATGAGGCCAGCCAGGATACCTCGCTGCCGATCATCGTCTTTAATGCCATCAAGACGCATCTGAAAAACTGCGGCGCCAGCCGCGGACTGGAATACACGGACGAGCGCCTGAGCGCCTGCGCCAAGCGGCTGATGGATATGGCGGTGAACTACCCCGAAGGCGAGTGGCTGGATAACATGCGCACCATTCTGATGGAAGAGTTGAACATGTCCAAGGAAATGGTGTACTTGCAGGCGGTCATCGGCGATACGTACCTGTACATGAATGACGTGAAGTGGGGCGGCGCCCAGACCATTCTGACGGCTATCGGGCAGTCGGTTACCGTGCTGACCCCGGCGGCGGTTGCCCGCTATGTCTGCACGGTGGCCAACGGCGGCAATGTGTACAACCTGAGCATCGTGGACGCCATCACGAGCCCCGAGGGCGAGATCCTCTCCCAGCGCAGCCCGACGCTGATCAATACCCTGAACTATCCCGAATACTGGTCATTGATCCACCAGGGGATGAAAGGCGTTGTGGACGAATCCGGTACGGCCAGCAAGTACTTCAAAGACTGGGAATACCAGGAGCAGATTGCCGCGAAAACAGGTACGGCTGAAGTTACCACCATCGACCTGGAGAACAACGCATGGTTCGTGGCCTTCGCCCCCTATGAGGATCCTGAAATCGCCGTGGCGGTGTTCATCCCCAACGGCTTCTCCGGCGGCGAGGCTTCCCTGGCGGCCAAGGAATTCATCGACTGGTATATGAACCAGAAAAACCTGCGCACCACCGATTATACCCTGCCCTACGGCAACTCGGTGGCGCCCTGATGGAAAGGAAGGTATCCCCATGGCAAAAGCGTGGCTCGTCGCCTCCGGAAAGGGCGGCGTGGGCAAATCCATGGTCACCGCCGGCCTGGCCGTGGCGCTGTCCCGTATGGGACAGCGCACGGTGGTGGTGGACGCGGACATCGGCCTGAGGGATCAGGACGCCATACTGGGGCTGGAAAACCGCGTGGTTTACGACGTGCTGGACGTGATCGGCAGGGGCTGCACCCTTAGCCAGGCGCTGATCCAGCACTCCCTTTACGAGCGGCTCAGCCTGCTGCCTGCCTCCCAGTTTGCCCGGGTGAAAAACCTGGACCCCAAGGGCTTTCGCAAGGTGGTGGGGCAGCTGAAGGAGCGCTTCGATCAGGTGCTCATCGATTGTCCCGCCGGTGTGGAGCGCGGGCTTCGGGGCGTGGTGGATAGCGCCGACGAGGTGCTGCTGATTTCCACCCCCGACGACGTATGCATTCGGGACGTGGAAAAGACCGCTGCCGTGCTGGCGCAGAAGGAGGCCCCGCGCCCGCAACTGATCGTGAACCGCTTGATGCCTGAGCTGATTGCTGCGGGGGAGATGTACAGCGCTCAAGTGGTGGCGCAGACACTGGACCTGCAGCTCATCGGGGAAATTCCCCAGGACGATATGATCTATCGGGCGCTGCTCAAGCACATGTCCCCCATGGAGGTGGAGTGCGAAGGCCGGCGCGCCCTGGAGCGCATCGCCCGGCGAATGACCGGACAGCAGGTCCCCCTGCCAGGCTATGGGAAGGCGCAGGGCGGAGTGCTGGGGCGCCTCTTCCGGCGAAAGGTAAAGGTGATGAAACTCCAATGATCGTTGAAAACAGACACTCCCGGGCGCACTTTGATAAAACCCTGACGGCATTGGTGTTTGCGCTGGCCATCTTCGGCGTGGTCGCCGTGAGCGTGGCCACTTACAGCACCACCTCCAGCTCGGACGCACCGCTGCTGAACCACAT
Source organism: Candidatus Egerieenecus sp. (assembly GCA_048201975.1). Classification (GTDB taxonomy): domain Bacteria; phylum Bacillota; class Clostridia; order Christensenellales; family Aristaeellaceae; genus Egerieenecus. Next base: position 7,897 of record DBFBGQ010000050.1, on the reverse strand, counting down.
CGTCGAGTCCACCTACAGCATGCGGCAGTTCATCTTTCTGATGCTGGCTCCCTTTGTGGTGGCGTTCATCTACAACATTCCTTACGATTGGCTGCGCCGCCGTGCTACGCTGATTTACTATGCCGGCACCGCGCTATTGGTCATTGTGCTGTTCGCCTCCCAGGCCAGCGGCGTGCGCGCGTGGCTGGACACGATCTGGGGCTTTACCATTCAGCCCTCGGAGTTCGCCAAGCTGTCCATGATTCTGATGCTGGCCCGGGTGCTGGCCCGTTACGACAAGCCCATGAGCACCCTGCGGGACTTCATTTACATCATGTGCCTGGTGCTGGTGCCGGGCATGATCATCATGCTGCAGGGCGAAATGGGCTCCCTGCTGGTGATCATCTTCCTGTTTGCGGTGATGCTGTTTTTTTCCAATGTGGACTGGAAGATACTGCTGGGTCTGGCTCTGGCGGCCGTGATTTTCATTCTGGCGGTTTATGGCCTGGCGGTGGCCAGCGGCTCGGATAACTACCGCCTGCAGCGCATTCTTGCGTTCTTTGATCCCGAGGCGTATTCCTCCTCGGATGCCTACCAGCAGACCCAATCGAAAATCGCCATTGGTTCGGGGGGACTGAACGGCATCGGCGCGTTTGTGGACGGCTCCTATGCCCAGCTGGACTACGTGCCCGCCGACTGGACGGACTTCATCTTTGCCTCCATCGGCGAAGCCTTCGGCTTCCGGGGCTGCATGGTGATTCTGGTGGTCTATCTGTTGATCATCCTGCGGATGATCTACCTGGCCAGGTATACCCGGGATAAGTTCGGCTCCCTGGTGATTGCCGGGGTGATGGGCATGCTGCTGTTCCACGTGTTTGAAAACATCGGCATGACCACAGGGCTGATGCCCATCACCGGCATACCGTTGCCCTTCCTGAGCTATGGCGGCTCGAACATGGTAACCAACATGGGCGGCGTAGCGCTGGTGCTGAACGTGACCAAAAACCGTTCCCTGTCCCATACCATCATCACCCCCCAGACGGAGTCGAACCCTTACCGCTTCAGCGGCCGCGTGATGTAGTTCCTTGCGCCGCGTCCGGCACAGCCCTTTGCTGCGCGCCGGACGCGCGCTTTTTTTGTCGCGGCAAATTTTCCACTTATGAACTGCGGCGTTCCGGTTCATCCTATGCCAAGGACAGCGGCGGCGTTGCCGGCGCGGATGGGAGGGAACGTACATGGTGAACTTCACGCTGATGGTCATCCAGCTTGCGGTGACGGTGGTGGTCGGAGTCTATTTTTTCAGGCAGCTGCGGCAGCAGCGGCGCGCACAGCCCGCCGCCCGGCGGGAGAGCAGCCGGGAGCTGGAAAACCTGCGCAAAATGCGCGGCGTTCATCTTTCGGAGCCTTTGGCGGAAAAGGTGCGGCCGGCCAGCTTCAAGGATATTGTGGGCCAGGAGGAAGGCATCAAATCCCTCAAGGCGATTCTTTGCGGAGCGAATCCCCAGCATGTGCTGATCTACGGCCCCCCCGGCATCGGCAAGACCTGCGCGGCGCGGCTGGTGCTGGAGGCCGCCAAGCATTCCCACGGCACACCGTTTACCAAGGACGCTCCCTTTATCGAGATGGATGCCACCTGCGTGCGCTTTGACGAGCGGGCCATTGCGGACCCGCTGTTGGGCAGCGTGCATGATCCCATCTATCAGGGGGCGGGGCCGCTGGGCGTCCAGGGCATTCCCCAGCCCAAGCCCGGCGCCGTGACCAAGGCGCATGGCGGGGTGCTGTTTCTGGATGAGATCGGCGAGCTGCATCCCATTCAGATGAACAAGCTGCTCAAGGTGCTGGAGGACCGCAAGGTGATGTTCGAATCCGCGTACTATAACCCGGACGATCCGGCGGTGCCCAAGTACATTCACGAGGTGTTCAAGCGGGGCATGCCGGCGGATTTCCGCCTGGTGGGGGCCACCACCCGCAGCCCGTCGGAAATTTCCCCGGCGCTGCGCTCGCGGTGCATGGAGGTGTTTTTCCGGGCGCTGGAGCCGGAGGAGATTGCGGACATCGCCCTGGGCGCGGCCACCCGCGCCGGCTACGCCATGGAGCGCGCCGAGGCGGAAACCGTGGGGCGCTATGCGTCCTGTGGACGGGACGCGGTGAATATCGTGCAGATGTGCGCGGGGCTGGCGCAGCTGGAGGATCGGACTCATATCACTCCCGAGGATGTGCAATGGGTGGTGCAGTCCGGGCACTATGCAGTGCGGCCGCCTCAAAGCGCGGATACTTCCTCCCGCGTGGGCGCCATTCATGGCCTGGCGGTCTATGGGGCGCATCAGGGAGCCGTGATGGAGATCGAGGCCGTGTCCCTGCCAGGCAGCGGTGAGGTCACCGTCACCGGCATCGTGGAGGAAGAGGAGATGGGCGAGGAAGGCCGCCGCATGCGGAGAAAATCTACCGCCCGCGCCTCCGCGGAGAATGTTCGCACGCTGCTGCGGGAGATCGGCTTTGACCTGGGGCAGCGGGACCTGCACATCAACTTCCCCGGCGGCGCACCAGTGGACGGTCCTTCCGCCGGTGTGGCCATGGCGGTGGTGGCGGTGAGCGCGCTGACGGGACAGCCCGTGGACGGCCTGGCGGCGTGTACCGGTGAAATATCCGTTCAGGGCCGGGTGAAGGCCGTGGGTGGCGTGCCAGCCAAGGTGGAGGCGGCCAGGCGCGCGGGGCTGAAAAAGGTATTCATTCCTGCGGACAATGCCAGCGAAGGCATGCTCTGCCAGGATATCGAAGTGCGCCCCGTGGAAACGCTCCAACAGGTGCTGACGGAAATGCTCCTGCCGCCGGTGGGCGCGGCGGCGCCGGCAGCCGCCGCCCGGCCGGTGGAGGCCGCGGTACCTCTGGCGGCGCAGGCCGGGGAAGGAAAGAGCGTGGCGGAGGCCACCGGGGCTTGCAAAAGGGAAAACCTGCCGTTATAATAGTAGCTTGCCGGAGTGTTTCATCCGGCAGGCTTTCGTGTATCTATTTATAGGAAGCGATTTCATTCGCGCCCGACGCGACGGGCGCTTCGGGAGAGGGGCCGGGCCTCTCTCCGTTGGTTGAGAAGGAGGAAATTATGCCCAGAGAAAAAAAGGCGGCGGCAATCGCCATGCCGATTCTGGCCCTGCGCGGCCTGATGGTATTCCCGCACATGGTGCTGCACTTTGACGTGGGCCGGGAAAAGTCCGTGGCCGCGCTGGAGCAGGCCATGATGGAAAACCAGGAGATCTTCCTGGTGGCGCAGCGGGATGCGGACGTGGAGGACCCCACGGTGGATCAGCTGTGCCGGGTGGGAACCATCGCGCATATCAAACAGGTGCTGAATTTGCCCGGGGACAGCCTGCGCGTGCTGGTGGAGGGATTGCGCCGCGCCACGCTGGAGACCATCATCCAGGAGGAGCCGTATCTGCAGGGCAAGGTCCGCCCCGAGCCTGACCGCCCCAAGGAAGAAAGCATTGAGATGCAGGCTCTGGTGCGCACCACCCAGGACTTTTTCGCCGGCTTTGCCGCGGCCAGCCAGCGGGTTTCTGCGGAAACGGTGAGCTCCGTGCGGGAGGTGGAGGCGCCGGATCAGCTGGCGGATGTGATCGCCGCCAATGTGCTGACCCACCTGGAGGATCGCCAGGCCATCCTGGAGGAGCTGGATGTGAAGGCACGCCTGGAAAAGCTGTGCACCATCCTGGCCCGGGAGACGGAGCTGGCCGGCGTGGAGAAGCAGGTGCAGGCCCGCATCAAGAAGCAGATTGAGAAGAACCAGAAGGATTATTATCTTCGGGAGCAAATCAAGGCCATCCAGACCGAGCTGGGGGACAAGGAAGCCACCGACGTGGAAGACCTGCGGGAGCGCCTGGAGCATACGCCCGTCAACGACGAGGCCCGGGAAAAGCTGGAAAAGGAGCTGGAACGCCTTTCGCGCATGGCTCCCGGCACCCCGGAGGTGGGGGTGAGCCGCACCTGGGTGGAGTGGATTCTGGATCTGCCCTGGGGCAAAACGACCGCGGACAACCTGGACCTGAAGCGGGCCCGCAAGGTGCTTTCCCAGGACCATTACGGCCTGGACAAGGTGAAGGAGCGCATTGTGGAGTACCTGGCCGTGCTACGCATGAAGCAGGATATGAAAGGCCCGATCCTGTGCTTCGTTGGCCCTCCCGGGGTAGGCAAGACCTCCATCGTCAAGGCCATCGCCCAGGCGGTGGGTCGCAAGTTTGTGCAGGTATCCCTGGGCGGCGTGCGGGACGAGGCGGAGATCCGCGGCCACAGGCGCACCTACATCGGCGCCATTCCCGGACGGATTATCGCGGGGATGAAGCAGGCGGGCACCATGAACCCGGTGTTCCTCTTTGACGAAATCGACAAGATGTCCAGCGACTTTCGGGGGGATCCTGCCAGCGCCATGCTGGAGGTGCTGGACGGCGCGCAGAATTTTTCCTTCCGGGACCATTATCTGGAGATTCCCTTTGACCTGAGCAAGGTGATGTTCATCACCACCGCCAATACGGTGGATACCATTCCCGCCCCCTTGCTGGACCGCATGGAGATCATCGAAGTGCCCAGCTATACCGAGGAGGAAAAACTGCAAATTGCCAAGCGGCACCTGCTGCCCAAGCAGGTGGAGGCCCATGGCCTGCGCCCCCGCACGGTGAAAATCAGCGACCGGGTGATGCGGGAGCTGATTGAGGGTTATACCCGTGAAGCGGGCGTGCGCACCCTGGAGCGCACCATTGCCAAAGTGGTGCGCAAGAGCGCGGTGACCATGCTGGACACCGGCGTGGAGGAGGTCAGCGTGACTTCCGCCGTGCTTAAGGACTTCCTGGGCGCGGTGCGCTACATCCGGGAAAAGCCGGAGAAAGCGCCGCAGATCGGCGTGGTCAACGGCCTGGCCTACACCGCCGTGGGCGGGGAAACCCTGGAGGTGGAGTGCGCCATTATGCCCGGCAAGGGCACGCTGCAGCTTACGGGCCAGCTGGGGGACGTGATGAAGGAGAGCGCCGAGGCGGCCTTCTCCTGGGTGCGCGCCCATAGCCGCTCCCTGGGCCTGGCGGACGACTTTTACAAGGACAAGGACATTCACATCCATGTGCCCGAGGGGGCGGTGCCCAAGGATGGTCCCAGCGCCGGCGTAACCATGACCACCGCGCTGGTGTCCGCGCTGACGGAGATTCCCGTGCGCCAGGATGTGGCCATGACGGGGGAGATCACGCTCCGGGGACGGGTGCTGCCCATCGGCGGCTTGAAGGAGAAGACATTGGCGGCTTTCCGCGCGGGGATCACCATTCTGGTGATTCCCAAGGAGAACGTCAAAGATCTGGAGGAGATTCCGCCCCATGTGCTCAGCCGCTTCCGGGTGGTGACCGCGGAGATGATCGAGGATGTGCTGGCCACGGCTCTGGAGCGCATGCCCGCGCCCAAGGCGGACGAACAAAAGTAAGGAGCTACCATGGAAATCAAATCGGCGGAGTTCATTACCTCCATGGCGGAATATAGCGGAAACTTTCCCGGCGCGGGGCTGCGGCAGGTGGCCATTTGCGGCAAGTCCAATGTGGGCAAGAGCAGCCTGATCAACCGGCTGTGCAGGCGCAACAAGCTGGCCCGAACCAGCGCCACCCCCGGCAAAACCCGGCTGATCAACGTGTTCCTGCTTAACGGCGCCTTTCATCTCATCGATTTGCCGGGTTATGGCTTTGCGAAGGTGGACAAGCAGGAAAAGCTGCGCTGGGGAGAGATGATGCAGCGCTACTTCACCGAATCCCGGGAGCTGTGCCATGTGCTGCATCTGGTGGATATCCGTCACGCCCCCACGGCGGACGACGTGACCATGAACCAGTTCTTGCGCCAGACTGGCATTCCCTTTACGGTGATTGCCACCAAGGCGGACAAAATTTCCCGGGGAGCGCGGCAGAAGCAGCTGGCGCCCATTTGCCGGGCGCTGCTGGTGCAGCCCTGGGAGATCATCTGCTTTTCCAGCGAGGATGACACCGGCCGGGAGGAATTGCTGGCGCTGCTGGAAAAGGTGGCGCTGGAACAAGCGTAAACAAAAGGGGCGCGGCCCGGTTGGAAGAAACCGGGGCCGCGCCCCTTTTCGCGCCGCACCGGTTCGCCTTGGATGGCATAAGCTGGTAGCGCCCCCGCAGTGACCGATGCCGCGGGGAAGTGGGAGGAATCGCGCATGATGATGCGAACCATCAACGCCCGCCAGCCGGCGCTTACCCGGCAGGAAGCGGCGCTTTTAACGGCCCTGCCCCGGACGTCCGGTCGGGTGGGAAGCCGCGGAATGAACTTACTTATGCCGGGCGAGGGCGAAGGCTTTTTACCTGTGGGACAAAACTCCTGGCCTACGCAAAGTGAGTCCGCCTCTTCCGGCAATGCCGCCGGTCAGCGCCGGGGCAGTATAGCCGGACGCGCGGTGCTCTCCGCCGCGGGCATTTCCATGCCCGGCGTCATGGGCATGCGCCGGGGATGCCGCCGGTTCCAGGATCGGCAGGTCTGGTGCTGCTGTGACGAAGCGGCGGCCTATGAGCTGTTGTAACAAAAACGCAACGCAGGCCCGCCCTCCCGAATGGGGGGACGGACCTGCCGCGCCATGCCGGCTGCGTGCCGGGGAGCCACGGATTAGCGCACAAACAGCTGCGTTACATACACAAAGCCGTTGGCGTCCAGGCATACGCCAATGCCTACCTTTGTCCAGGAGCTGGAGAGCATGTTCTGCCGGTGTCCGCTGCTGGAAAGGAATGCCGCCTGGGCCTTCTCCACCGTGGCGTGATGGGCGATGTTCTCGCCCACGGATTGGAAGGCGTAGCCAAAGGCGGTGAGCATCTCCGCAGGCTTGCCATAGGTGGGGGAGGTGTGGGAGAAGTATCCCTGGTCCCGCATGTCCTCGGATTTCTTCCGGGCGATGGCGCTCAGCTCGGCGTCCAGGGGCAGGGGGGAAAGGCCATTGGCGGCGCGGTCCGCGTTCAGCAAATTCCACGCATTTTGCTCTTGCATGGATAGCCCATCAGTAGTATAATCTTCATCCATGGAAGGCACCTTGGTGGGCGCTGGCGTTGCAGTGGGCGCCTGGGTGGGCTGCACGGTAGGCTCCGTGGTGGCAATGGGCGGCAAAGTGGCGCTTTCGCCTTCGCAATCATCGTTTTCGCCAGGCAAAGTGGTGGCTTCCGGCATATTGGTGGCCTCTGCAGTGGGGAAAGTGGTGGGCAGTGGCGTCGCGGTGGGAACGTCGCATACGCTTTCATTCCGATATGGCCAGCCCTGATACCCAAACTGTGAAGTGGGCTCCTCGGCAAGGGCAATCCCTTCGGTTGCCAGCAGCGTCGTGAGGACAAGCAGAGCAGCGTGCTTTTGTAGCATAGTCGTACCTCCGAGAATTATTACAGTTCTGTGACGAACCGTAATAAAACCTTAACACGCTTTTCCGCAGCCGTCAACGAATCTGGCAGACGCTTGCCAAGGGAATCGCATCCAGCGATGCAAAAGAGGAGAAAACGGGCGTAGACCCCGAGAAAGAATAGAGGAGGATCCCCATGAAACTGATGAAATGTCCGCGCTGTGAGCTGAACTACATTACCGAGAACGAAAAGTACTGCAAGGTGTGCTTGCGGGAAATGAAGGGCGAATCGCCCAAGGACGAGGTGGAGCTGTGCAGCGTGTGCAACGAGGCGCCCGCCTTGCCGGGCCGGGACGTGTGCCTGTTCTGCCTGAAGGAAATGAACGGCGGCAACGCCAACCGGGACGAGAACGAGCCGGAAGAGGCCGTGGAACCCTCCTCCCTGGTGTCCATTGATCCGGTGAGCACCATGGACGAGATCATTCCTGAAATCGACGAGGATATTCCCTCCCAGGAGTTCGGGGAAATTGAGAGCGAGCTGAGCCTGGAGAGCGTGCGTGAGGACGAGGA
>DBFBGQ010000049.1:0-9936 GCA_048201975.1 Candidatus Egerieenecus sp. | reverse complement strand
CTGAGCCCCTGCGCCAGCCTGGAGGCGCCCTTCTACGAGACCTACCGCCAAAGCGTTGTGGCTGCGGAAACGGCGCGGTTCTGGCACAGCGCGCAACCGGTGACCTATCAGGCCGTGGCCCCGGAAACCATCCAGGCGGCGGTCCAGCCGCTGCGCCGCCGCCTGGCCAGCGGCGGTATGCCGTTGGCCCAGGCACTGCACGCTCTCCGCGTCCAGGCCCAGGGCATGATGGTGGACGGCCTGGAAACGCTGATGAACCAGTGCATCGCCCTTTTCTCCGCCTTCCATGTGCCGGGCTGGGAGCTTTCTTCGCCGCTGGACTTTCAGCAAATCGTGACCAACGGCGGCTGCTGCGAGGAGCTTTTCGCGGTGCTGGACAGCCTGCTGCAGGGGCAGGAGAAGCAAACCGCGCCTCAGCTGGTGGATCAGGTGATGGCCTATGTGGAGCGGAATTTCCGTCAGGACCTGCGCATTACGCAACTGGCGGATATGTTTCACATCAACGCCAGCTACCTTTCCACCCTGATCCGTAAAAACACCGGGGAAACCTACTCGGACATCGTCACCGGCAAGCGCCTGGATTACGCCAAGGAGCTGCTGCGCACCACCCAGCTGACCACCCAGGAAATCGCCTTTCAATGCGGCTATCACGAGTATTCCCATTTCAACAGCCTGTTCAAGAAAAAGGTGGGCACCACCCCCGCCCAATACCGCCTTCAGCGCACATGAGGTCTGCGCCGGTTTCGCTTCCGCCGGCGCAGGCTTTCTTTGTGCAAAAGGCACAGAACGCAATGATTTCCAATGAAAAAACAGATAGATTCAAATCATTCAACATTACGTGATGAAAAAGCAGCCGGTATAATGATATCAAACATTTGGAACCCCCGGCTAGCCAATCATCGAACGGAGGTATGACACATGAAAAAAGCGTTCCTTGTTCTCTTGACGTTGTGCATGCTGGCATGCGCCACCATCGGGCCCGCTGCGGTGGCCGAGAGCTACACCACCCTGGATTGGTTCATCACCTACAGCGCGCTGCCCAGCAACTGGAACATGAACGAACCCATCTTCAAGGCGATTACCGACGCCACGGGCATTCAGTGCACCTTCAACATTCCCGCTGAGGATGCCGCCACCAAGCTGAACCTGCTGATGGTCAGCGGCGACATGCCCGACCTGATCACCACGGACAACAGCGACCTGATCGCGGAAATGATCGCCGCGGACATGGTGTGGGACATCCAGGAGCTGATGGAAACTTACTACCCCGAAGCCCAGATGCTCAAGGAATTCCCCGAGGATCTGATGGAGGCCATGGTGAAGCGCGACGGCGGGCTCTACTGCTACCCCAGCCACATGGTCACCGATGACGCCGCCGAAATTTACGGCTACCCCACCGAGGAGATCGGCGCGTATTATGAGGCCTCGAAATACGACAACCCCTGCGCGATTTATCTCTACAAGGAATATGTGGATCAGCTGGGCATCGACGTGGACGCCATTCAAACGGAAGCCGACCTAATGGCGGTGCTTGCGCAGATCAATGAGGCCGGCCTGACCAACGAAGCCGGCGCCAGCGTCTACACCATGATGACCGACGGCATCTACACCGTGCCCTACTCCATCAACAACACCCTGGCCAACATGTTCGGCGCCATGAAGGTGAATGACGACGGCCAATACCAGAGCTGGGTGTACACCGACGAATACCGGGACGCCGTGTCCTTCCTGAACGCTTGCGCGCAGCTGGGCTACCTCACCGAAACGCAGCTGATCATGGACGAGCCCAGTGTGGTGTCCGTGTGCAACAGCGGCCGCAGCGCCTGCTATGTTGGCAGCCTGGCCACGCTGAAGTCCGGCGTGGAGATCCAGGATAATTGGCTGTCCGTGGGCGCCATCACCCCTGACTCCGGCGCCACCCCCGTGATGTCCTACAACGAGAGCACCGGCACCGGCTGGCTCTCCACCCTGGTTTCCAAGACTGCCGCGGATCCTGCCGCCTGCGCCCGCTTCATCGACTACATGGCCAGCCGCGAAGGCTTGCTGGTGCATATGTACGGCATCGAGGGCACCGACTACTACTATGACGAGGAAGGCTGCCTGCACCGCACCGATGAAGGCGCCGCCAAGATCGAGGACGGCGTGACCGGTATGTTCGGCTTCTACGCCTTCCACAACACCGCCTTCCAGCGCTCCGTGGAATGGAAGGACGTGAGCAAGGTCAGCCCCACCATGAAGTACGGCAGCAGCGAGAACGTGGTGATCTACGACAGCTCCGTGTTTGACCTTCCCTCCGGCTACATCGAAAGCGGCAGCGATCAGGCCTTCATCCAGACGGAAACCTCCAACTACATCGAGTCGGAGATTCCCAAGATCATCCTCGCTGCGGATGACGACGCATTCAACGCCGCCTACGACGCCTTCCTCGCAGAGCTGGATGGACTGGGCCTGCGGGAGCTGGACAGCTACATCAACGAGCAGGTGCAGCTGAACTGCCAGGATAAGGGCGTGGAGCTCAAATCCATAAACTAACCATCGTTCATTGATTCCCGGGGCGGTGAAGGACGGCTTCTCCGTCCCGGGTTTTTTTAAGGGAGGGCTAGCAAGTGAATGCCGGAGTAAACGCCGCGTCCAAAAAGCGCAAAACCTATCAGATGGGCCATGATTTCCGCACCCAGCGCGAGCTGCATTCCATGCTGCTGCCCGGCACCATATGCATGGTGCTGTTCAGCGTCGTTCCGCTCTTCGGGTTGATCATCGCCTTTACGAATTTCCGGGCTTCCATGGGCTGGGAGGGCATCTTCACCTCCCAATGGAACAGCTTCCGCAACTTCAAGCAGGTGTTTGCCAGCTCGCAATTCGAGCCCATGCTGCGCAACACCCTGGGCATCAACATTCTGGGGCAGCTGGTTTGCCTGCCCACGGCGATCATTTTCGCCTTGCTCCTTAATGAGATCAAGCATTTCCGCACCAAGTCCCTGGTACAAACGGCCACCTACCTGCCGCATTTCCTTAGCTGGGCCATCTACGGCGGCCTGATCAAAACCCTGCTCTCCGCGGACGGAGGCGCGTTCAATCAAATCCTCGTGCAGTTTTCCGTGTTGGAAAATCCCAAGGAATGGCTGGCGGATCCCGATTGTTTCTGGTGGATCTGCATAATTTCCGGGCTGATCAAGGACCTGGGCTGGAGCGCCATCATTTATCTGGCGGCCATCGCAGGCGTAGACCCCACGCTGTATGAAGTGGTAGAAATCGACGGTGGAAACCGTTTCCATAAAATGCTTCACGTTACCCTGCCCGCCATTACCCCCACGGTGATGGTCATGATTATCTTCGCGGTGTCCGGCATCCTCAACAACAATTTCACCCAGGTCTATGTGCTGCAAAACGCGCTGAACATGTCCGCCAGCAACGTCATTGACACCTACATCTATCAGGTGGGCATGCAGCAGTTCCAGTTTGGGGTGGCCACCGCCGCCGGCCTGGTCAAAGCGATTCTGGCGCTCATCCTGCTCAGCGGCGCGAACTGGGCATCGAAAAAGCTCACCGACAGCGGCCTGTACTAAAGGAGGGAACGCGCATGCAACGCAACAAAAACAAGATCCAGCGGGTTACTGCCTTTGACGTTGTCAACGCGGTGATCATGTGCATCGTGGTGCTTTTGTCCCTGTATCCGCTGTATTACGCGGTGATCAACTCCTTCAACGACGGCACCAACACCACCAACTTCGGCATGGTGCTGCTGTGGCCCCGGCAGTTTTCCATGGAAAGCTGGCAGACCGTGCTGCACGACTCCGCGGTGATCCGGGCGCTGGAAATCACCGTATCCCGAACGGTCATCGTCACCATCAGCCAGACGCTGATTACAAGCATGTTCGCCTATGCCTTTTCCCGCTCCTACCTGTACGGGAAAAAGGTGTACGCATTCCTGGGCTTTCTGAGCATGTACATCAGCGGCGGCATCGTGGCCTCCTTCCTGCTGCTGAGCCGGCTGGGGCTATATAACAACTACTGGGTCTATATCATTCCCTCCCTCTTCGGCGGCTTTTACAACGTGATCATCTTCTCCAGCAATTTCCGCTCCATTCCCGACGAGCTCATTGAATCCGCCAAGCTGGACGGCGCCAGCGAATACAGAATTTACTTCACCATCGTCCTGCCCCTTTCCAAGGCGGTGCTGGCGGCGCTGGGCGTATTCACCATTGTGGGCGTGTGGAACGACTACACCACCTCCCTGTACTACACCTCGGGGGATCAGCTGCAAACCCTGCAGTACTACATTGTGAAGCTGGTGCGCAACGAGGCCGCCCTGGAGCAGATTGCCAAGGACGCCTCCAGCGTAAGCCCGGAAGTTTTCGAGCTGCTGTACCGGAACAAGGGCGGCGTATCCTCCCGCACGCTGGAGCTGGCCGCCATGGTCATTGCGGCCATACCGATGATTCTCATTTATCCCTTCGCGCAGAAGTTTTTCACCCAAGGCATGCTGGTAGGCTCCATTAAAGGATAAAAAGGAGAAACGCATATGGTTAGGAAACCCGATATGGAAAGCTGGAAGGACATGCGATTTGGCATGTTCATTCACTGGGGACTGTACGCGCAGCTGGGGCGCGGCGAATGGGTCATGTACAGCGAGGCCATCGACGCCGGAGAATACCGCAAGCTGATGCATACCTTCACCGCGGAAAAGTTTGATCCCAGGGCCTGGGCGCAGACGGCCAAGGCGGCGGGCATGAAATACATGGTGCTCACCACCCGGCACCACGACGGCTTCTCCCTGTGGGACAGCAAGGCCAGCTGGGGGCAGTTCACCTCCATGCAGTCCGCCGCGCACCGGGATTTCGTGCGGGAATACGTGGACGCCTGCCGGGAAGCCGGGCTGAAGGTCGGCCTGTACTATTCTCCCCTGGACTGGCGCTTTCCGGGCTACTTCTTCCCACGGATGTACGCGGAAAACGCCGCGGAGCTGCGCACGCAGTGCTTTGAGCAGATCCGCGAGCTGCTCACCCAATATGGCAAGATCGACATCTTCTGGTTTGACGGCGGAGAGGATTACTGGCTGTGCCACGGCCGCAACCTGCACAAGGAACCGGACGGCACGGACTTCCGCCTGAACGCCCAATGCCCCGGCTTCTGGCGCGCGGAGGAGCTGGACCGCATGATTCGGGAGCTGCAGCCCGGCATCGTCATCAACAACCGTTACGGCAACCGGGAATTCGGCGACTACGACACGCCCGAATCCCGCACCGGGGAATTCAATATCCGCGAGCCCTGGGAAAGCAACATGACCCTCAACGGCTCCTGGGGATGGGTGCCCACGCCGCCCCGCTCCCTGCGGGAGGTGCTGGCCCTGCTCCTGGAAAACGTCACCGGCGACGGCAACTTCCTGCTCAACGTGGGTCCTCGGGCGGACGGGGAAATTGAGCCGGCGCAGGTGGAGCGCCTACAGGAGGTGGGCCAGTGGCTGGCCCAATTTGGTGAGGCCGTCTATGGCACCCGGGGAGGTCCCTTCCGCAACAGCAAGTGGGGCGGCATGACCTACCGCGACCGCACCCTGTATGTGCATGTATGGGACTGGAAGCTGAACACCGTCACACTGCCCAGGCTCCAGGCAACCATTCTGAACGTAACCTCCCCCACCGCCCGAGAATTGCACGCTGACGTGCAGGATGGCGCCGTCACCTTCTCCGTGGGCGCCATGGACCGCCTGGCGCCAGACACCATTCTCAAAATTGAATTGGACCGTCCGGTGCGGGAGCTGGTGGACGACACCGTGTCCTGGTGCGGCGCGTACACGGATCAGATTCGCCACGAGGCGCTGATTGTGGAGCGCATGTAACCAATCTTCCTGCGTTCATTCCATAGTTCCCTCTCTCCGATTCTCGAGCGCCGCGCGTTTTTTTCACGCGGCGCATTCATTTTTTCAAAAGAAAAATCCACTTTTGCATGCAAAACAAGCAGGACGCAGCAGGTTCGCCGTCATATTCTTAACAAGGAGCAGCCGCGCCCATCCCTGCGGCCACCCTTCCGGAAGCATATCCATCGCTGAAAGGAGACTTTACCAATGAGCACCATGTTACAGGGCGCTTCCTACCGCCTGACGTTTTTAACCTCACGCCTGGTGCGCCTGGAGTACCAGCCTGATGGACATTTCGAGGACAAGCCCACCACCTTTGCCCGCTGTCGGGATTTCCCGCCGGTGGAACTGGAAACCGCGCAAACCGCCCGGGGCCTGGAAATTGACACGGAACATCTGCACATGGTTTACAATCAGGGTCCCTTTGTCAGCAGCGGCCTGAGCATCTCGATCAAAGGCGGCCATGGAATATGGCGCTACGGCGACCGGCTGGAAACCCTGGGCGGAACCGCGCGTACCCTGGATGGGGTGGATGGCGCTATCGCAGTGGAACCGGGCGTGGTCTCCCGGACCGGCTTTTCTGTGCTGGACGACAGCCAATCCATCCTGCTCACGGAGGACGGCAGCTTTCTGCCCCGGGAATACCCGGAACAGGACTTGTATTTCTTTGGCTACGGCCTGGATTACGCCGCCTGCCTGCAGGACTTTTACCGGCTTTCCGGCGAAACGCCCATGCTGCCGCGCTATGCCCTGGGCAACTGGTGGAGCCGGTATCATGAATATACCGAGGAGAGCTATCTCCGACTGATGGACCGGTTTGAAGCGGCGGGGATTCCCCTGTCCGTGGCCGTCATCGACATGGACTGGCACTTGACCCATGTGCCCTATGGAAGCGGCTGGACCGGCTATACCTGGAACCGCGATTTCTTCCCTGATCCGGAACGATTCATGGCCGATCTCCATCGCCGGGGCGTTAAAATCACGCTGAACCTGCACCCCGCCGACGGCGTGCAGCCGCATGAGGAAGCCTATCCCAGCATGTGCAAAGCCATGGGCCGCGATCCGGAGAAGAAGCTGGCCGTGGACTTTGACGCCACCGACGAGCGCTTCCTGCGGGCCTACTTCACCTGCCTGCACCATCCGCTGGAAGCGCAGGGCGTGGACTTCTGGTGGATTGACTGGCAACAGGGCACCACCTGCGCCATCCCTGGGCTGGATCCGCTCTGGGTGCTCAATGAGCAGCATTATCGGGATAGCGGCCGGAACGGACAGCGCAGCCTGATCCTCTCCCGCTACGCCGGACCCGGCAGTCATCGCTGCCCTGTGGGCTTCTCCGGGGACACCATTGTCACCTGGGCTTCCCTGGACTTCCAGCCGCAGTTTACCGCCATGGCCTCCAACATCGGCTACTCCTGGTGGAGCCACGATATCGGCGGACATATGCAGGGCATCCGCAGCGACGAGCTGTCGGTACGCTGGCTGCAGCTGGGCGTGTTTTCGCCCATTCTTCGCCTGCATTCCACCAAGAACGATTTCACCAGCAAGGAGCCCTGGTCCTACGGCATGGAAGCGGAAGCCCTCATGACGGACCTGCTGCGTTTGCGCCATCGCCTGATTCCCTATCTGTACACCGCGGCGGAGCGCACCCACCGCTTGGGCGAGGCGCTGGTACGCCCCATGTATTACCCCTATGCGGACCGGCAGGAAGCCTACGCCGTGCCCAACCAATACTTCTTCGGCAGCCAGCTCATGGTGTGCCCCATTACACGTCCCATGGATCCCACGCTGATGCTGGCGGATACCACCGCCTGGTTGCCCGAGGGACTGTGGTTTGACTTCGCCACAGGCCAGCCCTATACCGGCGGACGGATGATGCGGCTGTGGCGGTCCTTGGCGGAATATCCCGTATTTGCTCCCGCAGGGGCCATCGTTCCCCTGGCGGATGATCTGCGCGCGGACGCTCTGCCGCAACGCCTCACCCTGCGCGTCTTTGCCGGCGCAGACGGCCGCTACGAGCTGTTTGAGGATGACGGCGTGAGCCTGAACAGCGCCCATGCCATCACTGCCATTCAGCTGGATTGGCGGCATGGCGCCCTCAGCGTGCAAACCGACGGCGACCTGTCCCTGCTGCCCCCGGAGCGCCTGTGGCAGGTGGAATGCATCGGCTTTGCCCCCACCGCCGTCACGCAAGACGGCCAACCCCTTGCAACTGCCTATGACCAGGAGCGCAACGCACTTTGCTTTAGCCTGCGCGCCCCCACAGCCCAAGGCTGGTCCGTCCAACTGGCTAAGCCCTGCCTTGCCAAGTATGACTGGCTGCGCCGCCTGCATGAGCGCCTCCACCGGATGCAGAGCGACAACAACGAAAAGGAAGCCGCTTGGCGGCTGGTGGCGCAACAGGGCCGCACTGTTTCCTGCATGGGCACCCTGCGGGCGATGTGCCGCACGCCCGGCCTGGCCGACGCCCTGGAGGAAATCCTCTTCGCCTGCGATGATCATATGCAGAACGCCTGACCTTCCCCCTTCGAAGCAAGTTCTCCTGCGCCCGCCGCTTCCCCTCACAAAGCGGCGGGCGCTTTGCCTGAGCGCATATGCGCCAGAACACAGCAACAACGCCCATCCTGCTGCCAGAATGAGCGCCGTTTCATATGTAAAGGGTCCAATCGCGGCAGGACTGTTTGCATAAGATTGCCGCTTTCACATCAGAAGCCTGCAACAACATCTTGTGAACAATACGGAAAAGT
Source organism: Candidatus Egerieenecus sp. (assembly GCA_048201975.1). Classification (GTDB taxonomy): domain Bacteria; phylum Bacillota; class Clostridia; order Christensenellales; family Aristaeellaceae; genus Egerieenecus. The sequence continues at coordinate 1,338 of DBFBGQ010000049.1, read as the reverse complement.
GCAAACAAAAAAGTGACAAGTTTCAGCAGAAACTTGTCACACTGGCCTGGCTAATCCGGTTGATTATGATACAAGGGACGGTTGCACCCGGTTGAGAAATCAGGGTGCATTTTTGCACCCGTTATTCCTCAACGAACGTCGCATTGATCTGATCAATCAGTTCCTTATGCAGCATCGTCCGGCGACGTACCGTACTGATGATATGCACAACATCCTCCACGGCAGCATCCAGGTCATCGTTCATCACAACGTAGTCATAGGCGTAGGCCATTAGCATTTGTTCTTTGCCCTTCGCCATGCGCTTTTCCACCTGCTCAAGCGTTTCGGACTTCCTGTCAACCAATCGGCGTCGAAGTTCCTGCGCACTCGGAGGGAGAATGAAAATAGATACTGCTGTCGGATCAATTGCTTTGATCTGCGCTGCACCTTGGTTTTCGATGTTTAGAATAATGATATCGTTCCCCTCATTGCGTAGCTTCTCTATATAGGCACGCGGCGTACCATACAGATCACCTTTGTTGTTCGCATACTCCAGAAAACCATTCTGGCATATGAGTTCTTCAAACTCAGGACGCTTAATGAAGAAGTAGTCTACACCGTGCTGTTCATAGTTGCCATCACTTTTCGGACGGGGATCACGAGTCGTACAGGAGATGGAGACGCCTATGGCATCAAGATGCTGGCAGACCTTCTCAATGATCGTATCTTTGCCACAGCCGGAAGGAGCAGAAATGACCACCAGAGACGAAACTTTATTCATAACAACCTCACCTTTCTTTGTTGTATATCGCATCGTGCAACTCATCGTGTCGGAAGGTTTCCAAGGTATATATATTGTTGATATACATACACACCTTCTTCGGCATAATGACGAGCATCTTTTTCAATCCACTGATTGTAGTATGTATCCCGGTCTTCACTAGCACTCACGTAATTCGCATGTTCATATCGCCAATTACGCACTTCAGAAAAATATATTCCTGTTTGTACCTCGGTGTCATTCCAGTCGAGAGAATCAACACAATCATGCTGATAAGCATGCCGGCATTCATGCAATATCGTATTTACATACAGAACTACTACATTGCCTGCGGTTATACGGACATGCGCAAGCAGATCGACGGTCTGGCCGCACTGGTGCAAACCCAATTCGGCCAGGAGATGGAAGAGACGTCGCTGTATCTGTTCTGCGGAAGGCGGGCAGATCGTATCAAGGCGCTGTATTGGGATGGCACGGGATATATCCTGCTGTACAAGCGCCTGACGGAGAAACGGTTTCAGTGGCCACGAAACGAGAAGGAACTGAAGAAGCTTACGCAGCAGGAATTCCGCTGGCTC
>DBFBGQ010000048.1:0-7559 GCA_048201975.1 Candidatus Egerieenecus sp. | reverse complement strand
CACTTGCAAATCTTTTGTTTGCGATTGGCTTAAAACCAGAAGATATTATCTGCTCTTCGGTCTCTGGTTGCAGTATTCCATTAAATGAAGATATATATGAATTTCTTAGGCAACAATTCCAAAAGCAATCTCTCCATGTTCTGTTTATACTATCAGACAATTATTATAATAGCCCTGCCAGCTTAAACGAGATGGGGGCTGCGTGGGTTGTGCAGGCATGTTATACAAGTATATTACTTCCTGGTTTTACGTTTGAGAGCATTCGTGGTGCTATAAATCCTAGAAAAATTGCTATTAAACTAGATTCTTCAGAATATGATCTCAAGGAAAAACTTGGTCAGCTTAAAGACAACTTGATTAAAGAATTTCAGTTACCTGCCCTTCAAAGTATTCATTGGGAACGGATACGAGATGAATTTATAGCTAAAATAACGTCTGGCAAATAGGAATTGTTATGCCGAACTTACATCTCTTATATAGTAAGCTTTACGATTCAAATTGCATACAATCTGTAAATCTAACTTGACTAATTTCAATCGCAATATACATTTTCGGCAACAATTTAATTGATAATTGTCTTATACGACAACGGATGTGCTGCATTTATTCTTTATTCCTCACCTGCCTTCCCGCTCCGCCTCCTTCCCCTTTCCTTCCTTCGCATCCCCCTGCAAAATCAGCGCAAGGTTCTTCCGATGGACCATCAATTCCCGCATCTCCTCCCGCGCCGCGCGGTACTCCGCATACGCAGCCTTTTTCTCGCCAAGCAGCCGCGCGTACTGCGCATTAAGACTCTTGACGGAGGGGAGCTTCTGAACGCCCAGCGCGTCAAAGGCTTGTTTGGCAGCCCGGTGCAGCGCGATTTCATCCTCATGCTCCTGACGGTATTTCGCCGAGTAACCGGACTTGCGGTAGGCCGCGTAGACCTCGCGCATTCTGGCGTAGTTGACGATATGCCGTTTCAGCACGGCGGTTTCGGCCAGATGCTTTTCCGCTGCCTGAATCTGTCCGGATAGGGCATCGCAGCGCGCCGCCGCTTCGTCCGCGCGGGCCGACAGGACCGAAGCGTCCATCAGATTATGCTCCTGCAAATAAGCGACGGTCCGCGCCATCTGCTTGAGGTTGAAAGTCGTCGCCCAGCGGCGGTAGCCCTCACCCCTGCCGGAGCGCAGCCTGGCCTGAATGTCGATGAGCAGTTGGTTCCGGGGATGGTTCGCGGCTCGTCCCTTCCAGGGTACATGCACCTTTTCTCCCGCGATCACAGCGCGCAGTTCAGCCTCCGAATACCCTTCGCCCAGCGACTCCAGCCGGATACTCTGCTTCTGTCCCGCGCCGCGGAAAGTGATCTGCCGGCCCTGTCCGACGGCATAGCCTGCGCCGGATACGAGTGACAGCAGCGCGTCAAAGTCCGCGGGCTTTTGTTCCAGCGCCGCGTCAATGGCCGCGCGCAGCAGGTCGCGCCGGGAGGGCCGGGCACGGTCGCCCAACCAGCTCTTGTAGCTGTTGCCGCCACGTTTGGGATTTTCGATCACGGAAAGCCCGTGTTCCAGACAGATCAGGTCGCTCAGCCGCGCAACCGCTTTGCCGGAGCCGAGGAAATCCCGGAATTTCCCCCGGCAGTCCATCGAGGTGGAGTTGAAGATGATGTGGTTGTGAATATGAGCCGTATCGCAATGGGTGGCCACGAAAAAGGCGTGGCGTTCCTTGAGAAAACGCTTCGCCAGCTCGTACCCGATGCGGTTGGCTTCCTCCGGCGTCACTTCGCCCGGCTTGAAGGACTGCCGGATCTGGTAGGCGATCACATCATTTTTCGGCTCCCGGCCCGTAAACTGCCGGTACTGCCGCTTGGCAAAGAGAAACTCCGCGTCGGCGGTCCTGGGATCGCAGCCAAAGGAGGAGATCAGCTCGCCGCCCTTTGTCTTACCGGGGTTTTTGGCATAGTCCGTTCGGTCTTTCAGGCATTGGGCAATCGTGCGGCCCTTGTTCAGGTGCATGGCCATGATGCGCGTTACCGCCATGTTTCGCTCCGCTTGCTCCGGTACTTCCGGCAGGCCACGATCTGCGCCCGGAAGCTCTGCTTGCAGTCATGCCGGCAGTTGCGGCACAGGTCGTTGTAGGTGATCCGGTTTCGGCGGCTCAGGAAGAAGTCCCATTCCTCCCGCCGCTTCCTGCTCATTCTCGGCATCGCGTTCCTCCTTTTTTTCTGTATGGTTTCGGGATGATTTTGGCGGATTTTTTTCGTTTGCAGGCCCCTTGGGAAAGATGGATGGATGGTGGGTCGTCCGATGGGCTTTTTCTCTTTTTGCAGGGTTTCGGGGCGTTTTTCGCCCTTTTTTTCACTCACGCAAAAAAGAGGCGGCCCGCAGGCCGCCCCTACCGAATCCCCGCTAGCCTGGTCAGAAGCGCGTTGGCCATCGTCCATAGCCGTTCCTGCTGTTCCATCGCTTCCCGCAGGTCCACCTCATAGACACGCCCGGTTTCGTTCATGCGCTTTGCCATCTGGTTAAGGCTGCCCGCGCAGCGGCGAAGCAGCGAGATCATCTCTTTCAGCTCCGGCAGCTCCAGATGGACAATCAGGCCGTCAATGGCCATCTTGCGCAGGTAGGCGCTCAGATTCGCCGTACCCGCCTGCGCCATTCTGCGCCGGATCAGCTCGTTTTCATGGGGCGTGACCCAGAACATGAGGTTGATGCGCCTCACTTCGCCCGCGTTTCCTGGGCTATCGGACCTCCTCACGGCTTCGCTCCTTTCTCTCCGGCTCCCGTGTGCCTTGCGCTGCGTCCGGCACCGCCGCCTCCGTCGCTTCCGGCTCGGCGCCCTCCGGCATAACCTCCGGGCTGCCCCTGCCAATGTCCAGCAACGTGTCCAGCTCGATCAGCCGCGCGCTTTTCTCCCGCAGTTCGTCCTCCTGCGCAAAGGGTTTTGCGATCTCCTCTTTGGCCGCCTCCTGCTCCTTTTGCAGCGTTGCGATCTGGTCCTGGACCGTTTTCAGCCGGCTTTCCATGGAGCCGAGCGTGTTGTCGATGCGCTGGATGTTCCCGCGCGGGTCGCTGCCCAACGTCGTGAAATGCGCCATGCGGCCCCTGAGCGTCAGGATGTACTCCCGTCCAAAGGCGCTTAGTTCCAGACTCATTTCAAATCCCCGGTAATGCCCGATCCGCACGCTTTTCATATCCACCACGGTCTTGACCGCTTCCAGAATCGCCTTGCCCGCTTCTTCCTTGTCCGAAAATGTGTGTCCCAGCACCTCCATGCCCACAAATCCCTCTGAGGGCAGGGGATGGTTGTTTCGCGTTTCCAGATCAGCTTCAAAGCCTCCGACCTGCGCCCGGCACTTTTCAACCTCGACAGGGAAGTATTTCAGCAGCCGGTCCTCCATCTGAAACCGCTGACTCTGGTGGTTGGCCTTGAGCAGCCGGAGCCGGGCCACCTCGATATCCAGGTCCATCTTCTCTTTTATCAGCGGATTGCCCGCACACAGCGCCTTGATCTCCGCGTAGGACAGCGCCGTCTCATCCACATCCTCGCAGGAGCGTACAGGACTTTTGCTGGTCATAATCTGGCTGATAAATTTCTGCTTGTTCTCAATGGTCTGCCACAGGTAGGCGTCGAAGGTGTTTTCCGTCACATAGCGGTAGATGTGCACCGTGTCGTTTCGGTTTCCCTGGCGCACGATGCGGCCCTTGCGCTGCTCCAGATCGCCGGGCCGCCAGGGGCAGTCCAGGTCGTGAAGCGCGGCCAGCCGGTCCTGCACGTTGGTTCCGGCCCCCATCTTCTGGGTGCTGCCCATCAGCACCCGTACCTGACCGGCACGCACTTTGGCGAACAGTTCCTTCTTTTTGACCTCGGTGTTCGCGTCGTGGATGAAGGCGATCTCCCCTTCGGGTACGCCTGCCGCGATCAGCTTCCGGCGGATGTCCTCATAGACGGTAAAGCCCTCGCCGCCCGGCGTGGAGAGGTCCGAAAAGACGAGCTGGGTCAGCTTGCCGCTTTCGCCCTCCCGCCAGATGCGCAGGATGTTTTCCACGCACTGGTTGACCTTGCTGTGCTCGTCGTCTGGCAGGAGTGGATTGAGGATGCGCTGGTCCAGCCCCAGCTTCCGACCGTCCGAGGTGATCTTGAGCATGTTGTCCTCCTTGGGGTTGACCACCCCGGCATGCACTTCCGCCGCCCGTTTGGACAGCGCCTCAACCATATCCTTCTGCATTTCCGTAGGCTTGGCCACCACGTTGTGATACACCGCCTCCGGGGTGGGCAGGTGCAGCTGGTCGGCGGTCTTGATGTCCGCCGCCTCCCTGAACATGGCCATCAGCTCCGGAAGGTTGAAGAACCTGGCAAAGCGCGTGCGTGCGCGGTAGCCCGTCCCCTCCGGGGCCAGCTCAATGGCCGTGACCGTTTCCCCAAAGGTGGAGGCCCAGCAATCGAAGTGGGAAAAGCCTCTGGAGGCGAGCAGGTCGTGCTGGAGATAGCGCATCATGGTATACAGCTCCGTCATGGAGTTGGACACGGGAGTACCCGTGGCAAACACGATGCCGCGGCCGCCGGTCAGCTCGTCCATATAGCGGCACTTGAGATACATGTCGCTGGACTTCTGCGCGTCCGTGGTGGAAAGACCCGCCACATTCCGCATCTTGGTATATAAAAACAGGTTCTTGTAGTTATGCGCCTCGTCCACATACAGCCGGTCCACGCCGAGCTGCTCGAAGGTGACAACATCGTCCTTGCGCGTGGCGGAAGTGAGCTTTTGCAGCTTGGTTTCCAGCTGCTTTTTCATGCGCTCCATCTGCTTGATGGTGAACCGCTCGGCATGGGAGGCTCTGAGCTCCTGAACGCCCTCTTCGATCTCGTCGATCTGCTCCTGAAGCAGACGCTCCTGACGCTCCTGGCTGATGGGAATTTTCTCAAACTGCGAGTGACCAATTATAATGGCGTCATAGTCGCCGGTGGCGATGCGGGCGCAGAACTTCTTGCGGTTTTTGGTTTCAAAGTCCTTTTTGGAGGCGACCAGCAGGTTAGCCGAGGGATAGAGGCGCAGGAACTCCGAGGCCCATTGCTCGGTCAGGTGATTGGGCACGGCGAAGAGGGCCTTGCTGCAGAGGCCCAGGCGTTTGGATTCCATGCAGGCGGCCACCATCTCGAACGTCTTCCCTGCCCCCACCTCGTGGGCCAGCAGGCAGTTGCCGCCGTAAAGGATGTGGGCGATGGCGTCCCGCTGATGCCTGCGCAGGGTGATCTCCGGGTTCATGCCGCTGAAACGGATGTGGGACCCGTCGTACTCACGGGGTCGGGTGGCGTTGAACAGCTCGTTGTAGCGGGCGCACAACTCCTGTCGCCGGGTCGGGTCCTGCCAGAGCCAATCGCGGAAAGCATCCTTGACAGCCTGCTGCTTCTGCTGGGCGAGGGTGGTTTCCTTTGAATTGAGGACGCGCTTTTCCTTGCCGTCCGCATCCTGCACGGTGTCGTAGATGCGCACGTCGCGCAGGTTGAGCGAATCCTCCAGAATCTTGTATGCGCTGGCGCGCCCGGTGCCGTAGGTGGTATAGGCCGCCACATTGTGCGCGGGGACGCTGCTCTTGTTCTCGATTTGCCATTCGGCGGTCGCGGAGGAATAGGCGACCCGGAGCCGGTAGCGCGCCTGTATGGGTGGCTGGAGCAGTTCCAGCATGAACTGCTGGATGTAGCGCGGCGGAATCCAGGTCGCGCCCAGCCGGACCTCGATCTCGGAAGCGTCCAGGTCTTTGGGCATGGCCTTTTCCAGCGCGGTTACGTTGATCTGGAAGGCTTCGTCTTTTTCGGCGGCCAGTCTGGCAGAGGCGAGCTTGGAGCGGATATTGCCGGAGAGGTATTCGTCCGCGGTGACATAGCATGGCTCGTCTCCCGCGGATTCCGGCAGGCGGTAGATCGCCCCCTGAAGCTGGGACGCCAGCTCGTCTCGCGTTTGGCCGGTAAGCTGCTCCATATACGCCATGTCCACGCCCGCCTTTTCCGCGATGGACAGGGCCAACGCTTCGCTTGCGTTGTCCACATGGTCCACGGCCTGCGCGGGGCGGATGGTGCGCCGGGTGAACATATCGGCCTTGCGCCGGAGGTTTCCGTCCTCGTCGAGGATTTCCAGCGAGCACAGCAGGTAGTAGGAGGAATCGTCCGAAAACGCCTGCGCGTTTCCCCGGCTGTTGAGCAGACCGTACTTTGCAGTGTAGGCGTCATAGAGTCGGTTCAGCTCGGCCTGCTGGTCCCGAATGGCGCTGTCCGGCGTGGCGGGGTCCATCTGCAGGGCGATGAGCTCCTGCACACAGTCCCGCAGGGACACCATGCCCCTGACGCGGGCTTCGGCGGCGGCGCTGAGGTCGGGCCGCACCATGAGGCTGTTTTCCCGGTAATACACCTGCCCGTCCACCACGGTATAGGTGTAGTTTTTTACATTCGGGTCGGCGGGAATGGCGGCGCGGATGGCCTCGCCCGTGCCCAGCTCCGGCGGCTCGGCTTCCTGGTAGGTGCCGCGAATGTACTTCACGGCATCGTGCAGCTGATCGGCCAGCTCCAGGCCCTCGATGGGGGCTACGGTGTAATCCTGCTTGCCGTATTGGGTGCTTTCAGCGGTGGGTCGCCCCAGCACCATTTCCGGGTGGTCCAGGAAATAGCGGTTGATGGTAAAGCCATCCTCGGTCTGGCCGGTCTGCGTCCACTCCGGCACAATGTCCAGCGGACGATCCCGCTTTTGCAGGAAAACGATGTCCGACACAACCTCAGTCCCGGCATTGGCGCGGAAGGCGTTGTTGGGCAGGCGGATGGCCCCCAGCAGTTCGGCGCGCTGGGCCAGATACCGGCGCACGGTGGAGTCCTTGGAATCCATCGTATAGCGGGAAGTCACAAAGGCTACCACGCCGCCGGGACGCACTTGGTCCAACGCTTTGGCAAAAAAGTAGTTGTGGATGTTGAAATTCAGCTTATCGTAGGCTTTGTCCCGGACTTGATATTGACCGAAAGGCACATTGCCCACCGCCAGATCGTAGAAATCCCGTCTGTCGGTGGTCTCAAATCCTGCCACGGTGATGTCAGCCTTGGGATAGAGCTGCTGGGCAATCCGCCCGCTGATGGAATCCAGCTCCACGCCGTACAGCTTGCTTCCGGCCATGCTCTCCGGCAGCATACCAAAGAAGTTGCCCACGCCGCAGGACGGCTCCAGGATGTTGCCGGTCTCAAATCCCATGCGGCCAACAGCCTCATAGATGGCTCGGATCACCGTGGGGCTGGTGTAGTGGGCGTTGAGGGTGGACCCTCTGGCAGCGGCGTATTCCTCCGGGGTCAGCAGCTCCTTCAGCTGGGCATATTCCTTGCTCCAGCTTTCCTTATCGGGGTCAAAGGCGTCGGCAAGGCCGCCCCAGCCCACATACCGGGAGAGGACTTCCTGCTGCTCCGGCGTTGCCTGCCCGGTGGTTTCCTCCAGGTATTTCAGCAGCTTGATTGCTTCAATATTGGCCTGGAACTTGGCCTTGGGGCCGCCTTCGCCCAGATGATCGTCTATGATGTGGAAATTCTCGGCGTTGCGGCGCAGGTTC
>DBFBGQ010000047.1:0-35010 GCA_048201975.1 Candidatus Egerieenecus sp. | reverse complement strand
AGCAACGGAGGGGTCCGGGGGCGGCTATGAGACATGCACCGGTTAGCCGCCCCCGGCAGCCTTTGGGTACTTTCCAATGATGGAAAGTACCTCGCACGCCCGCAGGCGGGCGAAACCTCACCCAAGGTTGGGAACCTTGTTGCCAATGGAGACGTTCTTCAAACTATATTTTGTTTGTAGCAAGGGGTTTCGCCTCTGCGGAGGCGACCAAAGGGCTTTCCGGTCGCCCTTTGGAAACCTTCGGTGCATATCTCTTGAAGCGGGCGAAACCTCTCACAAGGTTGGGAACCATGTTGCCAATGGAGACGTTCTTCAAACTATATTTTGTTTGTAGCAAGGGGTTTCGCCTCTGCGGAGGCGACCAAAGGGCTTTCCGGTCGTTCCGCAACCTCAATCGTCGCGGCGTATCGCCGCTCGTTTCGGTTGAGAAAGGCGGGCATACACTGCCGCGAGGCTGGTTGCCTGCGCCTTGCGCAGTCAACCAGTCCGCCGTAGGCGGATTGCCTTTTCCGGTGGAAAAGGCAACCTTCCTGGCGGCAATGCCCGCCTTTCCCTTTGAAAACCTTCGGGGTTCCCATACGTTAGGGAAAAAAGGAAGGAACGGATTTTTGAAGGAGACATTCTTTAAACTCGTTTTTTATTTCAGCCCCACGGTATCCCCTACCGCCAGGGAGTAAACCAGGGCGTGTTCGCCGGTCTTTTCCAGCACCGCGGCGCAGATGGCCTTGTGGATTTCCTTTTTCTGTTCCGCGCGGACCAGCATGAGCACGATTTCCCTTTCCGGTTGAACCAGCATGCCGAAGATTTTCTTTTGCTCCTCGCTGTCCACTTCCCGGGCCTTGATCACCGTGCCGCCGTGCGCCCCGGCCTCCTTGGCCGCGGCCACCACCAGATCCGTGGAGCCGCTGTCCACCACCGTGACGATCATCTCCATAAGCTGCGCTTCCATTGCTGTGTCCTCCTTCTGTTTGATGGGGGTGGGCAGTCCCTTGGGCGCTTGCACCCGCTCCGAGGCGGCAACGCTGATGCCCGTCAGCGCGCAGGTGAAGGCGATGCCCGTGCCGGGGCGGTCAAAGTGGAGCTTGTCCACCAGCTCCTCCAGCACGCTGCGGCAGCATGCCCGCGTGGCCACGGACAGCATCAGCTCCTTTTCCGGCTCGTCCAGGCCCAGCATGTCCATGATCTCGCTGTTGGCCGTGCCGTGGCCCCGCACCACCAGCGTGTGATGGATTTGATGGCTTTGATAGATTCGCTGCACCGCGCCGGTCTTGCCCCGGTCCACAATGGTAATCAGGCCATAGAGGCTCATCATAGTTGAACGTCCTCCTCGTCCAGAACAATAATTTCGTCTTCGGTTTCCACGGGCTTCGCGGGCGGCGCGGCCTTTCTGGCGCGGAAGCCGCCGGTCTTCACCCGATAAAGCAGGCCGATCAGCTGAATCATGATCAGCGGCGTCATGGCCACCATGGCCACAATGCCGAAAGCGTCCGTGAGCATGTTGCCGCCCAGGGCCTCGCAGGCGCCCATGGCCAGGGGCAGCAGGAAGGTGGCCGTCATGGGGCCGGAGGCCACGCCGCCCGAGTCAAAGGCGATGGCCGTGAAAATGGGCGGCACCACAAAGGAGAGCCCCAGCGCCAGGGCGTAGCCCGGCAGCAAAATGGCCAGCAGCGGCAGCCTCGTGAGCACCCGCAGCATGGAAATTCCCACCGACAAGGCCATACCCACGGAGAGCCCGCCCATCATCATCCGCTGGGAAATGGTTCCGCTGGTGATGTCCTCCACCTGCTTGTTGAGCACCAGCACCGCCGGCTCCGCCTTGACGATGTAATAGCCGATGAGCATGCCCAAGGGAATCAGGATCCAGTTGTAGGGCAGGGAGGCCAGCTCCGCGCCGATGAAGTTACCCACAGGCATAAAGCCCACGTTCACCCCTGTCAGGAACAGCGTCAGCCCCACAAAGGTGTACACCAGACCCATGACGATCTTCCGCAGCTGCTTTCTGCGCAGCTTCAAAAACGCGATCTGGAAAAACAGGAAGAACAGCAGCACCGGCAGCAGCGCCTCCGCCACCTCCAGCATGTAGGTGGGGAAGGTCTGGCCGAACTGTATGCCCAGGTCCCGGGTGCTGTTCACCTCCGGAATGGTGAAGGGGGTGTAGCTCCCCGCCGTGGGATCATACATCAGCCCCAGCAGCAGCACCGCCAGGATGGGGCCCATGGAGCACAGCGCGATCATGCCGAAGCTGTTGGTCCCCGCCTTTTCCGACTTCCCAATGGAGGCAAGGCCCATGCCCAGGGCCATGAAGAAGGGCACCGTCATGGGGCCCGTGGTCACGCCGCCGGAGTCAAAGGCCACCGCCAGGAATTCCTGGGGCACAAACAGCGTCAGCACAAACACCACCGCGTACCCGATCAGGAGCATGGTGGACAGGTTCCACCCGAACAGCGTCCGCAGGAAGGACAGCGCCAGAACCGCGCCCACACCGCAGGCCACCGAAAGGATCAGCACCATGTCCGGCACCGAAGGCATCTGATGCGCCAGCACCTTCAGGTCCGGCTCCGCAATGGTGACGATGGCGCCGATGAAGAAGCACATCAGCGCGATGACCCTCAGCTTTTGAAACTTGGCCAGGCGGCTGCCCACGTGCTCGCCGATGGGCATCATGGCCATGTCCGCCCCCAGGGTGAAAAAGCCCATGCCGATAATCAGCAGGCATGCCCCCGCCAGAAAAAGCATCAGCGGCGCCAGCGGCATGGGCGTGACCGTAATGCAAAGCGCCACCACGATGACGGTTATGGGCAAGACTGCCGATAGGGATTCTGCGATTTTCTCTTTGAGTTTTTTGTTCAAATCGCCAAGACCTCCTTTCTTCTCTTTGCTTCCTATTATAGCATACATCTGCGCGCCGTGGAAGGCATTCACAATTTCTCCCATATTTGTTGAAAAAGCTGTGGAAAACCGGAACCATTGTCGAAAAAAAACCCTTTCTCCGCCTGGGCCGCGGATTTTCCACAGCCTGGTATACACAGCCTGTGCAAGCTGTGCATGCTTTGGGGGAAGCGTGGGAAAAAACCGCGAAAAAATCCCTCGGACATGGGAAAAAAGCGGCTTTTTCCATTTCCGCGGCAAAGAAAAAGCAGGAATCAAACCGCGGCGAAGGGAATATACATAGGGAAATGGGGAAATTTCCACCGCCATGGGGAAAAATCCCCGGGTTTTCCCAAGGTTTTTATACGCGCAAAGCCTTATGCCGCCGCAGGTTGCGGGGTTTTCCACAGTTTGCACACGCCCTACGGCTACGGCGAAAAAGAATATCAGCTGTCATGCTGTATCGGAGAGGATGATCCCATGCTGTTTTCCATGAACGCCCAGGACCTTCTGGACGGGCTGAATATTGTGACCAGGGCCCTGTCGGCCCGGCCTTCCAAGCAGATTCTGGAGGGCGTGCTGCTGGATGCCGGGGAGGACAGCATTACCCTGCTGTGTACCGACGGCAGCCTGTCCATTGAAACCGTGCTCACCGCGCAGATCAAGGAGCCCGGCCAGGTGGTGCTTCCGGGAAAATTGTTCACGGAGATCGTCCGCAAGCTCCCCGGCGGGGACGTGACCATCAAGGTCAACGACAACCACGCGGCCTCCATTCGCTGCATGTCCTTCAAGGGCAGCCTGGCGGGCATGAACGCGGTGGACTTCCCCGCCATGGCTTCCATCGAGCAGGGCACCCGGTTTGATTTCCCCCAGAACAAGCTGCGGGATATGATCAGCCACGTGGTCTTCGCCATCGCCACCGACGAGAGCCGGCAGATCCTCACCGGTTGCCTGCTGGAGGTCACCTCCGCCGAAAGCCGCCTGGTGGCCCTGGACGGCTTCCGCCTGGCCATGCAGAAGACCGCCGGGAATTTCCAGCTGCCCGAGGGCGTCTCCCAGCTGTCCACGGTGATCCCCGGCCGGGTGCTCAGCGAGCTGGGCAAGGTGCTCCTGGACGAGGAAACGCCCTGCGCCCTGACCGTCGGCAAGGGACGGCTGCAGGCCAACTTCGGCAACACCTGCCTGAACACCGTCACCCTGGCGGGGGAGTACATCGACTACCGCAAAATCCTCCCCTCCGCCACCCAGACCCTGGTCAAGGTCAGCCGCGTTAGCCTGCAGGACGCCATCGACCGGGCCAGCCTCATGGCCCGGGAGGGAAAGAATAACCTCATCCGCATCCATGTGAGCCAGGGCAATATGCAAATTTCCTCCAACGCCGAAATGGGCGACGCCGTGGAGGACATCGCCTGCGAGCTGCAGGGCGAACCCATCGAAATCGCCTTCAACGCCAAGTACATCAGCGACGTCATCCGCAACATCACCGACGACAGCATGTGCATGCGCTTCAACAGCAACGTCAGCCCCTGCGTGGTCTGCCCGCCGGAGGGGGACGATTACCTGTACCTGATCCTGCCCGTGCGCATCTTTCAATAAGGCGGGAGCAGCGTGCGTATCAAAACCCTGAAGCTCAAACAATTCCGCAACTATGACGCCCTGGAGCTGACGCTGGATCCGGGCGTCAATCTTTTCTTCGGCCCCAACGGCAGCGGCAAAACCAACCTGCTGGAGGCGGTGCATTACTGCGCCCTGGGCCGGAGCCACCGCACCGCCCAGGACCGGGAGGTGATCGCCCGGGATCGGGAAATGGGCGCCTGCGGCGTCTCCATCCAGCGCAGGGACGGCGTGCATGATGTGGCCGTGAAGCTGCTGTGCGCCGGGGAGAAGCGCAAGCAGGTGTTCCTGGACGGCAAGCGCATTCCCCGCCTGGCCCAGATGATGGGCATGCTCCAGTGCGTGATCTTCTCCCCCGAGGACCTGCTGCTGGTCAAGGACGGCCCCGCGGCCCGGCGGCGCTTTCTGGATATGCTGCTTTCCCAGCTGTCCACCCAGTATTTTCTGGCGCTGCAGGGCTATCAGCAGGCGCTGCGCCAGCGCAATGCCCTGCTGCGGCAGTTCCGCCAGGGCCCCGTTCCCGCCGCGGCCTTCCTTCCCTGGGAGGAGGCCATGGCTCGGGCCGCGGCGGTGATTATTCCCCAGCGTCGGGCCTGCTGCCAGCGGCTTTCCCAGGAGGCGCAGACCCGCTATCAGGCCATCAGCGGCCGGGAGCAGGAACGCTTTGCCTTGACCTACCAGGGTTGCCTGGACCCGGCGGAGGAGATCATCCCCGCGGTCATGGCCCGGCTGGAGCAGCTCCGCGGGGAGGACATCCGCCGGGGCGGCACCTCCTTCGGTCCCCATCGGGAGGACCTACTCCTGACCATTCAGCAGAAGGATATGCGTTTGTTCGCCTCCCAGGGGCAAATGCGAACGGCTGCCCTGGCCATGAAGCTCAGCGAGCTTTCGGTGTTCCGCCAGCTGTCCGGGGAAGCGCCGGTGCTGCTGCTGGACGACGTGATGAGCGAGCTGGACCTGAACCGGCGCACCCGCCTGCTGGACGAGATTCGCGGGGTGCAGACGCTGATCACCTGCACGGACGAGAGCGACCTGAACGCACAGGAGAAATACGTCCCCTGGCGGGTGTCCACGGATGCGACAGGCTGCGCCAGGGTAATGGCCTGCGTCCACGAGGAGCGGGAACAACGGTTACAAGCATTGGATGACGATTTTCTGCAATAACGAAATGTTTCACGTGAAACAATCCAAAAAAGTGGCTTCGGCCACTTTTTTATATGCAAGCAACTCCGAGCGCAGCTCTCAGCTAACACACTTAGGATCAACCGGCGCCAACGCGCCGGGGGAGGGATCGACTGCGCCGAAGGCGACAGCGGCCCTCCCAGGAACGGAGTGGACTCCGCTGGGCGCGTTCCGCAACCTCAATCGTCGCGGCGTACCGCCGCTCGTTTCGGTTGAAAAAGGCGGGCATAGCCGCCTTTCCCCCTGGACCCCTTCGGACCCCATACTTGATGAAACCTTGGCAAGCTAAGAAACCGGAAATTTCATTTTTCCATCTTGGTGTAAAAGAATAGGCTCGTTTCAGCAGTCTGAAGTGGGGTTGCCCACCTTTTCGACACGCTGACGCAGGGCGCTTGCGCCCATGGTGGCCAGCGTTTCGGCATTCTTCCGGCGGGAAGTGCCGGGGTTACTCCAGCACAATGCGGGGATTTTCCCGGCTGGGACGGTAGAGCACAAACCGGCGGCCGATGTGCTGCACCGGCTCTGCGCCGGTCTTCCGGCACAGCTCCTCCAACGCTTCCCGGGCGGTGACGGGAGCGCCGGGCTGCACCGCGCCCTTGACGAGCTCCCGGGCCTCCAGGGCGTCGTAGGCCTCCTTGACGGTGCCGGGGGTGACGCCCTCCTTGCCCACGTAGAGGATGGTTTCGATGGTGTTGGCCATGGAGCGAAGCATGGCGCGCTGTTTGCTTGTCATGGGACGTGTTTCCTTTCTCTTGCGTTATTCCACAAAGTCGAATTCCATGTCGCCGATGCGGACGGTGTCGCCCTCCCCGGCGCCGGCCTGGCGCAGGGCGTCGATGACGCCCCAGCGGCGCAGTGTGCGGTGGAACCAGTTCATGCTCTCCTCGTCCTCAAAGTTGACGCTGTCGATGAGCCGCTGCATGGCCGGGCCGTCCACCTCGTAGACGGAACCGTCCTTGACCACGGCGAAGGAGTCAATGGCGGGGACGGGCAGGGGGACCTCCTCCTCTGCGAAGGGATGCAGGGGCGGCAGGGTGTCCAGCAGCTTTGCCGTAGCGTCCAGCAGCTCCTCAAAGCCCTGATGGGTGGCGGCGCTCACCGGGAAAATCGGGATTTCCTGCCCCGCCAGGTGCGCCCGGAGCCGCTCCAGGTTTTCCGCGGACTCGGGCAGGTCCATTTTGTTGCACACCACGATCTGCGGGCGCTGGCTCAGCTCCCCGTAGGCGGTGAGCTCCCGGTTGATCTGCTGGTAATCCTCGATGGGGTCCCGGCCCTCGCTGCCGGAGATGTCCAGCACATGGAGCAGCAGCCGGGTGCGCTCCACATGGCGCAAAAAGTCGTGTCCTAGGCCCACGCCCTCCGCCGCGCCCTCCACCAGCCCGGGGATATCCGCCAGCACAAAGTCCTTGCCATAGCGGCGCACAATGCCCAGGTTAGGGGTCAGGGTGGTGAAGTGATAGTTGCCGATCTTGGGCTTGGCGGAGGTGACCACCGAGAGGATGGTGCTCTTGCCCACGTTGGGATAGCCCACCAGCCCCACGTCCGCGATGGTCTTCAATTCCAGCAGGAAGGTATGTATCTCCGTCTTGACCCCGGGCTTGGCGAAGTTGGGCGCCTGGCGGGTGGGGGTGGCAAAGTGGCTATTTCCCCAGCCGCCCCGTCCGCCCCGAAGCAGCGTCTTGCTGGAGCCGGGCTCGAACATATCCGCCACCACTGCGCCGGAGGCTTCGTCCCGGACCACCGTGCCCACGGGCACCTTGATGATCAGGTTCTCCCCCCGCTTGCCGGTGCAGCGGCCGCCGGAGCCGTCCGCGCCGTTTTCCGCGGTATACTTGGATTTGAAGCGGAAATCCAGCAGCGTGTGCATATTGGGGTCGGCAAAGAGCACCACGTCGCCGCCCACGCCGCCGTCGCCGCCGTCGGGTCCGCCGTTGAGCACAAACTTCTCCCGGTGGAAGGAAACGCTGCCGTTTCCCCCATTGCCGGCCTTGGCCGTAATTTTTACATGATCCACAAAATTTCCCATTCGATCCTCCTGAACCTTTGACGGCCGCCCGGGGCGGCCCTCCGCGCCCATGGGCGCGCAGCCCTTAGTATACCACAAACCCCCGCTGCCGAAAAGATGGCGGCAAAGAAAAAGGCAGGAACTGCTGCACGTTGCAAAAAAGGTTTGCCACTTCAGGACAATGGCTTTTTGCCTTGTCCGCTGAAACGCTTCCTGAATTAAAGGCAGGCGCAACTCCAGGCATGGGCAAGCGCGCATGCTGCAGAAGCGAAGCGCTTTGCCTGAAGCGTATGGCCGGAGCAGGAACGCCTTGCGGCAAACGTAAAATAGCGCCGTAAAAATTGACTTTTCAGGGTGGAGGCATTATAATCTTTTGTATGTTTTGCCTGTCCCCTCGACGGTGAGCGTAGGGCAAAAAGCTACAGGAGGGAATCCGAATGGGGAAGAAACTGCTTCTTATTTTGGCGGCGGCCATGTTTGCGCTGATTCCGGCGCTGTCCCAGGCCCAGGAGCTGCGCGGCTACGACGCGGAGCAGGGCTATCAGTACGTGGCGCTGGGGCGGTGCCCCCAGGCAGAGGACGGGGGCGAGGAAGCCATTCTCTGGCGGGTGCTGGCCGTGGAGGATGAGGAAGCGTATCTGTACAGTGAATATATCCTGTTCAACCACCGGGTGCACGAGGACGACAAGGAATATGTGTCCTTCGACGGCCAGTGGAACCGCACGGAGCTGTACGCGCTGCTCCATGAGGAGAAGCTCGACGAATGGTTCACCCCGGAGGAGCAGGAACTGCTGCTGTACAGCGACGAGCTGGGCTATCTTTTCCTGGCCACGGGCGAGGACCTGAAAAACGCCGCCTATGGCTTCGCCAGCAACAAGTCCCGCCAGGGCTACGGCACGCCCTATGCCCTGGAAAACGGGCTGTTCCGCTACTCCAATGGTTCCTCCCCCTACTGGACCCGTTCCCAGTCCTCCACCAAGGCCTACGGCACACGCTGCACCAAGGTGGACGGCAAGCTGGGCTACATCCGCTGCGTGGTGATGAACGAGGGCGTGCGCCCCGGCGTGCGGCTCTCCCTGACGGATCTGGAAATCGTGAGCGGCACGGGGAGCAAGGACGACCCCTTTGTGCTGCTGAGGTGAGCGAAAAATGAAAAAAGCATGTTGGATCATCCTGCTGCTGGCGGCGCTGCTGCTTTTTACCGCGGCCAGCGCTTCGGCCCAGGAGGCCGAGGACATCACCGAGGGCTGCGAGATCAAAACCTCCGGCGGCAGCGCGGTCACGCGCCTGTACGACCGCAAGTATACCACCCGCTGGAACGGGCGGGAGCGCCGGGAATCCTGGATTGAGTTCACCACCGCCGACGCCACCCCCGCGGGCTATCTGTATGTGTGCTTTGCCACCATGCCCGACGAATGGCGGGTGGAGGTAAAGGATGAGGCCGGCGAGTGGACCACCCTGGTCCAGGGCGGCACCGACTATATGCACACGGTGGTGGAGCTGGGCGGAGCCACCCACTTCCGGCTGTGGGCGGGGTTTAGCAAATCCAAGGCCCTGCAGATCAACGAGCTCTTCGTGCTGAACCAGGGCGAGCTGCCCGATTGGGTGCAGGTGTGGGAACCCACGCCGGAGAAAGCGGACCTGATGGTCCTGGCGGCGCACCCGGACGACGAGCTGATCTATTTCGGCGGCCTGCTGCCCACCTATGCCACCGAGCAGGGCAAGGCCACCGTGGTGGTGTACATGACCGACTCCAACACCACCCGCATGAGCGAGCTGCTCAACGGCCTGTGGGAGATGGGCGTGCATAGCTATCCCGTGGTGGGCCCCTTTTATGACGGCTATTCCAGCTCCCTGGAGCAGGGCTATGAAAAGTGGCCCAAGCGGCAGGCCCGGGCCTTTGTGATGGAGCAGATCCGGCACTACAAGCCGGACGTGATGGTCACCCACGATGTGAAGGGCGAGTATGGCCATGGGGCCCACCGGGTGTGCGCCGACGTGGCGCTGTATTGCGTGGAGAACAGCATGCGCCTGGATGTGGAGAGCAGCTCCGCCACGGAGTACGGCCTGTGGACCGTGCAGAAGCTGTACCTGCACCTGTACGGGGATGATCCGCTGGTCATGGACTGGAACGTGCCCCTGGCCTCCCTGGGCGGGCGGACCGGCCTGCAGGCGGCCCAGGACGCCTATGCCTGGCACGTGACCCAGCAGAACACCGACTTCACCGTCACCGACGAGGGCCCGTACAGCTGCGCGCTGTTCGGCCTGGCGTATACCACCGTGGGCGAGGATGTAGCCCGGAACGACCTGTTCGAAAACGTGGTTCCCGGCGGCGCTGTCGCCACCGCCGAGCCCACCGCCACCCCCAGCCCCGTGCATGTGGACTACGCCAAGCCCGCAGTCACCTGCGAATGGCCCGCGGCCGCCGACTGCCCGCGGGATGAGCTGGGCTACCCGGTGGAAGGGGAGCACGTGATTGCCGACGAGGAAAACGGGCTGTGGTTCTATGCCTCCCCCACCCTGGTGGTCCGGGTGGACCGCTACTTTGACGAGGAGGGCCCCATCACCTGGTATGAGGCGGAGGTCTTCTGCGACACGGAGCAGAACCGCTTCGGCTCCATTCTCTTCGATCCCAGCAACCCGGAGCGCCAGCACGTGCAGTCCGCGCGCATCGCCACGGAGCAGCAGGTGGTTTTCGGCATGAACACGGACTACTATACCTACCGCACCCGGCGCAACCTGGCCGTGGGCATCATCATCCGCGGCGGCCGCGTGCTCTACGATGAGGCCCCCAAGACGCTGCGCAGCAAGTTCCCCAACCTGGATACCCTGGCCCTGTACGCCAACGGGGAGTGGGGCGTATACGACTTTAACGCCTACACCGCCCAGCAGTACCTGGACATGGGAGCGGAGGACGTGTTCTCCTTCGGCCCCTGGCTCTTCCGCGGGGATGAGATCAATTCCTACGTGGTGGAGTCCTCCCGGGGCGTGTACTCGGAGCCCCGCTGCGCCGTGGGCATGTTTGAAAACGGCCACTACATGGCCATGATGGTGGAAGGCCGCATGGGCAAGGAGAGCGCCGGCGTGAGCCTGACAAAGCTGTGCGAGATGATGCAGCAAACCGGCTGCTCCCTGGCGATCAACCTCGATGGCGGACAGACCGCCGCCTTCACCTTCATGGGCCAGCGCATCACCCGGGTGGGTTCCTACAGCGGCGGGCGCACCTATCCCCGCACCACCACGGAGCTGCTGGGCATCGGCCACTCCGACCTGATTGACCCCACTGCGGAAACCGAATAATGCACCGCGCCGTGCAGCCTGGAAAATACGGGCTGTACGGCGCTTTTTTGCTACTTCCCTTGTCGATTGAAATAGACGTGACAGTTTTTTTTTTTACAAAAATAGCGGCAACAGGGGGTGATTCCCTCGAAGAATTTACTTGACTTTGTCAAGAAACATGATACACTGAACCTGGAAAGCACAAATGGAAAGGATGCGGCGGAATGCGCCAGACCTTTGCCTATGCAATCTCAGCCCTGTATAAAGATTTCTATGCCTACGCTGGAGAGCGGCTGAACCCATTGGGGCTGCACCAAGGTTGGATCTACTGCATGCTCTATGTAGGCAAACATCCAGGCTGTGCGCCTGCGGAGATGACACGGGCACTGCGGATGGACTGGGGTTATTCCCAGCGGTGCGTTACCCGTATGGTAGAGAGCGGGTTTCTGAACAAAGAGCGTGTGGGACGTGCCTACCGGCTAAATCTTACCGAGAAAGGCAAGCAGGCCTTCCGGGAGAGTCAGTGCATGTTTTTTTCTTGGGATGCGGATAAGCTTGCAGGATTGACCGGAACGGAGCGGGCAACGCTGCTGGCGTTAATGCACAAGGTGGCGGAAGCAGCGGAAACAGGCGGCGCAGAAAGGATGGAACCATGACCTACGCCATTGTGTACAGCAGCCGCACAGGAAACACGGAGCGGCTGGCCCAGACCCTTCGTCAGGCGCTTCCGCCGGAGGAGTGCGTCTATTTCGGCGCCCCGGACGCCCGCGCTCTGGCGGCGCAGCGGGTGTATATAGGCTTCTGGACGGATAAAGGGGAGTGCGACGCGGATACCCAGGCGTTTCTGCCCCAATTGCACGGGAAGGAAACGTTCCTGTTCGGCACGGCGGGATTTGGCGGCGCCCGCGTGTATTTCCAGCGCATCCTGGACCGGGTGGCCCAGCGGCTGGAGCCCAGCAATCGCCTGGTAGGCGCCTACATGTGCCAGGGAAAAATGCCCATGGCAGTCCGGGAGCGCTATATGGCCATGCTGGCCCAACCGGACCACGCCCCTAACCTGGACAAGATGATCGAGAATTTCGACCAGGCGCTGGAGCATCCCAACGCCGAGGACCTGAAAGGGCTGCAACAGGCGGCAGCGGCTGGATACGTCCAGCCGGCCGGCTGAGCGCATAGGTTTTCCCCCATTTGCAAGAAAGCGAGGTTCACACAATGAAAAAGGTATGCTCCATCCTGCTGGTACTGGCCATGCTGCTCTCCGTTACCGCCTGCGCCGAAGAGGCCAAGGTGGAAACCTTCTCCGCGGAGTACGAAATGGTGGGCACCACGTCCTCCGGCCAACCCAAGAACGACACCTTCATTTTTGAAGGCGAAACCACCGACGGCATCATTACCAAGCTGAATTTCGACATCGTCCGCAACAAGGGCATGGAAGATGAGTACTCCAAGAAGGACATCATGGGCTACATGATGAACGTCTCCGACGCCACCGTGGAGGCCGAGGGCGACGGCTTCAAGCTGACCACCCTGAGCGTCTATGGCTACGATCCCGCCTTCTCCGACGGGGATGCCTACTATGCCCAGTACATGGTCACCGCCGCCTGCGACGAGCTCACCGAGGAGACCCAGTTCCAGGACCTGACCTTCACCGACATGGCCCGGCCTGACAACGCCGTGACCGTGGAAAAGGCCCTGATCGTCTACGGCTATCTGGCCAGGGAAGCGGGCATTGAGCTCACCGCCGAGACCCCGGTGAAGGATCTGCTGGCGCTCCATGGCCTGTATGCGGACGGCGCCTTTGTGGAGGGCTCCAAGCGTGTGTCCTTTGCGGGCTATAACGGCGGCCGCAGCTATGGCGAGCAGATTGAGGCCATCATCATCTACATCCTGGAGAACCAGATGACCCTCGAGGACGTGTATGAGATGTTCCGCACGGTGAACCAGGCCAGTACCCCCATCGAGGACCGGGATGTGGTCTCCGGGGCGACCATCACCTTCACCGGCGACTTCCAGCGCATGGTTTACCTGGCCATCCATGGGGAGCTGTTCCAGGGCGTGGTGAACACCACCGAGAACGAGGACGGCACCGTGGTCAAGGAAGTGGTGACCCAGGGCTTCGGCGGCGAGATTGAGACCAACGTGACCCTGGATGCCGAGGGCAAGGTCATTGCCATCTCCGTGCGCGACGCGCAGGAGACCGACGGCATCGGCGCGGTGCTTACCGCCGACGGCTCCGATTACATCAACGCGCTCATCGCCGGTCAGGATGATCTGGACGCGGTGGACGCCGTGGCCGGGGCGACCGTGACCTCCGGCGCGCTGAAGCAGGCGGTGCAGTACGCGCTGGAGACCCCCGCCGAATAAGCCCATCCCCGCTGTTCCAAGCAAAATGGCGCCCCTCTGCCGTGGCAGGGGGGCGCTTCAGATTGTCCAAAACCTTTGGCGAGGGGCCGGAGCATACAGCCTCTCCGACCCCTCGCCAAGGCGATTGGACCGTGTGCGCCACGCCTTTACAGACGAAGCGCCGGCGATTTTTTTAGGCGGCGCCGGAGGGCCCGCAGGCTCTCCGACGCCGCCCCTTCCCTGCGCCTTTACGCGCTGCCGCGGTTCTTCACCCGGCGCGCCGGGAAAGGCGGAGCCGCCGCCTTTCGCCTTTGGGCGCGCGGTTGTTTATTTGCCGGCCATTTGGCGCTCGGCCTGCTCGATCAGGCGCTTGACCATGTAGCCGCCGATGGAACCCGCCTGACGGGAGGGCAGGTCGCCGTTGTAGCCCTGCTTCAGGTTGATGCCCAGCTCGCCGGCGATTTCATACTTCATGTTGTCCAGGGCCGCGCGGGATTCGGGCACCTCGATCTTGCCGCTGTTCTGGTTCTGAGCCTGGTTCTGGTTCTGATTCTGATTATACATGCTGCATTACTCCTTTCAACGTTTCCGTGGGGAAGGATGGCCGGCGCTTACTTGGCCTTGCCTGCCAGCTGGTTTTCCGCCTGCCGGATCAGGCGCTTGACCATGTAGCCGCCCACGTAGCCGTTGTCGCGGGAGCTCAGGTCGCCGTTGTAACCCTGCTTGAAGTTGATGCCCAGCTCACGGGCGATCTCAAACTTCATGTTGTCAAGGGCGCCCCGAGCCTCCGGCACCATGCCGGAGGCGTTCTGGTTCTGATTCATTTGGCGTTCACCTCCTGTTCTGGTTGTCAGGGCTATTGTGACCGAAGCGGCGGCGGCGCAAACCTGGCAAATTCACGAAAAAAACAGGCGCGATTCCCAGCGTGGGAACCTGCGCCTGCCTGATGTTTCGCTTCTTAGGTCCGTTCATCGGACTTTTTTCTTTTTTCAAAACGCGCTTTGGCGTCAATCCTCCCGGTATTCCAGAATGTCGCCGGGCTGGCACTCCAACACC
The DNA here is from genome assembly GCA_048201975.1 of Candidatus Egerieenecus sp. Taxonomy (GTDB): domain Bacteria; phylum Bacillota; class Clostridia; order Christensenellales; family Aristaeellaceae; genus Egerieenecus. The sequence goes on along the minus strand of DBFBGQ010000047.1, from coordinate 20,663 downwards.
TGGCAAATTTTCTCCAGTGTGGAAAAGCGAATGGCCTTTGCTTTCCCGTTTTTCAGTATGGAGATGTTTGCCAGGGTGATGCCCACCCGCTGCGCCAGCTCCGTCACGCTCATTTTGCGCCGGGCCAGCATCACGTCCAGATTTACAATGAGCATCGCATGGCCTCCTTACACGGTCAGGTCGGCTTCTTCCTTCATCTCCGCGGCCTGCAGGATGAGCACTGAGAGGGCGTAGCACAGCACGGCGGCGGCCAACCCCAGCAGCATCAGCCCCACAAATCCCAGCGCCATCACCCCCGACAACGCCTGATGAAAGCCGAACCAACCCAGTCCGCCGGCCAGGTACGCCGTTTCTCCCAGCGCCAGCCAGCCTGCCAGACGCACCCGGCGGGCGTTGGCACGGGTAAAGCTCTCGTCCCGGCCAATGGCCGAAAACACCCGCCACGCCAGCACCAGCGCCGCATAAAAGGGCAGAAAACCCAGGTTCACATACGCCACCGCCGCAGGGGCAAAATTTGCATACCCCGGCATAAGCTGCGCGATGTGCTGCGCGAACTGGGGCACAGGCACCAGTCCGGCAAACAGCGTCCCTGCAAAAGCCATCACCGTGACCGCCTTAAGCATGCGGGACAGCGCGGCGCGGGATTGCAACGCTTTTTTCATCTCCTTGTGGCCTCCTTTGCTTGATCGCAACGCTATCATAGCAGCAATTTCATCGCTTGTCAATAGAAAAATATCGAAAAACGATAAAATTCTATTGACAAACAGTACTATCTCTGTTAGCCTTTCAGGCGAAGGAGGGATAAAAATGTTCCAGAAAAAGCCATGGATAATGCTGGCGGTGTTTACGGCGCTGGGCTTTGGAGTTTTGCAGGCGGTATTGTTCTCCCGATGGGGAGCGAACGTGGGGCTGATGGCCGCGGCGGGCGTGGGCGTATGGTGCGCATGCGGCGGCGCGCCGGGGCGTCGTGCGGTCTGGTGGTGGCTGTTGCCTGCGGCATGCTATGCAGCCGCCGTCGCCCTGTGGGAGCAGCCGATGCTGTCGCCGGCGCTGCTGCTGGGGCTGGCGCTCTCCCTGGGGCTATGGGCGCTGGGCGGTTTGCGGGGAAGAGGCGTATGGGCGTTGGGCAAGGATTTTCTTCCCCTGGGCGAGCTGGGCGCCGTGGCGGAGGGGCTGAAAGGCAGCGCGCGGGGCGGGCGGCTGGGCCGCGCGGCGCTGGGCGTGGGGCTGGCGCTTCCGCTGCTGCTGATGGCGGGCGGCCTGCTGCTCTGGGCGGACCAGGCCTTCTATGATTTCTGCGCCGGATGGCTGAACAGCCTGGAGGACGCGCTGCCGCAAGGCGTGATGAAAGTGGCGCTGTCCCTGATGGCGGGCCTGTATTTATGCTGCCTCTCCCTGCGGGCCGGGCGTGAGGCCGGCGGCGAAACGCGCCCGCCCAAGGAGGGCGACCCGGTGGTGCTGGGCGTTATGCTGGGGCTGTACTGCGGGCTGTATCTGCTGTTCCTGGCTGTCTCCTGCCGGACGCTGCCGGAGATGCTCCGCCCCGGCGGCGCGCCGGAGATGTACAGCGGGTATGCCCGGCAGGGTTTTTTCCAGCTGTGCGCTGCGGCAATGCTGAACCTAGCGGTATTTCTGGGAGCGCGGCGGTATCGCTGCGCCGGCCGCGGCGTTACCCGGGCGGCGCAGACGCTGCTGGCGGCGCTGACCCTGTGCCTGATTGCGCTGGCCCTGACCAAGATGCTGCTGTACATCCGCCTGTATGGATTGACGCTGCTGCGGCTGTACACCAGCTGCATGATGGCGGCGCTGGCCCTGCTGTTTGTGGCGCTGCTGGTTTCCCTGTACCATCCCCTGCCCATGCTGCGACTGGGGGTCGTGCTGGCAGCCTGCGCCCTGGCGGTCACCGGGCTGATGAACGCCGGGGGCATCGTAGCCGAGACAAACGTGGACCGCTACCTGGCCGGCAGCCTGCCGGAGATGGATCTGACCCAGTACACGGATTTCCCCGACGCGGCGGCCCCCGCCCTGTGCCGTCTGCTGGAAGCATCCGCGGACGAGGGGCTGCGGCAGGAGATCCTGACGCTGTTTGAGGACGCGCTCTCCACGCGGGAAAGCCTTTCCTGGTGGTCCGACAGCCTGCAGCGCAGGCAAAGCGCGGAATTGATGTCACAGGCGGTGGGAAGATGATCCCCGCTTCTGCGCGCCGAAGCAGCGACGGAAGCCGCTTCCCTGCGTTGACAAAGGGTTTCGCCCTGTTCGCAGCGCCGGTGGAAGCGTTGAAAATCCTCTTGACAAGCGGCGGAAAGCGTGTATAATGATCTGGGTGTCAAGGGAAAAACCTTTACACCGGAAAAGGAGCGCACCATGGCCCAGGGCGAGCTGGAAAAGAAAATCGAGCTGAATTGGCTCAGCGCCTTTTACGGCGGGCTGCTCACCCCCAAGCAGCGGGACGTGATGCGCATGCACTGCGAGGAGGACCTCTCCCTGGGGGAAATCGCCCAGGAGGCAGGGATCAGCCGCCAGGCGGTGCACGACCTGCTCACCCGGGCCGCCCATCAGCTTTTTGAGCTGGAGGAAAAGCTGGGGGTGGCGGCGCGGTTCACCCGCATGCAGCGGGGGCTGGAACAGTGCCAGCAGGCGCTGGACGAGGAGCGCTACGACGACGCCCGGGCGATGATCGCTTCGCTGCGGGCGCTGGATCAGGAGGATGGCAATGGCCTTTGAGGGCTTGAGTGAAAAACTGCAGGGCGCGCTGAAAAAAATGACCGGGCGCGGCAAGTTGACCGAGGCCGCCGTAAAGGAGGGCATGCGGGAGGTCCGCATGGCGCTGCTGGAGGCGGACGTGAACTACGCCGTGGCCAAGGATTTCATCAAAAAGGTCACCGAGCGCTGCGTGGGCCAGGAGATCCTTTCCTCCCTGACCCCCGCCCAGCAGGTGATCAAAATCGTCAACGAGGAAATGACCGCGCTGATGGGCGGCTCCAACGCCAAGCTCACCTGGTCCAGCAGCGTGCCCACCATTTACATGCTCTGCGGCCTGCAGGGCGCGGGCAAAACCACCATGGCCGCCAAGCTGGCGGGCTACCTGACCAAGCAGGGGAAAAAGCCCATGCTGGCCGCCTGCGATATTTACCGCCCCGCCGCCATCAAGCAGCTGCAGGTGGTGGGCGAGCAGGTGCATGTGCCCGTGTTTGAAAAGGGCACCCAGGATCCGGTGAAAACCGCCAAGGAAGCCATCGAGTATGCCCGCTACTATCAGCGGGACGTGCTGATTATCGACACCGCCGGCCGCCTGCACATCGACATGGAGCTCATGGACGAGTTGGTGCGCATCCGCGATGCGGTGAAGCCCCAGGAGATCCTGCTGGTGGTGGACGCCATGACCGGCCAGGACGCGGTGAACGTGGCGCAAACCTTCAACGACAAGCTGGACATCCAGGGCGTGATTCTCACCAAGCTGGACGGCGACACCCGCGGCGGCGCGGCGCTGAGCGTGCGCGCAGTGACGGGCAAGCCCATCAAGTTCTCCGGCGTGGGTGAAAAGCTCAGCGATATCGAGCCTTTCCACCCGGATCGCATGGCCAGCCGCATCCTGGGCATGGGCGACGTGCTGACGCTCATCGACAAGGCCAGCGAGGCCTTCGACGAAAAAGACCTGGACAAGCTGGCCAACAAGTCCCGCAACGCGGAGCTGACCCTGGAGGATTTCCTGGAGCAGATGCAATCCATGAAAAAAATGGGCGGCATCCGGGAGATGCTCAAGCTTCTCCCCGGCATGAGCGGCCAGGCCGCCCAGCTGGAGCAGGTGGACGACAACGCCCTGAAAAAGCCCGAGGCCATCATCCGCTCCATGACCCCCAAGGAGCGGCGCAATCCCGCCATCCTCAACGCCAACCGCCGCAAGCGCATCGCCGCGGGCAGCGGCACCACCGTGCAGGACGTGAACCAGCTCATCAATCAGTTTGAGCAGGCCAAGAAGATGATGAAGTCCTTCATGGGGCGCAAGGGCAAGGCCAAATTGCGCATCCCCTTCCGGTAAAAATTTTCGCGTGGTATCCCGGAATTCCGGGATTTCCATATACATTCCCGAAATGCATACAAGGAGGAATTCCCAAATGTCCGTGAAAATCCGTCTGAAGAGAATGGGTATGAAGAAGAACCCCTTCTACCGCGTGGTGGTCGCCGATGTGCGCAGCCCCCGCGACGGCCGCTTCATCGAGGAGATCGGCTATTACAATCCCATGACCGCTCCCGCTGACATCAAGGTGGACGGCGAGCGCGCCAAGTACTGGCTCGGCGTTGGCGCTCAGCCCACCGACACCGTGAAGGTGCTGCTGAAGAAGACCGGCGTGATCGAGTGAGGGCCGCTTCCTCTGCTGACAGAAAGGAGCAGCCATGCAAGAACTTGTGACCTTTGTGGCGAAGTCCTTGGTGGATCATCCGGATCAGGTGGTCGTCCATGAAACCGAGGGACCCGAAGCCATCATCCTGGAGCTGAATGTGGCCCCGGAGGACATGGGCAAGGTCATCGGCAAGCAGGGACGCATTGCCAAGGCGATTCGCGCCGTGGTCAAGGCCGCCACCGCCAAGAACAGCAAGCCCGTTTTTGTGGAGATCCAGTGACCCCCCTGTGGGGGAGCCTTTCAGCGGCTTTCGGGCCGCTGTTTTTTTATATCCCAATGCTTTGCAAAAAATGGTTGACATCTTGCCGGAATGCGCGTATAATCAATTTCCCTGTTTTCTTTTTCGACAAGCGCATAGGAGGGCATCATGGCGTACATGGAGGCGGAAGGCCTGAGCCGGTACTTTGTCCGCAAAAAACGGGTCCAGGGAGGCGGACTTCGCCGGTGGGTGGCCCGGGAGCGGGAGACGGTGAAGGCCTTGGACCATGCCAGCTTTCAGGTGGAGGCCGGGGAGCTGGTGGGGCTGATCGGCCCCAACGGCGCGGGCAAGTCCACCACGGTGAAGCTGCTCACCGGCATTCTGACCCCTTCGGAGGGGACGTGCCGGGTGGCGGGACGGATCCCCTGGCAGGAGCGAAAGCAGCACGTTCGGGAGCTGGGGGTGGTTTTCGGCCAGCGGACCCAGCTGTGGTGGGACGTGCCCATCGCCGATTCCTTTGACCTGCTGCGGGAGATCTACGACCGGCCGCGCAATGACTGGGCGGACCGGCTGAAGCAGATCAGCGACGCCCTGGAGCTGGGTCCCCTGCTGCGCACGCCCCTGCGGCAGCTGAGCCTGGGGCAGCGCATGCGGGCGGAGGTCTGCGGCTCGCTGCTGCACCGGCCCCGGCTGCTGTTTCTGGACGAGCCCACCATTGGCCTGGACGCGGTGAGCAAGCTGGCTCTGCGGAGCTTTCTCAAGGAGGAAAACCGCCGGGAAGGCACCACCATTCTGCTCACCACCCACGACATGGAGGACATGCTGGCCCTTTGCAGCCGGGTCATGGTGCTGGGGCACGGGAAGCTGCTGTATGACGGCGCGCTGCAGGAGCTGCTTCGCCGGTACGACACGGTGCATACCCTGCGCTGCGCCTTTGCCGGGGAAGCCGCCCCGCCGCCTCTGCCGCCGGGCTGCGTACTGCGCCGGGACGGCGACGCCATCGAAGTGGACTATCCCCCTGCGCAGGTCCCCACCGGGGATATGCTGGACTGGGTTCGTCAGGCGGGGACCCTCCGGGAGATGACATTGAAGGAACAGAACGTGGATCAGCTGATTGCGCGGATGTATCAGGAGCTTGCCTTATGAAAACGCTGCGCTTACGGCCTTATCTTTCCGCCTTTCGGGTGCGGGCGCTGCTGGAAACCCAGTACCGGGGCGCGGCCCTGGGCGGCCTGGTGACCCAGATGTTCTTCGGGCTGGTGTACATCGCCCTGTACCATGCCCTGTATGCCTCGGGGGGCGCTCAGGAAACGCCCCTGGCGGAGGTGGTGACTTACGTCTGGCTCCAGCAGATGGCCTTTCGGGCGCTGCTGTCCGCGGACGAGGAACTGAACGAGCGGGTGCTTTCCGGGGGCATCGCCTATGACCTGTGCCGTCCGGTGGACCCTTGGGGATGGTGGTTCAGCCGGGCGGTGGCCCAGAAGCTGGTGGGCATGCTCATGCGCGGCGCGCCCATGGTGTCTTTGCAGTTTGTGCTGCCAGTGGGCTATCGCATGGCGTTGCCGCCCACCTGGGGGGCCGGGGCAGCCTTTGCGGTGTCCCTGATGGCGGGACTGGCGGTGATTGCCGCGGTGGACGCCATACGCTCGGCGGTGGTGATGCAAACCCTGGATTCCCGGGGCGTCAGCGCCATGATCCAACTGTTGATGATGATCTTCGCGGGCAATGTGATTCCCCTGACGCTGTTCCCTGCGCAGGTGCAGGGACTCATTCGCTTTCAGCCCTTTGCCCAGGCCCTGGACGCGCCCATCCGCCTGTACCTGGGCGGCGGGGATTTCCTGTTGACCCTGGGGATGCAGCTGGGGTGGCTGCTGGCCCTGGGCTGGCTGGGCCGGGGCATGTGGCGGCGGGAGCTGCTGCGGGTGACTATACAAGGAGGCTGAGCATGAAAACCTTGCGGTATATGGGCCGTGCCATGGGGCTGCTGCTCCGCTCCGCCATGCAGTACCGGGCGTCCTTCCTGATGCAGACCCTTTCCCAGGCGGTGATGACCGGCGGGGATCTGCTGGCGGTGGCGGTGCTGCTGGGGCGCTTCACCCGCCTGGGGCCGTGGAGCGGCCCGGAGATCCTGTTCTTTTTCGGGGTGATGCAGTGCGTGTTCGCCCTGGGGCAGTTCCTGGGCCGCGGGGTGGAAAACTTCTCCGCCTATGTGCACAGCGGCGAGTTTGACACCATGCTGGCCCGGCCCCGGGCGCTGTTTGTCCAGGTGATCTGCGCCCGGCTGGACCCCCGGCGGCTGGGGGGCATCCTGGTGGGGCTGTGCGCCCTGGCCCTGGCGGCGGCGGGCCAGCCCCTGGCCTGGAGCTGGGGCAAGGCGCTGCTGCTGCTGGTCAGCTGCCTGGGCAGCGCGCTGCTGCTGCTGGGGCTGTTCCTCATCGAGGCCACGGTGAGCTTCTTCTCCGTCAAGAGCATCGAGATGGTCAACGTGCTCACCTATGGGGGCCGCGCCGCCTGCCAGTATCCGGCGGATATTTACCCCCGGCCCCTGCGGCTGCTGTTTACCTTTGTGGCCCCCTTCGCCCTGTGCATGCATTTGCCCGTGAGCTACATCCTGGACAAACCCCTGTGGGGGGCTTCCTACCTGGCATCGCTGCTCGCGCCCCTGGCCGGGGCGGTCTTTTTCGGGATCATGGTGCGGGTGTGGTATTGGGGCGCCCGGCACTACCGCTCCACGGGCAGCTAAGGCGGACAGCCACGATTTTCCAGGGGGGCGCGCGGCGGCGGGCCTCCCTTGCTTTTTTGGGCAAAATGCGCTAGGATAGAGCAGAGTGAAAGCGATGGGAGGGGGATCGCGCCGATGAATCATCGGGATCAATCTTTCCGGAGGACCATGCTGCTGATTGCCTTCGGGGTGATTCTGTTTGCGGCCGTTACGCATCTGCAGGACCTGTGGCAGGGCGTGATGGGCTTGCTGGGGCTGCTCTCGCCCATTCTGCTGGGCGGCGCCTTTGCGCTGATCCTCAACGTGCCGGTGCGCGGCTTTGACCGCATTTTCGCCCGGCTGGACCGCAAAAACCGGCTAAAGCCCGGCACGCGCAACATGCTGGGGCTGACGCTGACGCTGCTGCTGCTCCCCCTGGTGCTGGCAGTGGTGGGCCGGTTCATACTGCCGCAGTTCTTCAACGCGATCAACGGCGTGGTTACCCTCATCCGGGACAATACGGATCAGATTGAACGCCTGGCCGGGGAGATCGGGCTGGATCCCAAAATCGTCTCCCAGAAGCTCACGGAGCTCTCCCAGTGGATTTCGCAGAACCTGGGCAACCTGGCGGGCACGGCGGTCACCACCATCGCCAGCGTATTCAGCTCGGTGGCCAGCATCCTCATGTCGCTGATTCTGGCCATCTACCTGCTGGCAAACAAGGCGCGGGTGAAGCGGCAGGGGGCGGCGCTGCTGCTGACGTTTGCGCCCCGGCGCGTGGCGGATGAGCTGATGCGCGTGGGGCGGATGTTCGTCAGCACGTTCAGCATTTTCCTCTCCCGGCAATGCCTGGAGGCATGCATCCTGGGCAGCATCCTGTTTGTGGGTATGCTGCTGTTCGGGTTGCCCTACGCCATTTCCCTTTCCTGCCTCACGGCGGTGATGGCGCTGATCCCCTTCATCGGCGCCTACATGAGCTTCTTCATCGGCTTTATGATGATCGTGATCATGGACCCGGCCAAGGCGGTGGTGTTTGGCATTTGGTTTCTAATTGCTCAGCAGGTGGAGGGAAATGTGATCTATCCCCACATCGTGGGCAGCTCGGTGGGGCTTCCGGCGTATGTGACGCTGGCGGGCGTGTTCCTGGGCGGCGCGGTGGCCGGGATTCCCGGCATGGTGCTGATCATCCCCATCGTGTCCGTGGCCTACCAGCTGCTGAAGGAAACCGTGGAGCGCCGGGCGCCCCAGGCAGAGGCGGAGAAGCCGCCCACGCCCTGAGCCGCGCACCCTGAGCAACAAAAGAGGACGGTGGCGCATTGTGGCCAAACTGTTGGTGATTATCCCCGCATACAATGAAGAAGCAGCCATTATGACCACCCTGGCGGATCTTCGGGAGCATTGCCCGGAGGCGGACTGGGTGGTAATTAACGACTGCTCCCGGGACGGCACCCGCGCGCTGCTGCGGAGCAATCATGCCTCCTACCTGGATCTGCCGGTGAACCTGGGCATTGGCGGCGGCGTGCAGACGGGTTACAAATATGCCGTGGAGCATGGCTATGACCTGACCGTGCAGTTCGACGGGGACGGGCAGCACCGGGCAGACAACATCCACAAGCTGATTGCGCCCATTGTGCAGGGGCAGGCGGACATGACCGTGGGCTCCCGCTTTCTGCCCGAGGAGGACGACCGGGACCGGGGGTTCCAGTCCTCCGCCGCCCGCCGGTTGGGCATCCGCTGGATCAGCGGCCTGATTCGCCTGACCACGGGCCGCGCCATCCGGGACGTGACCAGCGGTTTTCGCGCCTGCGGCAAGGAACTCACCGCCTATTTTGCCCAGAACTACGCCCAGGACTATCCCGAGCCCGAGGCCATCGTATCGGCGCTGTACCAGGGCATGCGGGTGAAGGAAGTGCCCGTGCGCATGAATGAGCGCCAGGGCGGCGTCAGCTCCATTCGCGCCCTGGGATCGCTGCACTACATGTTCAAGGTATCCCTGGCGATTGTGCTGGCGGGCATGCGGCTGACGGGCCGCAGAAAGGGGCGAAGGGCATGAGCGACCGTTTCCGTCTGGTGCTGTTCTGCATTGTGCTGCTGTACGGCCTTGTGGCCATCAAGCTGATTCACCGCAAGCGGCTGAACCTGAATTATTCCCTGCTGTGGCTGGCCATGGCCGTGGTGATGGTGATCATGGTGGTGTTCCCCGGCCTGGTGTACAAACTCACCAAGCTTCTGGGCATCGACCTGCCCATCCATATGGTCTTTACGGGATTTTCCTTCTTCGCGCTGGTGATGCTTTTCTACCTGACCTGCATCGTTTCCCGGGACAATGAAAAGAACCGGACCATGGTGCAGCAAATGGCGCTGATGGAGCGCCGCATCCGGGAACTGGAGGAGCGCCTGGCCGAGCTGGAGGCTCCCGCGGCGCAAGACCAGCGCGGAACGGAAAAGGAATCCGCCTAAAATGCGGCGCAAACGCCATCGTACGTTTTGCAATGCGCCCCACTTGATCTTTTCATTCGAGGCAACGCCACAGAAAATGGCGTTGCCTCGTTTTGTTTGCCGCAGGGACGTCAATGGTCAGCCCTGGCAATGCGCCGCTGAACCCTGCTGTTTGCGCTTCGGCATGCCGTCCACGAAAAAGCCCGACGCTTGCGCCTGGCATGCATCGGGCCCGCCGCCGGGAAACTGGCCGGCGGAAACGCTGGCGCGCCGTTACCGGACAACGCCTTTTTTCAGGATGATATTCGCGTACTGCGCGCGCTCGCCCGTGGCCACAATGCAATACGCCTTACGGGCGCGGTCGTAAAACTCGAAGCGCTCCAAATATGTGGGCTGGGTCTCAGGCTCCGCCCGGCGCAGGATCGCCGTGTAATCCTCCCAGATATGCGGCACCACGGTATCCCCCTGACAAACTTCCATCAGCGCGAAATGATCCGGGTCATACTGATCCAGCGGGATCAGCGCCAGCACGGCCTCCAACAGCCCGGCAATGCCCAGGCCATCCGCGCGAATCACCCGCGGGCCCAGGCTCATGGCGGGAAAATGCGCGTCCGCCAGCACCAACTCATCCCCATGCCCCATTTCTGCCAGGGTCTTCAACAGTTCCGGGCAGACCAGCGGGGAAATACCCTTGAGCATGCTTTCCTGCCTCCTTTTCTTCCCGGCGCACCCGCCGGCTCACTCCGCCATGCTCCGGATGGGCGGAATCTCCGGCAGCTCCCCGAAGCGGTAGAAGGCATGGGCGTTCCGGTACAGGAAAAGACCCTTTTCCTCCTCCGTGAGCAGCGCCGTGCGCTGAAGGAAATCCCAGCTCATGCGGTAGGTGATGGCCGTCATGGTCCGGGGATAGTCCGAGCCCCACATCAGCTTCTCCATGCCGCACAGATCCCGAGCCGTCAGGATGGCCCGCACCGCCGAGGGATAGGGATAGAACTCGGCGTTGAACAGCCAGGTAATACCTCCGCTTTCAATGAACACATGGTCGTGGCGGGCCAGCTTGATCTGCTCCTCCCAGCCCGGCGTGGTGACCATGCCAAAATGGCCAATGCTCACCCGCACGTCGGGGTACTGCTCCACCATCTCCCGCAGGGAGCCCGTCTGCGCGTCCCCGTCCGCCATGTCGATGGCCACAAAAAGCCCATGCTCCCGGGCCAATTGGAACACCCGCGCATGCCGGGTCAGGTCCTGCTCCTTGAGCCGCCCGCCGCAGATCTTGATGCCGTCCACCCCTGCGGTGCGCGGCTCCGCCCCTTCCTCGTACAGGGACTGCACCCGCAAGCGCTCGGGATACCGTGCGCGGATGGCAGCCAGGTATTCATCCTGGTTGCCGTCCATGAGCTCCTGGGTAATCACCGCGCCGCTGACCAGGGCGAAGTCCATGTTGGCCAGCAGCCGCTCCACGGTGTTGCGCCCGTCGGTCATGTAGGGGGGAAGCATCTGACGCTCCTCCCCGCAGAGCATGCTTCTGCCCCGGCCAATATCGTACACGGGCATACCGTTCACCATACCCCGCTGGGTTTCCCACAGGTGGGCGTGGGCGTCGATGATTTTCACGGGGGAATCACACCCCTTCCGGGTCGGCGATGCGCAGCAGCACCTTGGACAGGGAGCCGTCGTTGTGGGTCAAGGCGTCGAATGCCTTGGGAGCGTCGGCCATATCGTACACGGCGCTGACCATCTGCATCACGTCCACCTTGCCGGACTTCACCAGGGCAATGAGGCTCTCGAAATCCCGGGTATAGGCATTGCGGCTGCCGAACACATTCAGCTCCTTCTTCAGGAGCACCGAATGCAGGAAGGTGGTCTGCTGCTTGCCGTTGCCGATGAGGATCAGGTTCGCGCCCTGCGCCGCATAGTCGATGCAGGAGAGGAAGGTTTCCGGGCGGCCGCAGGCTTCGATGCACACGTCAAAGCCCTGGCCGTTGGTGTGCTCGGCGGTCCACTTGACCACATCGCACTTGCCAGGGTTCACCACATGGTCCGCGCCGAAGGCCTTGGCCTTCTCCAGCCGGCCGTCCAGGATGTCGCTGACAGTGACCACAGCGCCCTTGACCTTGGCCGCCAGCAGCGCAAACAGCCCGATGGGCCCCGCCCCGGCGATGAACACCTGGTCCCCGGGCCGTATCTCCGCCCGGCAGGCCGCGTGCTGGGCGATGGCGAAGGGCTCGATCAGCGCCAGCTGCGGCGCGCTGAGCCCCTGCCCGGAAATGATTCGTTCCACGGGCATGGCGATGTATTCGCAGAAGGCGCCATCCCGCTGCACGCCCATGGTCTGGTTGTCCTCGCAGGCGTTCACCAGCCCCTTGCGGCAGGCGTAGCAATGGGTGCAGTTGAAATAGGGGTTGCAGGTGACGATATCCCCCGGGCGCAGTCCGCGGTCATTCTCGGGAATGGAGACGATCTGCGCGGAAAACTCGTGCCCCGGAATGCGGGGATAGGTGGTGAAGGGCTGGTTGCCCGTAAAGCTGGCTACATCCGCCCCGCAGATGCCGCAGTACAGCACCCGAAGCAGCGCCTCCCCCGGCTGCGGCGCCGCCATGGGTACGTCGGTGATTTCTACCCGGTTGGGTTCAACGATGGTAATAGCCTTCATGGTCTTCGGCTTCCTTTCTCATTTGTTGACGTCGATATGGCTGGGGTTCCAGATCACGGCGGTTTTCATGGGCGCGCCCTTGCTGTAGATCACGTCCTCGTAGGCGCGGATGGGATCGGCGGTGAAGGTATCCTTGTCGATCAGGGAAACGATCTCGTCATAGCGGCTCACAGCCAGCATGCGGATGGCTTGCTCCATGTGATCCTGGCGGAAATTAATGGAGCCGAAAATCAAGTGGTTCTTGAACCCAAAGGGCATGGTATCCACCGTGAGCTTCGGGCCCAGGGAGAAGCTGTTGTACAGTCCGTTGCAGCCCAGCACCCCCTGATTGAAGGCGATTTGATGCTCCACCTGGCTGCCGCTGACGCCGATGAAGGCCGTGGCATGTCCGCCCAGGGCCTGGCAGATGGCCGCCGCCAGCTCCTCCTGGGTGTCGTAGCAGCTTTGCACATACGTCCCGCCGGTCTGCTGGAGGGCGAAGCGCACCTTCTCGCTGTCGGGGCTGCTCCGGGCCACGAAAACGATCTTCGCGCCGGGATGCGCCTGATGGATCACGTCGCCGATGAACATGCCCGTGGTGCCCAGGCCAAAGATCACCGTCCGGCGGAAGATCTCGTCGGCGGCGATGGTTCTGGCCTCCGCTTCCCCGCAGCCCGTGCGCATCATCACCTGGCGGAAGCAGTGCGCGCCCCCCAGGTCTTCCATGCGCTCAAGCTGGAAGAGCATGCAGCCGAAGGGATCGGGGAAAACCAGCTTTTTCGCCTTGGACAGGGCGATCCGGTCCCCCTGGGCGAATCCCTCGGGGATGGACAGCAGCATATCCGGGTTGACATACATGGCGTCGGCAAACAGGCCGTCCGCCTGGTCGCAGCCGTATTCGAAATATTGCTCCTCCTCGGTGTAGCGGGTGGGGTCCACACAGTTGCCGCCGCGAATCAGTACAATGGCGAAGCGCTGCTGACTGGGCACCCATACCACGCCTTCATGGCCGTTGATCAGCCGGCGCTGCCCTGCGGGAAACTTGGGGCCCAGCTCCCCCCGCCGCCCCATGCGCATCAGCTCATAGTCCGTGCCGCAAAAGCCCACGATCACCGGCTCCACCAGGATGCCCTCCTTGAGCGGTTCGCCGCTGCGGCGCTGGCGCGGCGGATTGATCAGCTCCACCTCCCCATAAACCAGGGGACGCTCCGCGTCGTTTTGAAAATAGGTACCGTATACCTTCATAATGTGGCTTTCCCTCCTTGCTTTTGCAATGGTGCTTACGGAATAATACGCCTTTCCCGGCGTGCATTCCTTCCTGCCCGGGCAGGTGGGAAGCTGTATTTCCTCCCGTTTTTTTCAGTCCCGACCGCGCTGCGCGGGCCGGAATCCTTCCGGGAAAGCAAAACGCCTCCAGCGCATGCGTTGGAGGCGGCAGCGTGTCGAAAAAGTGGGAAAACCCACTTTTTCGAAGAAGCAACTTCGGCCAACCAGAGGTCGTCCGAAGTTGTAAGGAATTGATTTTGCAAGCAAAATCAACCACCCGCCCCGGCGGCAAAGCCGCCGGATACGAATGAAAGTCGAAGGGGCTGCGGCCCCTCCGACGCCTCTAGGACGTTTTTTTGACAGTCTGCCGCCTCCAGCGCATGCGTTGGAGGCGGCAGACCGTTGACAAAGTATTTGATCTCATTCACCGTTGCCAAAAGAGGTCATTCCGGCAGGCAGTACCCGCCGGGATGCAGCGAAATCCATGCATGACGGGGCGCTCCTCATTGGGCAGCCTCCAGAAGCCTGTATGCCGCCTTGCGGAGCCCTTGCCTTTCCATCACCCGTTGCCGTCAAAAAGCCAGGACTGGGGCACATAGCCCGTCTGTCCCCAGTTGGTGAGCAGAATGTACCAGTCGTCCTCCACCACGCCCACCACCTGAAATCTGCCGGTTTCCAGCACCTGCGGGTTTTCTTCCTTTGCGCTGGGGTAGACCATTTTGACGCCTGTTTCCTGCCTGTAAATCTTCTCCAGCCAGGCGGGCTGCACCTGATCCCCAGCCTCGCCAAAGGCCAGGTATTCCTTCATCATCCAGCCGGTGAGGTTCCCGTCCAGGCCAATTTCCACCCGCGCCCAGTCCCCTCGCTCCTCCAGCACCCGCACCGGGGTGCCGTTGTAGAACTTGCCCAGGGATGCTGCGCCCCGCTCAGGCGATACGCGCAGATGCAGCCGGTCGGCGGGATCGGGATTGTTCACCACGGCCCAGCCCGTCCAGTCCATGGCCTGCGGCAGGGCTTCCAAACTATCCGGCAATTGCGCCGGGTCCGACGCGAACAGCTCGCGATCGCGCAGCGTGCCGATATACCGCCGCTGTTCCAGATTCGGAAGATCCACCTCCACCCAGGCAAAGGCAGCGTGCACAAAGGTACCCTCCAAATACACATAGGACAAGCGCCACTCTCCGTCCGCATACAGCTGATAGGTAACATACCGCTCTTTGCCTTCCCCGTCTTCCCCGTCATACCATCTCAAGCTCAAATCCGTGCCTCCGTCATGGGGCACATCCATCCCGACCCCTGCCGGCAGCGGGACGGTGGAGCGGGCCGCGTAGCCGTCCTCCTGGAGCGTCACCTCCCACAGACGGCGCGACCCGGCCTCATCCTCCGTGAGCAGCACCAGGGCTTGCCCCTTCAGCGCGCTTTCGATGACCTTTCCTTCCACCGGAACGCGAGAAAGATCGATGCCGTCCTCGGTCTCAAACAAGCGGCTGTACTGGGTGCACCCCAGCAGCGATTCAAACGCCTCCGTCTCCAGCCGGGAAAGCAGCTTTTCGGACAGGGGCACCGGCACGCAGTCCACCACCTGCGGCGTTTCCTGAGTTGCCCAGAACTCGGCCCACTTGACATACAGCACGCCATTCTCCACGCGGCTGTAGACTGCCTGCGCCTGCTCCAAATTCCGCAGCGACGAGTAATCGCGCAGGGTATAGCCGGGGAAATATCCAGCCAGCGCCGTCCGGGTAAACCTTGTCCGCCTCGCGGCCTGTTGGGGCGTGACTGGGAAGTCATACAGGGGTTTCTGTTCCAGCAGCATGTCTGACACGTCCACCTGCGCCTCCGGCACCGTGCTGCCGACGGGATAAAAGCTGGCGACGCCCTCCCGCACCATGACGCACCCGTCATACCCGCTCTGCGCCCAGCCGCTGATTGCAAAGCCGCCCTCTTCCGTCCAGCTTAGGTCGATGTACGCCCCGCCATTCGTGACGCGAAAGCCCAGATCGTCGGGCGCATGGGAGCCGTCCGGCAGCATTCGGGCGGGGTCCTGGCGCTCCAGCTTGATGCCGCCGTACAGGCCCGTGTCCCACTGCCAGACGTAGGTCCATTGTCCGTCCACCTTTTCCCAAAAGGTCAGCTGATCGCTTCTGCTGGCCCACACAATTTTTTCAGAGCCGTCAGGCAGGGAAAAAAGCAGATAGCTCCCCGTCTCCTCCTGGGGGATCTCCTGCTGCTCCATCCAGGCAAGCAGCTCCTGGGGCATGCTGTCGGTACCCTCGCCCCGTGCGGACAGCAGCGGCAGCAGCAACAACGCGGTCAAAAGGATCCCAAGCCATCGTTTCATGCGTTTTGCTCCCTTTCTTTGCTTTTTCCTAGAACATCCTTCAGCTATATGACGCCCCTTGCGGCGCTTTTCATCCAAGAATTGACAGAAAAAAGCATTCCCGGCAAGCGTTGCCTGCCGGGAATGCACAGACTGTCAAAAAAACTCCTCAGAGGCGTCGGAGGGGCCGCAGCCCCTTCGACTTTCATTTTGTGTAAGCGGCTTTGCCGGCTTCGCGGGTTATTGATTTTGCTTGCAATATCAATTCCTTACAACTTCCGACGACCTCTGGTTGGCCGAAGTTGCTCCCTCGAAAAAGTGGGTTTGCCCACTTTTTCGACACGCTGATCATTCCCGGCAAGCGTTGCCTGCCGGGAATGCGATATCGTATGCGCTTATTTTGCGTTCTTGATCTCCTCGGCAATCTGCGCGCCGGTGAGGCCATACTCCTTGAGCAGGTCCGCGGGCTTGCCGCTCTGGCCGAAGCGATCCTGAATGCCGATCTTGCGGAAGGTGAAGGCGCCGGTTCCCACCAGCTCCGCGGCCACCGCGTCGCCCAGGCCGCCGATGACGGAGTGCTCCTCCACGGTGAACACCTTGCCGCACTTGGCCGCGTAGGCGCGAATGAGCGCGCTGTCAATGGGCTTGATGGTATGCAGGTTGATCAGCGCCACGTCCATGCCCTGGCCCTTGAGTATTTCGACGGTCTCCAGGCACTGCTCCACCATGACGCCGCAGGTGAAGATCACCGCGTCCTTGCCGTCCCGCAGCACGTTGCCCTTGCCCACCTCAAAGGGCATGTCCTCAAACACGGTGGTGGGCAGGCGCGCAGTGCGGATGAACACCGGCCCATTGATCTCCGCGGCGGCAAAGACCGCCTTACGGCACTCGTTGGCGTCGCAGGGCACCAGCACGGTCATGCCCGGCAGCACCCGCATCAGCGCGATATCCTCCACCGCCTGATGGCTGCCGCCGTCCTCGCCCAGGGTTACGCCCGCGTGGGAGAAGCCAAACTTGACATTGAAGTGGGGATAGCACACCCCATTGCGGATCTGGTCATAGCTGCGGCCCGCAAACACCGCGAAGGTGGAGCAGAAGGGGATGAGCCCCATGGTGCTCATGCCGGCGGCCATGTCCACCATGTTCGCCTCGGCAATGCCGCAATCATAGAACCGCTGGGGATACGCCGCGGCAAATTTATTGGTCATCGTGGCCTGGGACAGGTCCGCGTCCAGCACCACAATCTTGTCGTTGGTGGCGGCCAGCTCCGCCAGCGCCTCGCCATAGGCGACGCGGATCGCTTTCTTCTCGCTCATCTTCTCAGCCCTCCAGATCCTTCAGCGCCTGGGCGCATTGTTCCGCATTGGGCGCCTTGCCATGCCAGCCCACCTGGCCCTCCATGAAGGAAACGCCCTTGCCCTTCAGGGTGTGCAGCCAAATCAGCCGGGGCTTGCCGGGGCACGCGGGGGCGTGCAGCGCCTCCAGCACCTGGCTCATGTCGTTGCCGTCCTTGACCTCGATGATGTCATAGCCAAAGGCCGCAAACTTGGCGCCCACATCCCCCAGGCTCATCACCTGGTCGTTGCTGCCGTCGATTTGAAGGCCGTTGTGGTCGAAGATCACCGTCAGGTTGTCCAGATGGTAGTGGGCCGCCGCCATGGACGCTTCCCACACCAGGCCCTCCTGGCTCTCGCCGTCGCCGATGATGGTATACACATGGCAGGGGTTCCCCGTGTGCTTCGCTCCCAGCGCCATGCCCGTGGCAATGGAGATGCCCTGGCCCAGGGAGCCGGTGGAGGCGTCCACGCCGGGGCACTTTTTCACATCCGGGTGGCCCTGAAGGATGCTGTGAATCTGCCGGAAGCGGGCAAACTCCTCCCGGCTGAAAAAGCCCCGCTCTGCCAGCACGCCATACAGCGCCGGCGCGGCATGTCCCTTGGACAGCACGAAGCGATCCCGCGCGGGATCCTTGGGATTCTTGGGGTCCACCTTCATCACGTCGAAGTACAGCGCCACCAGCGCCTCCGTGCAGGAGAGGGAACCGCCCGGATGGCCTGAGCCCGCGCCCGCGCACATGGTTACAATGTCCCGCCGCACCTGGCGGCAGGTGGCCTCCAAAGCCTGAATGTCCATGGGACTACCTCCTTCTATGCTTCCCAAAACCGTGCTTTCGCGCAGCCTTGAAAAAATGTACGAACAACACCTTCATTATACCTTTCCCGCCAAGGCCTGTCAAGAAACGCCGGCCGATTTCCCCTCGGCCGGGGCAGCCGGCTCCTCTACCTCGCCCATGGCGAACAGGTTGTCCTTGCCCATGCCGCACACATAGGGGTTGGCGTCGAAGCGGTAGCAGAAGTCCAGGAAATCCGCCCGCTGACGGGGATCGTTCATGATCTTCACCAGCAGCTCCCGGGGGAGCGTCCGGGCATAGGCGCCGGGGCCGGCCAGGCTGATGTTTTGCAACCCCAGGCGGCGCAATATGCCCTCCAGCTCATCCGGCAGAAAGGTATAGGTAATGCACCAGGGCGCGCCCCCTCGCTCATATTCCGCAATCTCCGCTTCGCCCCCCATGAGGCCATCGGCCAGCAGCTTTTCCGCAGCGGCCTTGTCAAAGGTGAAGCCGTCAATCATCCGCTGGCGGTTGGCCACGCACCACCGCACCCAGGCGTCATCGCTGTCTTCATCCAGGATAAACTGATTCTTCTGCACGGGGTTGGCCAGGTAGGGCAGATGTCCCAGGCGGCTGGAAACGCTGACCATCACCCGTTTCCGGGCCAGGCGCACCAGCTCCCCCAGGACCTTCTCCTGGTTGGGATAGGTGTAGGAAACCGGCGCGTCAAAGGAGATCACCAGGTCGAAGGAGCGGTCTCCATAGGCGCTGAGGTCCTCCAGGGCCCCCTGAACAAAGGTGATCCGCTCCAGCACCCCCGCCTGCGCGGCCAGCTCCGCGGCCTTGTCCAGCATGGGGCGGGAAATATCGAAGTGCGTTACCCGGCAGCCCTGCCGGGCCAGCAGGATGGAAAACCTCCCGCACCCCGCGCCGCCGTCGAACACCGTCTCCACGCCCGCCAGGTTTTCCAGAAGCCTGCGCTCCAGAAATGTCTTTTGCACAATATCGTCCATAAATGTCTCTTCCCTGCGGCATTCCAGCTCGCCCTTGTCGGGGAGGTTCCACAGCCGCTGGGAAATCTTCCGGCTATAATCCATAGGTCTTCCTTTCCGGGCGGAGGCTTACGCCGCGCCGCCCTGCCGCATGCATTGTTCCAGCGTGAGCGCCGCCTGATACAGCCTGGTCTCCTCCCCGCCGTAGAGGATCAGCCCCCGGGGCACGCCGTGGGCCCCGGGAACATCGCTGGCCACGGCGGCGCCGGGCAGGCCGCAGAAATGCATCACGTTGGTGGGGCCGGTCATGATCGCCGCGTCAAAGCCCGCCAGCTCCCGCGAAATCTGCGGGATGGCCTGCGCGCGGTCCTCCATGGCCGCCTGGTAGGCGGCGCGCTCCTCCGGGTTCTGGGAGGCCTCCAGGGCCTCCTGCAGATAGGTGATGCCATAGCGCATCATGGTCTGGGGATGCGCCCGGTAGTCCGCCACAATCTCTTCCAGCGTCCTAAGGGACGCTCGGGATCTGCGGAGGTAGTCCTCCAGGTGCGGCTTGAACTCCCAGCGCATGATCGTCCGCATCTGGGGAGAGGGCGGCTGCCGGATCTCCTCCACCTGGGCCCCCTGCCGGCGCAGCAGCTCCAGCACGCGCCGCAGGAAATCCCGCTGTCCCTGGGAAACCTGCTGGACGTTGACGGTGTTCACCGCGATTTTCAACCCCTGGACGGGGGCGGGCCGCAGGGACGGCAAGGGCTCCTCCCGCATGGCGTCGTAAAGGTCCACGGCCTCCTGGAAGGTTCGCGCCAGGGGACCGGCGCTGTCCAGCGTTCTGGCAATGGGGACGATGCCCGCCCAGGGCAGGGTCCCCGCCGGGGGCTTCAGTCCGCACACGCCATTTGCCTGGGCGCAGGCCAGGATGGAAAAGGACGTGTCCGTTCCCACCGCCACGGAGACGATCCCCGCCGCCACGGCCACCGCCGAGCCGCTGGAGGAACCCGAGGGGTCCAGGTCCGGGTTCAAGGCATGGATCACCTGCCCGCCCCGGGAGCTGTAGCCGTTGGGCATGCCCTCGGAGGTATAGTTGGCAAACTCCGTCATGTTGGTCTTGCCCAGAATCACCGCGCCCCTCCGGCGAAGGTTGCGGACGATGGGCGCGTCCTCCCAGGCCACGTGATCCGCCAGGGCCATGCTGCCGGCGGTGGTATGGAGCCCCGCCACGTCGATGTTGTCCTTGACCAGCACCGGCACCCCCCGGAGGGGGCCGCTTTCCTGCCCAGCCTGTGCGGCCAGCGCCTGCGCCATGGCCGTGGGATCGATTTCAGCTATGCAGTTCAGCCGGTCCCTGCCGCCCAGGGCGGCCGCCCGCTGCAGGGCTTCCCGGGTAAGCGCCGCCGCGTCCCTTTCCAGCACCTGACTCTCCTCCTTCATTTCCCCACGCAGAAGCGGCCGAACACCTCGTCCAGCAGCCGCTCCTCCACCTGATCGCCGGTGATCTCCCCCAGGCAGGCCATGGCCTGGCGCAGGTCCACCGCCGCCATTTCCAGCCCCAGCCCGTTTGTCAGCGTCGTCACCGCCTCCCGCAGCGCCGCCGCCGCCCGCTCCGCCGC
>DBFBGQ010000046.1:0-52430 GCA_048201975.1 Candidatus Egerieenecus sp. | reverse complement strand
CCTTGGGCCATACCGAGGAAATCATCCCCGGCAAGCCTGCCACCTGCACCGAGTCCGGCCTGACCGAAGGCAAGGTGTGCACTGTGTGCGGCGAGACCCTGGTGGCGCAGCAAGAGATTCCCGCCTTGGGCCATACCGAGGAAATCATCCCCGGCAAGCCTGCCACCTGCACCGAGTCCGGCCTGACCGATGGCAAGGTGTGCACTGTGTGCGGTGAAGTGATCGTTGCGCAGGTTGAAATTCCGAAGCTGGATCATGCTTACACTGTGAGCTATGATTTCAATGCGGATTTCACCAAGCGCGTCGTTACCTACACCTGCACGGTTTGCGGCTATAGCTACTCCGTGGAGGAAGATTTCTAAGCAATCTACCACTAGGCGGCAGCCTGCGGGTTTCCCCGCAGGCTGTCGCTGAAAATGGAGAAAAGTTACGGGTACATCCGTGATCATGTAACCATTGAAGCTCGTTGGGAAGAGGATACCGCTATGAAAAAAATCTTTTCAATCATTTTAACGTTTGCGCTGATCTTCATGATGAGCACGAGCGCGGTGGGCGAGTGCGTGGAGCACGTTTGGCAGGAAGTCAAAGCGCCTACCTGCACGGAAGCGGGCTTGCAGAGGTGCGCGAACTGCGGCATGGAGCAAGCCATTGCTGCCAAGGGCCACAACTGGAAGGATGGGAAGGCGCCTACCTGCACGCAAACGGGCAACCGCATCTGCACGGTCTGCGGCGCTGTGGAAACCGTTCCCATGGTGGAGCACAGCTGGAAGGACGGGAAAGCGCCCACCTGCACGGAGGCGGGTAACCGCATCTGCACGGTCTGCGGCGCCGTGGAAACCATCCCGGCCAAGGGCCACAGCTGGAAGGATGGGAAAGCGCCCACCTGCACGGAGGCGGGCAACCGCATCTGCACGGTCTGTGGCGCTGTAGAAACCATCCCGGCCAAGGGGCACAGCTGGAAGGACGGGAAAGCGCCCACCTGCACGGAGGCGGGCAACCGCATCTGCACGGTCTGTGGCGCCGTGGAAACCATCCCGGCCAAGGGCCACACGGAGCAGGTGATTCCCGGCAAGGCGGCCACCTGCACGGAAGCTGGCCTGACCGAGGGCAAGAAGTGCACCACGTGCGGCGCGGTGATCGTGGCGCAGCAGACCATCCCGGCCAAGGGGCATACGGAACAGGTGATTCCTGGCAAGGCGGCCACCTGCACGGAAGCCGGTTTGACTGAGGGCAAGAAGTGCACCACGTGCGGCGCGGTAATCGTGGCACAGCAGACCATCCCGGCCAAGGGCCACACGGAGCAGGTGCTTCCCGGCAAGGCGGCTACCTGCACGGAAGCCGGCCTGACCGAGGGCAAGGTATGCTCCACGTGCGGCGCGGTGATCGTGGCGCAGCAGACCATCCCGGCCAAGGGGCATACGGAACAGGTGATTCCCGGCAAGGCGGCCACCTGCACGGAGGCCGGCCTGACCGAGGGCAAGGTGTGCACTGTGTGCGGCGCGGTGATCGTGGCGCAGCAGGAGATTCCTGCCACGGGTCATCAGTATCGCGTCAAGAAAGTGGCTGCTACGGAGGAACGGGGCGGCTACAAGAAGTATACCTGCACCGTCTGCGGCGATTCCTATAAGACCGCGTATACGGATAAGCTGGAAGGTCCCTACGGGAACATCGTCCTGGATCAGGACTTCGACAGCATGGAATACGACTACCTCCAGGAGGAGGGCGTCCTGACCATCACCGTCGTGTATGAGCAGGCGGAGATCGGGCAGCAGCGCAGGCTGCGGCTCACCCAGGAGCTGTTGGACCGCATGGCGGAAGAGGGCGTCAGCGAGATCCGCTTCGTGGTGCTGGATGCGCAGATGACCGTGCCGCTGACCCTGTTTGACAGCGACGACCTGGCGCTGATCTGGGAGAGCATGGACGCTACGGAGAAGGTCTATGATCTGATTCTCCAGCCCCAGACATCTGGCTGCTATGTGGGCGTATGCATTATGGATGCGGAAGACAGGGAATGTGATATCACTTCGCTGCTGGGCGGCGTGGCCTTCACGCTGCAGGGTCAGGAGATGACTGTGGAGGCGGCGCAGGTGTATCAGATTTCCGCAAATGAAGAATAAACGAGGTGAATGTACATTGATGAAGAAGCTGCTTGCATGCATGCTTGCCGGCATTATGCTTTTGGCCGGCGCTGCGGTTGCGGAACAGGATGCCGCGCTGGTAATTACGGCGACGACGTTCCCGCTTTATGAAATGGCGCAAGCCATTGGCGGCGATCATGTGCAGGTTGTTTATGCCCCGGAGAACCCGGCGGAGGCCGCCGCGCAGGGACAGCTGCTGCTGTGCCTGGGCGGCGAGGAGGATGCCTGGGCCGACGAGCTGGAAAACGTCACGGTGCTCCGTGTAACGGACGGCATGGAATTGGCGGAGAATGAAGGCGTTGCGGATACCGATGTGCTGACTGCGCCTGTGAACCATATGATTTTTGCCACCACCCTGGCGGACGCTCTGGTGACCATGGACGCAGATCACACTGCGGAGTACCAGGAAAATACCCTGACCTATACCGAGCAAATGATTGACCTGGACAACCGCTACCGCGAAGCTGTGGCGAATGTAAAAAAGGTGGCCTGCGCGGATGGATCCATGTACTACTTTGCCCAGGAGTACGGCCTGGAATATGTCAGCACGGAGGATCCGGAAGCCGTAGTGCTGTACACCTATGACCATCCCAGCGAAGAGGATCAGGCGGAAGGCTATATGGCGCTGATGGAGCGGAATCTGGCGGCGCTGTCGGGTACGGCGGAATAAACGGAGAGCTTCTCCATACAAAAACGGGCCCCTATGCGGTATGCGCATAGGGGCTATGTACATTTCAACGGGAGCGGGAAACTCACTTCCGCGGCATCAGCTCGCCGCCGATGTCGAAGGAGCGCTGGCTTTCATGAAATCCGCAGTAGGAGAAGCTGTCGCCCAGGGTGCGCAGCTCCGTGCGGATCTCCTGACCGGGGAGCACCTCCACGTCGTAGTTCAGGCAGAAGCGGCGCAGGGCGTTGCGCTTCATGCAGTCGATGCCCAGGGCGTTGCAGCACCAGTCCATGTATTTGGTGTTGTTCACATGGTGGTTTACATCCAGGTCGGTGTAAACCGGCGTGCGGCGCTCCACGCTGACTGCGCCGGACACCTCGGTAACGGGGCCGGGGAGCCCAAGCGGCGCCACCAGGTCGCTGTTGTCGGGCATCAGGGACAGAATGCTGTCCGGGGGTGCCATGTGCCGGGTGGAAAGGTTCAGCAGCACCCACAGGCTGCCTGCGCGGCCCAGCTCCTGCCCGCGCTCATCCCGAAAAACAAAATAACGGGGGAAGAACCACCGGCGCACCGGCATGGGAAAGGTTTCCACGCTGACGCTGTCCATGACGCCGGGGTAACGGTTCATTACCACCTCCACCCTGGTCAGCACCCATACCAGGTCCTGCTCGATCAGCGCGTTGCGTCCCACGCCGATCAACTCCGAATGGGTGCCGGCAATTTCCTGCATGGACTCCAGGATGGCGCTGGGCCGCCACTGCCCGGTAAAGTCGCAGTGGCAGGTGCGCAATAGGGTTTCCTCTTTATATTGCTTGATCAAAACGGAAGTCCCTCCTTTTTCACAATCAGAAAGCGGGGCATATCTCCCCGCCCATATTATATCGCCGGGCGAATGGGCAAAGCAAGCCACACAATGCCGAACCTGGGTAAAAGCCAGTCATGAAAGCAGGCGCTGGGGCATAGCACAGGACGGGGAGGCATGGATGGCGCAAGGCTCCTTTACGGCAACACAAAACCGCCCCGGACAGAGGCGGCTCCTAGCGTGCGGTGGCGGCAGAGGAAGGCGAGGAAGGCCCTCGCAGATGGGTCAAAGCTCTTTGCGCAGCTCGTCCAGGCAGCGCTTGCAGATGAGTTTGCCTTTGTAGGAGACCACATCCCGGGCGTCGTTGCAGAAAATGCAGGCAGGATGATACTTTTTCAGCACAATTTGGTCGCCCTCGACGAAGATCTCCAAGGTATCCTTCAAGGACAGGTTCATTGTGCGCCGCAGCTCCACGGGAATCACAATACGCCCCAGCGTGTCCAGCTGGCGTACCATGCCGGTAGATTTCATGTTACAGCCTCCCTTCGTATCAATCCCTCTGTACTATTATTTTACAAAATGTGCTGTATATTGTCAACTGGGCATAAAAAATTGTATATACTTTATAAAAGAAAGGCTGGTGGAGGTATGCGCCGTGTATGGGGGATATCGCTGCTGCTGGCGGTGATGGCGGCGCTGGGGTTCCGGCGCTGGGAGGAAGCGTCGGCGGCTGTGCTGGCGGCGGGAAACCAGGCGCTCACCCTGGGAATGACGCTCATTGGGGGGATGATGATCTGGGGCGGACTGATGGCGATCCTGCAGGAGAGCGGGGCCATGGGCGCGGTGAGCCGCTGGGTGCGCGGGCTGCTGCGGCCCCTGGTGCGCCGGGAGCTCAGCGAGGAAAGCTGGGCCGCCATGGGCATGAACCTGGCGGCCAATCTGCTGGGGCTGGGGAACGCGGCGACCCCCTTTGGCATACGGGCTGCGCAGCTGCTGGCCAGGCAAGGGGAGGACGGCCTGCGGGGATTGCTGGTGCTGCTGGTGATCAACAACTCCGGCCTGGAATTGATGCCTTCGGCGGTCATGACGCTGCGGCAGCAGGCGGGGAGCGTGGCGCCGGGGGCGGTGTGGCTGCCCACGCTGGCGGCTACAGGGATCTCCACGCTGGTGGCGGCGGCGCTGCTCTATTGGACGGACAGGGGGGAAAAGCGTGGATAGCGTGGCGGCGGCGCTGGTGCTTGGCACGGTGGGCGCCCTGGCGCTGCTGGGGCTGTGGAAGGGACAGGGCGGCTATGAGGCGTTTCTGCGCGGCGCCGGAGAGGGCTTGCGCACGGGGCTGGAGATTCTCCCGGCGCTGGCGGCCATGATGCTGCTCATCGGGCTGGTGCGCGTGGGTGGTTTGGCGGAGGTGATGGAAGGTCTGCTGGGGCCCCTGGCCGAGGCGGTGGGGTTTCCCCGGGAGGCGTTGACGGTGCTGTTGCTGCGCCCGCTGAGCGGGGCGGGCAGTCTGGCCGCGCTGGAGACGCTGATGCAGCTCCAGGGCCCGGACAGCAGGGCGGCCATGGTCGCCGCGGTGGTGGTAGGCTCCTCGGAGACCATATTCTACACCCTTACGGTCTATCTCTCCGCCGCGGGCGTGCGCAGGCTGCCCCGGGCGCTGAGCATCTCCCTGGTTTCCTGGCTGGCCGGGTGCCTGGCGGCTGCCTGGATGTGCTGAAAGAAAAAAGCGAAAAGGCTTGTGCGTCCCTTCGCGGTAGCGTATAATAAAAGCGTTGCAAAGGCGCCGGAGGAGGGCGAAAGGAATGAAAGCGTCGGGGGATAGCCGGGCGGTGGCCCGGGCGGCCATCCTGCTGAGCATGACCGCCAGCCGCGAGGAAGAGGCGGCGCTGAAAGACAAGCTGCTGGCCCAGGAAATTCACGGCGCGGCGGCGGACTACGGCGGCGAATTTGTTTCCAGCGTGATGAAAATGGTGGAGCGGGCCGTGGTGGCCGCCAAACGGGAGCATGTGATTGGCGAAACGCATCACGAGGAAGGCGCGGTGGCCGGGGCGGCCCGGGAGGCGCTCTCCCAGGTGACGGCCAAGGCCCTGGGGCTGAACGTGGGCGGCAAGATCGGCGTTGCCCGGCAGGGCGAGCACGTGGCGGTGGCGGTGTTCTTCGGCATTGGCCTGGTGCACCTGAACGAGGTGTGCGTGGGCATGGGACACCGGGCCATCTGAGCGGCTGCGAAAGAGGAAAGGATGAGGCGTATGCCATTGACCATTGCCCTGGACGGGCCGGTGGGCGCGGGGAAATCATCTGTGGCGGAGGCTGCCGCCCAGCGGTTGGGCATTTTGCACCTGGATACCGGAGCCATGTACCGGGCCGTTGGGTTGCACGTTCTTCGGATGGGCGTCGACGTGGGGGCCGAAGAGGCGGTATCGGCCCTGGCGGAGGGCCTGCGCGTGGATGTCCGCTATGTGGATGGAACGCAGCACACCCTGTTGGAGGGGGAGGACGTCACCGGCATGATCCGCACGCCGGAGGTCAGTATGGCCGCCTCCACCGTGGCGCGGTATGCGCGGGTGCGCGGGGCCATGGTGGCGCTTCAGCGCCGCCTGGCACAGGAACAGCCCATGTTGGTGGACGGCAGGGACATCGGCACCCGAGTGCTGCCCCAGGCCACGCTGAAGGTGTTTCTGACCGCTTCGCCGGAGGAGCGCGCCCGGCGGCGCTTTCTGGAGCTACAGGCCAAGGGCCTGCCGGATACCTACGAGCAGGTGCTGGAGGAGCTGCGGAAGCGTGACGATCAGGATACGCACCGGGCGGTGGATCCCCTGCGCCCCGCAGAGGATGCCCGCATGCTGGATTCCACCTCCCTTTGCTTTGAGGAAGTGGTGGATACCCTGGTGAAATGGGCGAAGGAGGCGGAGGCATGACGGAGCAGGCCGGGAACGGCAAGCAGCGCAAATCGCTGCTGTACGGCATCGCGAGGTTTCTGGCGTATATCGTGTTTCACACGCTGTATCCCCTGCATGTGCATGATGTGGAGCGAATCAACCGGCCCGCGCCCTTTCTGCTGATTGGCAATCACAACTCCTGGCTGGACCCCATGGCCATGTGCTACCGCATCCATGGCCAGCAGGTGATTTTTCTGGGCAAAAAGGAGCTGGTGCGCAATCCCCTGGTGCGCAGGGTGCTCACCGGCATGGGCATGATCGCCGTGGACCGTCACCATTCGGATATGGAAGCCATGCGGGCGTGCATGAAGGTGCTGCGGCAGGGGCGCATTCTGCTGGTTTTTCCTGAGGGAACCCGTCGGCACACGGGGCTGATGGATCAGCTGGAGGGCGGCACGGCGCTGATGGCGCTGCGGTGCAAGGTGCCGCTGGTGCCGGTATACCTGGACAAGAAGTTTCGCCTTTTCCGCCTGGTGAACATGTATGTGGGCCCGGACATTCCCATGGACGACCTGATCGCCCAGGGGGTCGACAAGGCCGCCTGCGATCAGCTGCTGGCGCGCATCACCGGCGCTTACGCCGCCATGGCCCAGAAAGCGGCAAACAAAAAATGAAAAAAAGTTTTCCATCCTTGCAGGAAATAGCGGCGCTATGACGAAAAAACTCTAATCAGAGCATTTTGCGAAAGGATGCTTGCCATGCCCTATGAGATCGCTGCCCACGCCGGTTTTTGCATGGGCGTGCGCCGGGCGGTGGAGGCGGCGCTCCGCGTGGCGGAGGAGGGTACGCCCTCCTGTACCCTGGGGGAGCTGATCCATAACCCCGAAGTGGTGGACATGCTGCGCCAGCGCGGCGTAGCGCCCATTGACGATGCGGCCCAGGCGGGCGGACGGCAGGTGCTCATTCGCAGCCATGGCGTCGCGCCGCAGGTGCTGCAGGAGCTCGGTGCGGCCGGGGCGCAGGTGATGGATTTGACCTGCCCCTTTGTGGACAAGCTGCACCGGGTGGTGGAGGCGGAGTCCGGGCCGGACTGCCCGGTGATTCTGCTGGGAGAAAAGGCGCACCCTGAGGTGCAGGGCACGGCGGGCTGGGCCCGCGGGCCGGTCTATGTGCTTTCCCGGGAGGAGGAGCTGGACGCGCTCCCTTCCTTGTCCCAGGCGCTGGTGGTGGCGCAGACCACCTTCCCGCCCGCCCGGTGGACGAGCATGACAAAGCTCCTGCTGGAGCGCATCCCGGGGGCGAAGCTCCATTACACCATCTGCTCCGCCACGCAGACGCGGCAGCAGGAGGCGGAGGATCTGGCGCGGCGGGCCGACGCAATGATCGTCGTGGGCGGCCGGCACAGCGCCAATACGCGCAAGCTGTACGACACCTGCAAACGGCTGTGCGAAAGAACCATTTTGGTAGAGCGCGCGGCGGAAATTCCGCCAGGCTTTGCAAATATAAATTCCGAATTGGTAGGAATAACCGCTGGCGCGTCCACGCCGGATGGGTCACTTAAGGAGGTTGTCACACGCATGATCGACAAGGAACAACAGGTTCTCACCAACCAGGAGGACGCTCAGAACAGCTTTATGGCTGAAGTCGACGCCACCCTGGTCAGAATCCGCCCGGGCCAAACGGTGACCGGCACCGTGGTGCAGGTTACCGACGACGAGGTTTGTGTGAACATCGGCTACAAGTCCGATGGGATCATCAAGCGCACCGAGCTCACCCAGGAAGATGTGAAGCTGGGCGACGAGCTTGAGGTGGAGGTCGTCAAGGTCAACGACGGCGAGGGCAATGTGGTGCTGTCCCAGCGCAACATCGTCAACCGCAAGGCTTGGGATGCGCTGATGGCCAAGTACGAAGCGGGCGAGTATGTCGACGGCGTTGGCAAGGAGGCCGTGAAGGGCGGTCTGATCGCTGATGTGGAAGGCGTGCGCGCGTTTGTGCCTGCGTCCCAGCTGTCCCAGCGCTATGTGGAGAAGATTGCCGATTTCGTTGGCAAGGATCTCAAGCTGAAGATCATTGAGGTCGATAAGCAGAAGAAGCGCATCGTGGCCAGCCGCAAGGCGGTCATGGCGGAGGAAGCCGCCGCCAAGAAGAAGGAAGCCTGGGACAAGCTCCAGGAGGGCGAGATCATCCATGGTATCGTCCGTCGGCTGACCGACTTCGGCGCCTTTGTGGATGTGGGCGGCGTGGATGGCCTGGTGCACATCACCGACCTGAGCTGGGGCCGCGTGAAGCATCCCAGCGAGGTGGTGCAGCCCAACCAGGAAATCGACGTGAAAGTGCTGGGCCTGGACCGGGAGCGCGAGCGCATCCAGCTGGGCTACAAGCAGCTGCAGCCCCGCCCCTGGGATAACGCCACCGAGAAGTATCCCGAGGGCTCCGTGGTGGAGGGCAAAGTGGTCCGCATCACCGACTTTGGCGCCTTTGTGGAGCTGGAGCCCGGCCTGGACGGCCTGGTGCATATCTCCCAGTGCGCGCTGACCCGCGTTGCCAAGGTGGAAGACGCCGTGCAGGTGGGGCAGATCGTCCGGGTGAAGGTGCTGGGCGTGGATCCCGAGAAGAAGCGCATCAGCCTGAGCATCCGTCAGGTGCTGGAGGACGAGGCCTTCAATTACGAGACCGAGATCCCCGGCGACGCGGAGTTCGAAATTGTGGCGGGCGACGACATGCCTGCCCAGGACGCTCCCGCGGAGGACGCTCCCGCGCAGGAGTAAGGCAAACAATCATGGGGAGGCAAGCCGGCGCTTGCCTCCTTTTCCATATGTTTTTCATTGGGAGGGATGGGCTATGCCGCGGTGCATCATCATTCAGCCGCTGTACCAGGGCGAGGCGCCGGAGACGGTGCGCAGGGAGCCGGGGGATCTGCTCCTGTGCGCCGATGGGGGATACGAGCGGGCAATGGCCTGCGGCCTGGCGCCGGACGGCGTCATCGGCGACTTTGACTCCATGCCCCGGGATCGGGTGGGGGATTGCCCGGTGCTCACCCTGCCCACGCATAAGGACGATACGGATACCGGCCGCTGCATGGAGGAAGGCCGCCGCCGGGGATATCGCTCCTTTGTGCTGGCGGGCGGCATTGGCGGACGGCTGGACCACACATTGTCCAACCTGCAGCTGCTTTACGACGCGGCCCTGCGGGGAGAGGAGGCGGTGCTGCTGGGGGGCTGCAATCAGGCGCGGGTGCTCCTGCCTGGGCGGTACGTTCTGCCCAGGCGGCCGGGCTGGAAGCTTTCGCTGCTGGCGTATACTCCGCAGGTGGAAGGCGTATGCTTGTACGGGGTGGAGTACCCTTTGACGGATGCGACGCTGACCAGCCGCTTTCCCCTGGGTGTGAGCAACGAGTGGACGGCGGCGGAGGCGGAGCTGTCCTTTGCCGCGGGAGCGCTGACGCTGCTGTATGCGAAAGATGCGCCTTTGCGTCAGTTTTGACAAAAAGTGCCAGGATTCGCATTTTCCCCTTGAGCGGCGGAGGCTTTTCTGCTACAATGTACGGTAATTCTTAGGTAAGGGGAGAGACGCGCATGCTGGTGCCGGGGGAGCTGCTCACGGAAGGCAAAGGAAAGCGGGTTTATGCCACCGAGGATCCGGACAAAGCCATCGTCTATTTTAAGGATGAGGCCATGGCATTCCATGGGCTGAAACGCGGGCGCATTCTGGGCAAGGGAGAAATCAACAACGCCATTTCCAAGCATATTTTCCAGCTGCTGGCGGCGCAGGGGGTGGAAAACCACTTTCTGGAGCAGCTGGACGCCCGGCAATCCCTGGTCAAACGGGTGGAGATGATCCCGCTGCAGATCAAGGTGCGGAACATTGTGGCCGGTTCCCTGGCCCGGCGCATCGATCTCCCGGTGGGTACCCGCCTGCCTGTGACGGTGCTGGAGTTTGTTTACAAGAATGATGAGCTGGACAATCCCCTGGTGAATTTCACGCATATTCTGGCCATGGGTCTGGCTACCCGGGAGGAGCTGGATGAAATCAGCCGCATTGCCCAGCAGGTGAACAGCATCCTGGCCAACTACATGCGGGAGATCCACATTGAATTGATCGACTTCAAGCTGGAATTCGGGCGCTATCATGGCCGCCTGCTGGTGGCGGACGAGATTACCCCGGACACCAGCCGCTTCTGGGATTCAGCCACCCACGAACCCCTGGACATCGACCGTTTCCGGCGGGATCTGGGCAATGTGGAGCAGGCCTACCAGGAGGTGCTCCATCGGATGATGGGCATGGAGGACTGACGCGGCCGGACGCGGGCTGCGCCAGAGGCATTTCTGACAGAGTGCAAATCGGTGCGCAAAAGGAGAGAAAACAGAATGAAGCGGATGCTGCGTTGGTTTTGCTGCCTGCTGCTGTGTTTGACGCTCCCGGCCATGGGCCTGGCGGAGCAATCCTACCTGATTCGGGACAGCGATACCCGCCTGCTTACCGAGGCGGAGCTGTGGGAGTGGGACTATGAATCCCTGGGCTATGTGCTCAATGAGATTTTCGCCCGCCATGGGTATAACTTTATCCCTGGGGAAAAGTACGATTACTATTTCCGCTGCATGCCCTGGTATACCCCCAACGCGGACCCGGACAACCAGCGCGCCTGCTATAGCCAGCTCAACAGCGTGGAATGGGCCAACGAGCACCTGGTAAAGGAGGTGCGCCAGCAGATGCGGGATCTGGGCACCACCAACCCGGACGGGCGCTCGGTGTGGGATACGTTCTCCACGGGCTTTGATTCCCTGCAGGGATTCACCTATGTGGAGCTGGCCGCCGGGCAAAAGCTGCCGGTGTACTCGGGTCCCGGCTACCAGTACTGGCGGGGAGCCAACGGCAAGGCGCTGGTGAGCACCAATGGCAACGTGCTGGCCGCGGGCTGGGAGAGCGGCTGGCTGCTGCTGATGTATGAAACCAACAACGGCAGCGTGCGGGTGGGTTACGCTTCCAGCGGAGACATCAAGGGCGGCGTGCCTTTGAATACTTACCTGACCTTTGAGTACAGCACCGCCCAGGTGATCCAGAACTGCCAGCTTACCGACGATCCGGCCCGGTGCTATGAGCCCATTGCCAGCCTGAGCGCCGGAACCGCCGTCACCTACCTGACCACCTATTTCAACAGCAACGCCTGGGCGTATGTGGAAACCACGGTGAACGGCACGCCCGTGCGGGGCTTCATCCCCGCTTACGCCCTGGCCACCCAGAGTGAGTGAAAGGCATTTTTTTCCGGGAAACCAAGGGCTTTCTCTTGCGCGAAGCGGGAAAATATGCTACAATGCCGGGTAGTGCGTTCTGCAAGGGCAGAACCATGAGGGGCGCGACTGCCCTAAAGAATGCGGAGGGACATCCATGAGTGCTACCTATGAAAAGGTTTCCAGCAACAAGGCGAAGCTGAGCTTCACCGTGCCTGCCGAGCAGTTCGAAGCTGCTATGCAGAAGGCTTATTTGAAAAATCGCGGCAAGATCAACGTGCCGGGTTTCCGCCGCGGCAAGGCGCCCCGGAAGCTGATTGAAACCATGTATGGCGAAGGCGTGTTTTATGACGACGCCTTCCAGATGATCTTTCCGGACCTCTACGATGAGGCGGTGAAGGAGTATGACCTGCAAACCGTGGATCAGCCCCAGGTGGACGTGCAGGAAATCGGCGAGGGCAAGGATCTCGTGTTCAGCTGCGAGGTGTTTGTGCGCCCTGATGTGACCCTGGGCGACTACAAGGGACTGACCGTGGCCGTGACCAAGCAGACCGTCACCGACGCGGATGTTGACGCCCGCATCGAGCAGGACCGCAAGAAGGTCGCCCGTCAGATTGACGTGGAGGGCGCCCTGGAAAACGGCGACACCGTGAAGCTCAACTACATGGGCACGGTGGATGGCGTGGCCTTTGAAGGCGGCACCGCCGAGAACCAGACCCTGACCCTGGGTTCCGGCCAGTTCATTCCCGGCTTTGAGGAGCAGATGGTGGGCATGAACATCGGCGAGGAAAAGGACCTGAACGTGACCTTCCCCGAGCAGTATCACAGCCAGGAGCTGGCGGGCAAGGACGCGGTGTTCCATGTGAAGGTGCTCAGCGCCACCCGCACCGAGCTGCCCAAGCTGGACGACGACTTCGCCGCTGACGCCAGCGAGTTCAGCACCTTTGCGGAGTACAAGGCCAACATCCTCAAGGAGCTGACCGAGCGGGCGGAGAAGAACAACAGCATCGCCGTGGAGAACGCGCTGGTGGACAAGGCCGTGGAGAACGCCTCCATGGAGATTCCCCAGGCCATGATCAATGAGCAGACCAACTACCTGCTGCGGGAAATGCAGATGCGCATGGCGTATCAGGGCCTGAAGCTGGAAGATTACCTGAAGTACACCGGCCAGACCATCGAGCAGCTGGCGGACATGTACAAGGGCGAGGCGGAGCACCGGGTGAAGGTGGAGCTGACCCTGGATGCCATCCGCAAAGCCGAAGGCATCGAGCCCACCGAGGAGGAAGTGGCCAAGCAAATCGCCGAACAGGCGGAGCGCATGGGTCAGTCCGTGGAGGATTTCGAAAAGACCCTCACCGATGAGCAGCGCGGCTACCTGCGCGACACTGCCGCCATCCAGAAGGTCATCGACCTGATGAAGCAGGATTGCACGGTGGAGGAGAAAAAGGAAGAGGCGGCTGAAGAAAAGCCTGCCGACGCCGAGTAATTTGACCGGTATTGGGAAACCATGAAACAGGCAAGGGTGCGCAGCATTTTTCCCTTCCCCAGCGAGCATGAAATCCGTGCCCGGGGCATAGGATAGATAAGCGGCGCATCCTTGCTTTTTCCAAAGCGCTCCGCCCTGGGCGGAGGAAAGCACCGCCCGCGTTTTGCGCGGGCATCAAAGGAGGCATGAGGCATGACGTTGGTTCCTATGGTGATTGAGCAGACGAACCGGGGAGAGCGCTCCTTCGATATCTATTCCCGGCTGCTCAAGGACAGAATCGTTTTCCTGGGCGGCGAGATTGACGACAATCTGGCCAACCTGGTGGTGGCGCAGCTGCTGTTTCTGGAAATGGAAAATCCCGACGCGGAGATTTCCCTGTACATCAACAGCCCCGGCGGGTCCATCACCGCAGGCATGGCGATTTTTGATACCATGCAGTACATCAAGCCCGCGGTGCGCACGGTGTGCATTGGCATGGCCGCCTCCATGGGCGCTTTCCTGCTCATGGCGGGGGAGAAGGGCAAGCGTCTGGCGCTGCCCAACAGCGAAGTGATGATCCACCAGCCCTTGGGCGGCGCCCAGGGCCAGGCTACCGATGTGGCCATCCGTGCCGAATGGCTGATGAAGACCAAGGAAAAGATGACCCGCATGATGGCGGAGATGACCGGTCAGCCCTTGGAAAAGGTGAAGCAGGACGTGGAGCGCGACTACTTCATGAGCGCCCAGGAGGCACTGGACTATCACATCATCGACGAGATCTATCAGCCCCGCTCCAAGACCAATCAGGAAACAGTGAGGTAACGCAATGCCCAAGGACGAATTTCCGCCCCGTACCCCTCCCACGCTGCACCGGTGCAGCTTCTGCGGCAAAACCCAGGACCAGGTGCGCCGGTTGGTGGCAGGTCCCAATGTGTACATCTGCAACGAGTGCATTCTGCTGTGCCAGGAGATCATCTCCGACGACATGATTGTCGCCCCCGAGGAGAATAACCCCAAGAAGCTCCCCAAGCCCACGGAAATGAAAGCGGTGCTGGATGAGTACGTGGTGGGGCAGGAGGCGGCCAAGCGCGCCCTGTGCGTGGCGGTGTACAACCACTACAAGCGCATCAACACCCCGGCCAACGGCCAGGACGTGGAGCTGCAGAAGTCCAATATCCTGATGGTGGGCCCCACGGGCTGCGGCAAAACCTTCCTGGCGCAGACCCTGGCCAAGATACTCAACGTGCCCTTTGCCATTGCCGACGCCACCAGCCTGACCGAGGCGGGCTATGTGGGCGAGGACGTGGAGAACATCCTGCTGCGGCTGATCCAGAACGCCGATTACGACATTGAGCTGGCCCAGCGGGGGATCATCTACATCGACGAGATCGACAAGATCGCCCGCAAGAGCGAGAATCCCTCCATCACCCGGGATGTGAGCGGCGAAGGCGTGCAGCAGGCGCTGCTGAAAATTCTGGAGGGCACCGTGGCCAGCGTGCCGCCCCAGGGCGGGCGCAAGCATCCCCACCAGGAGTTCATCCAGATTGATACCACCAACATCCTGTTCATTTGCGGCGGCGCCTTCGACGGCATCGCGCCCATCATTGAAAGCCGGGTGGGCAAGAAGATGTTGGGCTTCGGCGCGGAGCTGCAGAGCAAGGATAACCGCAATATTGGCCAGGTGCTCAAGGACATCCGCCCGGAAGACCTGACGAAGTTCGGCCTGATTCCCGAGTTTGTGGGGCGTCTGCCCATTGTGGTGACCCTGGATCAGCTGGACGAGGAAGCCCTGGTGCAGATCCTTACCGAGCCCAAAAACGCCCTGTGCCGCCAGTACCAGAAGCTGCTGGAGATGGACGGCATCGAGCTGGAGTTTGCCCCGGAGGCCCTGCGGGACATCGCCAAGCAGGCCATCGCCCGCAAGTGCGGCGCCCGGGGACTGCGGGCCATTATCGAGAACATTATGTTGGACACCATGTTTGAGCTGCCCTCCCGGGAGGATGTGGGCAGGTGTTTGGTGGACGTGGACGCGGTGGAAGGCAAGGACAAGCCCAAGCTGTTCCCCGCCGAGAAAAAGCGCAAGAGCCGCCGCCGGGCTGAGGACAAGGAGGAAGCGCAGACCAGCGCTTCCTGACCGGCGGGACGAGTACAAAGCAACAGCTTTTCCCCTGCCTGCGGGGCGGGGAACGCGGGGAGGGGCCCTGACACGGGGCTGCCTCCCCGCTTGGCTATGGAGGTACGCATGATTCGCAACGTCGCTGTGCTGGCCCATGTGGATACGGGCAAAACCACACTTACCGAGCAGCTGCTGCGCCACTGTGGGGCCATTCGCGCCGCGGGCAGCGTGGACGATGGCACCGCCCATACCGACCGGCTGGAGGTGGAGCGCCGGCGGGGCATCTCCGTCCATGCGGCCTGCGTGCCCATGCGCTGGCGGGATACGGAGATCAACCTGATCGATACGCCCGGTCATACGGACTTTTCCGCGGAGGTGGAGCGTTCCCTGTGGGCGCTGGACGGCGCGGTGCTGCTCATCAGCGCGGTGGACGGCGTGCTTCCGCAAACGGAGCGGCTTTTTGAGACACTGCGCAGGCTGCGCCTGCCGGTGTTGCTCTTCCTGAACAAGACGGATCGGGAAGGCGCGGATGTGGATCGGGTGCTGCGTCAGGCCAGGGAGCGCCTGCATTCCGGCGTCGCGGCCTGCGCGCCGGAGGCGCTGATGGAGCGGCTGGCCGAGCGGCAGGAGGATGCCCTGGAGGATTACCTGAACGGCGTGATTTGGCCGCGGGAGCGGTTGATTTCCGCGGCGGCGGCCATGACCCGGGCGGGCGAGCTGGTGCCCGCCCTGTGGGGTTCCGCCCTGAAGGATACGGGGATCGAAGCGCTGCTGGATGCGGTGGTGGATTTGCTGCCGCCCCCGGAGGGAGACGTGGAAGGCCTCCTGTGCGGAGTGGTGTTCGGCGTGGAAATGGACAAAACCATGGGTCGGGCGGCGCTGACGCGGCTGTTTTCCGGCCGGCTGCGCAACCGGGACATGATTGGGGAAAGCAAGGTGACGCAGATTCGTGCCCTGACGGTGGAGGGGCGGCCCCGGGATGCGGGGGAATTGCGGGCAGGCGAGATCGGGGTGATCTATGGGCTGAACAGCGTCCGTGCCGGAGATGTGCTGGGGGACGCGGCGCTGCTGCCCCGGCGGTTGCCACGGGGCGAGCTGTGCGACCCTTTGATGATGGTCAAGGTATGCTGCGATCCCGCGCAAAAGGTGGCGCTGCGGGCGGCGTTGGAACAGCTCAGCGTGGAGGACGGCCACTTCACCCATGAGGAGCTGGAGGGGGCGGAGCACATCCGCGTGATGGGGCTGATTCAGCTGGAGGTGCTCCAGGAACTGCTGGCAACCCGCTTCGGGCTGTCGGTGACATTTGACAAGCCCACGGTGGTTTATCGGGAGACCATTGCCCAGGAGGCCGTGGGGTTCTATGCTTACACCATGCCCAAGCCCTGCTGGGCGGTGCTGAAGTTCCTCATTACGCCGCTGCCCCGGGGAAGCGGCGTGCAGTTTGAGAGCGTCACCCCGGTGCGGGATATCATGGAGCGATACCAGCATCAGGTGGAGCAAGCCATTCCGCTGGCCACCCGGCAGGGCATGCTGGGCTGGCAGGTGGACGATGTGAAGATCACGCTCATCGGCGGGGAACATCATCTGGTGCACACCCATCCGCTGGATTTCATCGTATGCACGCCCATCGCCTTCATGGACGGGCTGCGCCGGGGCGGTTCGGTGCTGCTGGAGCCCATGATGCGCCTGCGGATCACCGCGCCGGAAGGTTATCTGGGCCGGTTGATCAGCGAGGTGGCGGCTATGGGCGGAGAAATGGAGGATTCCCGGCTGCGCCAGGGGCTGTGCGACGTGACCGCTCGCGCGCCCTTGAGCGGCTGCATGGATTTTTCCCAGCGGCTGGCGGCCATGACCAGCGGCGGCGGCGCGGTGAGCATGGAGCTGTCGGGCTATCGCCCCTGCCCCTTTGACGAAAGCAAGCGCTGCCCGCGCAAAAGCGTTCATCCGCTGGATACGGCCAAGTACATTCTGGCGGCGCGCAGCGCCCTGGAGGGCGGCATTTTTGACCGGTGACGGAGGGGGAAAATATGCAACGCCGCCGGGAACAAGGAAGGCTGTTCCCTGCGGCGTCAGAGCGTTGACAAAGTATGCTACCGTATCTTTTTTGCAAGTTATATAATGTATTCTTGCAAACGCTGGGGATTTCGCGCCTGCGGGCGCGACCAAAGGGCTTTCCGATCGCCCTTTGGAAACCTTCGGCCCCATACGTGATGAAACTTTTGCAGGTTAGGAAGTGGAAAGTTTCATTTTTACATGCTGGTGTGAAAAAACATGCCTTCTTCAGCAGTCTGACGCCGCCGGGAACATGGAAAATTGTTCCCGGCGGCGTCAGGCTGTCAAAAAACTCCCTAGAGGCGTCGGAGGGGCCGCAGCCCCTTCGACTATCATTCGTGTAAGCCGGCTTTGCCGGCTTCGCGGGTCGTTGATTTTGCCTGCAAAATCAATTCCTTACAACTTCGGACGACCTCTGGTTGGCCGAAGTTGCTTCCTCGAAGAAGTGGGTTCACCCACTTCTTCGACACGCTGACGCCGCCGGGAACATGGAAATCTGTCCCCGGCGGCGTGTTTTTTATGGAAAGGCTCAAAGCACGATCGTCAGCGTAAATACGCCGTTCTGGGCCTCAAAGCGGTAGGATGCGCCGTTCCTTTTGCAGAAGGCCTGGATGGAACGGGCGCCAAAGCCGTGTCCGCTGGCCTCCGCCTGGGGCAGACCGTCCCGGCTAAAGGCGATATTTCCAGCGTAGGGGTTGGAGATGGAAAGCATGAGCTGGGGCTCGTGAATGCACTTGACGGAGATGTACCGCTGCTTTTCCGGCAGCTTGCGGCAAGCGTTGATGGCGTTTTCAATGGCGTTGGCAAACACGATGGACAGCTCGGCGGAATCCACGGGAAGGGTATCGGGGATGGAAAAATGCCGCTCCAGGCGAATGTGGGCCGTTTCCGCCTGGTGGAAATACAGCGACAGGGTGGCGTCGAGAATGGAGTCGTTGCAATAGCGCTGGAAGGGTTGGGGCTGCGCCGGGGGCATCTGGCTATGCAGATAATCCAGCACGGCGGAGCGGTCGCCCTTTTCCACCAGCAGGGAAATGGTGGAGAGCATATGGCGCAGGTCGTGCTTTTCGATGCGCAGCTGCTGGGCGCTCAGCTGGTGCTGGGTGATGTTTTCCTTCAGCTGCTGCACCTGCAGGGCAAGGATCTCCTGATTGTGGGTCTGCACGTTGAAGCTGTATTGCAGGCGAGGATACTGGAAAATGGAGAAGTAGAAAATGATGATAACCGCGCCCAGCATATAGACCAGCACAACCGTGGAGGGGCTGCTGGTGTAGTGCTGGGGATACAGCGAAAGCGTTACGCTCAGTATGATCAGCGCGCAAGGCACCAGGGAGAGTATGCCCCAGCCCTTGGTGATGGTGTGGGAAAAGGTCAGGAACCGCTGCCGGATAAAGCGGCACTCCAGCAGAATCACCAGGGCGTAGCACAGCACGTTCAGCACCAGGTATTCCATGGTTGACAGGGACAGCAGGGGCCATAGAAGCGTTAGGGTGAACAGGAGATACAGCGACGCCAAAATCTGCGTGGCGTGGACGAAAAGCGTTTTGGTCAGCGGGCCCTTGGAGAGCTTGTGGGTGATGATCAGCGCCGGAACAGAGATGGAAAGCAGAAAAATGCGCGCAAAAAATAAGTAACTGAATAGGCGCAGAAGCGCATAGGTGGAGAGAGTCACATACACGACAAACAGCGCCGTGATCAGCAGCAGCTTTTTCAGGCTGCATTGAAATTCCAGGGTGGTGCTCATCATTCCCAGCGTACCCAGCAAAAGGATCAGGATCCTGGCGATGTAAAAGGGCAACTGGTCTGCATTCAGCATAGAGCATCCTCCCTAGCGGTGAATTGGGCAGCGCGCATGCGTCTGCCGCCTTTTTTATGCCATGACGTCGTCCAGGAAGAACCTCCCCCAGGCAATTTTGAACCCTGCGGTCACGGTTCGGGGCAGCGTCAGCGACGCGCCGCTGTCCAGCAGCACGTCGTGGCCGGAGACGCCGATCACGTGCTGGAGGTTTACGGCAAAGCTGGCCCCGCACAGATAAAACCGCGGATCGTGCAGCAGCGAAGCCACGGCGTCCTTGAAGGAGGTCCGCAGGGTCAGGGAATCCAGGGAAAAATTCGTGCAGTAGTAGCGCATGATCCGACCCACCCGCTCCACATATTGGATATCGCCCAGCTGCACGCGGTAGGTGCCGTTGACGGTGGCCACGGCAATGGAGCGGCTCTCCTGCTGGCGAAGCTGCTCCACGGCAGCGTCCAGCACCTCAAACAGTCGCCGCTCCTCCACCGGCTTGAGCAGGTAAAAAAAACGCCTGCACGCTGTAGCTGTCGGCGGCATAGTCGTTGGCGCAGGTGAGAAAGATGATGCGTCCCTGGTGGCCGCGCCTTGCCAGCTCCCGCAGCCTTCGGCCAATTTCAATGCCGTTCAGGCCCGGCATCACGATATCCAGCAGATACAGGTCGAAGCCGTGGCGCGCTTCGGCCGCCGATAACAGGGATTCCCCGTCGCTGAAGGTGGTCACTTCACCCTGCAGCATGGGACGGCTGTGAAGATAGGTCCGCAGCATGGCGCTGGCTTTGGCAGCCTGCCGCGCATCGTCATCGCAAATGGCAATGCTTAGGTTCAAAGATGAAATTCCTCCTTCTTCCTCCAGCGAAAGAGACGCACAAGCGGAGAACGCTTGCGCACAGGGCGCGGTCATATCTTTATGTAGTGCAGCGCGCGGCACCGCTCAGTGAAAAGCTCCAAAGCGCAGGCAGCTCCCGCTGGGGTGGACGCAGGTGCGATAAAATCCTTCACTACTTATTTCTAAGGAGCAAAGCATTTTTCCTGTAGGCAGCATGCGCCAATTTTACGCAAGGAAATACCTTTTTTGCACAAGCGCTTCCAGCTGGCTCCCGCATCAGACGGCGGGGAAGGGCGGCAGAGCGCGGCGCTTCGCCCGCTGGCGGGGGAGAAAACCTTTTCGCTGTATGCGCCCATAGCAAATTCTGCACAGGGAAATACCATTTCTGCACAAATGGTTTTCATTTCATAGGAGTCTTGCTATAGTGAGTACGCCATCAAAACACAAGTCTTCATGAAAGCAGGGCCCAGGCTGCGCGCCGTTCCGCCCGGACGGCGAGCTTGAGCTCAGGGGCGTGGAGAGCGCGGCGCAGCTCCCAGCAAAAACCGTGAAACAAACTTTCGCCAGAGGAGTCGAATGCTGCATGAGAAGGACGCAGAAATACAGCCGGTCAGCCCGCATACGCAGGCGCATCCTGACAGCGGTCAGCGTGGTGCTGATTGTGGCGCTGGGACTCCTGCTGGCGTGCAATGTGGTCATCATTGTGCAGGGCACGCTGTTGCCGGAGAGACCGCCCTCCATCCTGGGGATCACGCCGCTGGTGGTGCTCTCCGGCTCCATGAGCGGCATGCAGGAGGGCCACATCGAGACGGGGGACTTGGTCTTTGTGGGGGCGGTTGACCCCGATACCCTGGAGGTGGGCGACATCATCGCCTACATGCAGGGGGGCGTCACCATCACCCACCGGATTATGGGCATCAGCACCGGCGAGGACGGCAAGCTGAGCTTCACCACCAAGGGCGACGCCAACAACGCCGAGGACACCGAGGCGGTGAGCCAGGATCAGCTGGTGGGCGTCTACCGGGGAAGAATCCCCAAGCTGGGGGATTTCGCCATGTTCCTGCAAAAGCCTCTGGGCATGCTGGTGTTCATCGGGGTGCCGCTGCTGAGCTTCGTCCTGTATGACATCTGCCGCCGGCAGCGCTACGCCAGGGCAGCGCGGCAGCGCAACCAGGACCTGGAGGAAGAGTTGGAGCGCCTGCGGACGCTGGCGGGAGAGCAGCCCGGGGAACCCAGAGAGCTGTAAATGGCGTGATAGAGGTATCAATGCGCAGGAGACACGGCCACACGTTCCATTGCGCAGGGATATAGATCGGGGCGCAAGCCCCTTCAAGGGGGACGTCCTGCTTGCCGGCAGGCGGGCGAGGAGATGCTCCCAATCGACATGAGGAGGGTGAATTAAAACATGAAAGCGAACAGACTCATGAAGGTGGGCGGCCTGCTGCTGGTGCTCACGCTCATCACGTCCTGCTTTGTGGGCGGGACGTTTGCCAAATACGTTTCCCAGGGCCAAGGCGAGGATAACGCCCGGGTGGCCAAGTGGGGCGTTGTGGTCGAGATTACGGGAGACGGCTTCAAGACGGAATACGGCAAGGACGATATGGATGCAGATATACAAGGCAATACCGTCATCAGCAGCAATGGGGACAAGGTCGTGGCGCCGGGCACCAAAGGTACTTTCGGCGGCGTGAAGATCACCGGCAAGCCTGAGGTGGCGGTGAAGGTTCAGACCATTGCTGACGTCAACCTTAGCGGCTGGAATGTGGCTGATGGCGGCGAATTCTACTGCCCGCTGATTTTTACCATTGGAAGTACGAAGATCAACGGCCTCGACTATTCTGCTGCGAATGCTGGTGGCGAGGGCAGCTTTGAAACAGCCATCAAGGAAGCGATTCAGAAAGCTACAAACATGGAATGCGCAGCAAACACTGATTTGAGCGAAGTTGGCAAGAATATCACCTACAGCTGGGAATGGCCTTTCGAAAAAAGCACAGGTAAAGCCGCCAATCAAAGCGATGAGCTGGATACCAAGTTGGGCGATCTTGCAGCAGCTGGCAATGCTCCCAAGGTTGAAATCACGGTTACCACCACGGTGACGCAGATCGACTAAGGAGCATGACGTTGCGCCAGAAAGCGTGCCGGCCATGTGGCTGACTGGACGCTTTCTGGCGGCAGCGTTTTTCGGGCTTTTGGTTTTATGATACCGTCCGGGAGGGGTCCATGATGGCAAACCGGCGTTCCTTTTCCCAGTGGCTGTTGCCCGGGGTGATGATCCTGTTTTTTCTGGAAGCGCTGCTTCTGCCCCTGGCGGTGAGTGTGACCTATTCCGGCCGGAGCGAAAGCCCC
This sequence comes from Candidatus Egerieenecus sp., assembly GCA_048201975.1. Lineage (GTDB taxonomy): Bacteria > Bacillota > Clostridia > Christensenellales > Aristaeellaceae > Egerieenecus. The sequence goes on along the minus strand of DBFBGQ010000046.1, from coordinate 30,116 downwards.
AGCCATACCCTTACCTACACCACGGGAAAACTGACCTGGGACAGCGCCACCGGCATACTGCCCAACGGCGTGGCGGAGCTGAACCTGTTTGACAGCGAGTATCAGCATGTCAGCGGGACCCAGGGGGCGAAGGTGGTGGCTCCGGGCACGGAGACCGTTCGCATCGTTCGCCTGGAGAACCACGCGGACCACCCCCTTACCTATGTGGCCGTTATGTACCGCATCCGGGAGAATCAGGACCTGCCCGTGACGCCCACCCTGTCCGGCAGCGGGTTTGTGGATACCGCCAGCTATTCCCTGCCCCAGGGCGTGGAGCCGGAGCAGGTGGTGCGGGCGGTTACGGGCGTGGTGGAGAAGGGGCAGCTGCAGGATTTTGACCTGAGCTGGCTGTGGCGCTATTATGACAGCGACAGCCGGGACCAGGTGGATACCGCCCTGGGCAATCAGGCGGCCTTTGCGGAGGCCGCGCAGGTGACCGCGGGGCTGTACATCATTGTGGAAGAGGAGGGCTCGGAGAGTCCCCTGGTTCCCGACGTGCCCAAGACCGGGGACAGCGGCGGCATGGGAGCCTACTTGACGCTCATGGGCGTTAGCGGGCTGGCGCTGGCGCTGCTGCTGTGGGAGAGCAGGCGCAAGCCTGCGGAGGATGCCCCATGAGGCTTGCGCGTCGGCTGGGCAGGGCGCTGCTGCTGCTGTGCCTGGGAGTGTGGGCGGCACTTCTGGCCTGCAACCTGTACGTGATCCTTCAGGAGCGGATCACCGGAGAAACGCGGCCGGGGCCCGGCGGTTTTTTCACGGCGGTGATCCTGTCCGGAAGCATGGAGCCGGCGCTCCAGGTGAACGATCTCATCGTCACCCGGGCGCAGGCGGATTACGCCGTGGGCGATGTGATCACCTTCCGCAACGGCGCAAGCCTGGTGACGCACCGCATCGTCGGGGAAACGGCGGAGGGGTTCGTCACCCAGGGCGACGCCAACAACGCCCCGGACGCCGGCGCCGTGCCCGCGGCACAGATCATGGGCCGGGTGGTGGCGCGGATCCCCGGCCTGGGCCTGCTTTCGCGCTGGATGAAAACCCCGTCGGGGCTGATCGCCTTCGCCTTGACGGGGCTGGGGCTGATGGCGCTGTCGGCCCTGCGGAGCAAGCGGAACGATTCCCCCGCGGATGATGAGGAGACGCAGCCATGAAAGGGAAAAGCCAAGGAGCACGCGCAAGGCGGAAGTGGTTTGCTCTGCCCGCGCACGTCTATGTGGGATATCTGCTGGTGGGAACGCTGCTGTTCACCGGCGCGAGCTTTGCCCGTTATGTGTACCGCACCTCTGCCGGGGACGGGGCAAGGACGGCCGCGTTCGCCGTTTCCGCTTCCGCCGTGTCGCCCTGGACCGACGGGACGATCGTTCCCAATGGGCAGAACACCTACACATTTCAGGTGAGCAACAGCCGGGGAGGGAGCGTTTCGCAGGTGGCCGTGAGCTACGGCGTGACCGTGACGCTGAGCCAGCCGCTGCCCCAGGGGGTGACGCTGCTTCTGGATGGAGAAACGGGCGTTGTTAGCGGCAGCAGCTATGTTTTCCGCAATGCTGGCGTATTCCAGGCGGGAACCTCGAGTACGCATTCGCACACCCTCGCCTTTCAGGCGGACGCCGGCATGGACCAGAGCCAGCCCATGGAGCTGCATGTAAGCGTTTCCGTGGATGCGGAGCAGATTGATTAAGGAGGGCGGGGCCATGAAGGGAACCGGAAAGCCCGGCCGCAAACGCCTGTGCGTCGCGCTCCTGGCGCTGATGGTCAGCACGGGAGCAGTGCATGGCGCCTGGGGCAGATATGTGTGGAGCGGCACAGTGGGCAGCTTTTCCCTGACCGTGCAGTCGCCGCAGGCAGGGTTGCAGGCGCAGGCTGCGTGGACGGCGGCTCCGCATCTTTGCGTAGAGCCGGTGGGAACCAACCAGCTGCGCCTGACCGCGGAGGCGGGCTATACGCTGCCCAGCGTGCTTTCTGTGCAGGTGGACGGCGCGGTTTATACGGTGTATCCCGCTGCGCTGGAGCAGGCGCAGGGGGTGAGCTTTGACGCGGCCACCGGACTGCTTTCCCTGCCCGTGGACCTGACCCTGGCCGCAAGCGTGTCGGTCACCGGCGATGCCGTGCCGGTTGATGCGTCCAACACGGCGCCGCCCAATGGCATGCTGGGCATGGCGCCCGCCCCGATGGCCACCGCCACCGACCTGCTGGAGGTCACATCGACGCCCACCGCTGAGCCGGAACCCGATGCCACCGCCGTACCGGACCCTACGGCCACCGCCGAACCGGACCCCACGGCCACCGCCGCACCGGGCCCCAATGCTACCGCCGAGCCGGAACCCACGGCCACCGCCGAACCGGAACCCAATGCCACCGCTGAGCCGGAACCCGATGCCACCGCCGAACCGGAACCCAATGCTACCGCCGAGCCGGACCCCACGACCACCCCCGTACCGGAACCCGATGCCACCGCCGAACCGGAACCTACGGCCACCGCCGAGCCGGAGGCCACGGCCACCGCCGAGCCGGAACCCGATGCCACCGCCGTACCGGACCCCACGGCCACCGCTGAGCCGGAACCCGATGCCACCGCTGAGCCGGACCCCACGGCCACCGCCGCACCGGAACCCAATGCTACCGCCGAGCCGGAACCCGATGCCACCGCCGTACCGGACCCCACGGTCACCGCCGCACCGGAACCCGCGGCCACCGCAACGCCGGAGCCTACCCCGCAGATTCGGGAGGTGGATTGGAACCTGAAGCTCACGCATCTGGAAGAGAAAGAACCGCAAAAGCAATGGAACGCCTTGCAGCTGACGCTGGAGCCGGGCTATATGCTGCCGGAAACCATCAAGGTGGAGATGGGCGGCACGGAATACATCGTGAACACCAATGGCAAGGAAAATGAGGACGGGGTCACGTTCATCCCTGGCGAGTGCAAGCTGGTGATCCTTCCCGAGCTGCTGCAGGCGTGTGGCGGGAAGGTTCGAGTCACGGCGGATGCCGTGCCGGTGCCCGTGCCTGAATCGGACATCACCGCCGAGCCCGCGACACCCGAGCCCGCGACACCCGAGCCCGCAACGCCGGAGCCCGCAACGCCCGAGCCAGCAACGCCGGAACCCGCGACGCTCGAGCCCGCGACGCCCGAACCTGCGACGCTCGAGCCCGCAACGCCGGAACCCGCGACGCCGGAGCCCGCAACGCCGGAACCTGCAACGCCTGCTCCGGAGGAGCAACCCATCCCTCCAGCATAAAACAATGTCCCCGGCTCAATCCATGACGCCGGGGACCTTTTGGCATCCGCGCCGGGCTGGCGGAAATAGGCGGATGCCCGGGAGAGTCTGCCGATGAAAAAGAAACGGTTTCGCCTTGCGCTGATCATGCTGTGCGGCGGGGTTTTTCTCTATGGCTGCTGGGGCGCAGGGGCAACGCTCTATGAGGATTTCTCTGCGCGCAGGAGCTATGCCGGCGTCGCCGCGTTCGTTTCCGCTCCCACGGAAGCGCCTGCCGGGGAGAAGCCCGCCGCGACTACGGCCGGTTCCGCGCCAGGGGCGACGCCTGCGCCTTCCGCCGCCGCAACGAGCGCCGTAACGCTCCCGGCGGTTTCTACCGCCTCCCTAGCTACGCCGGAGATCGCTCTGCCCGTGGTGGACTTTGATGGGCTCCGGGATGTCAATGAAGACCTGGTGGCGTGGATCTACTGCGAGGATACGCCCATTCACTATCCCGTGGTGCAGGGAGAGGACAACGACGAGTACCTTCACCGCCTGTTTGACGGCTCCAGCCACAAGGCCGGGTGCATCTTTCTGGACTACCGCAACGCGGCGGATTTTACATCCCCCCACAGCGTGCTCTACGGCCATCACATGAAGGATGGGTCAATGTTTGCCAGCATTGTGCGTTATGGGGAGCAGGCGTATTTCGACGAACACCCCACCCTGCTGCTGTTGACGCCGGAGCGCGCCTATGAGGTGGAGCTGGTGGCAGGCTACGACGCCAGCGTATGGGACGATGCGTGGCAGCTTGACTTCGACAGCGAGGAGGACTTCGCCGCGTGGATCGCCCGGGCCAGAAAACGCTCCGATTTCGTCAGTCCGTATGAGGTTTCGCCTAAGGACCGGGTGATCACCCTTTCCACATGCAGCTATGATTTTGATCAGGCGCGGTACGTGCTGCTGGGGGTGCTGCGTCCCCTGACATGAGCCGCCGGGGAGCCGGGGGCGTTAAGGGGCGGGCTTTTCCACAAAGCCGCTGGCTCCCCGCAGGCTGATTGCCAGATAGCCCTCGTATTCGGCAATGATGGGATACGGTCCGCTGGCCGCATCCAGCAGGGCCACCCGTTTGGCGTCCGTGGCGGGGAGGGCAAAAACCGGCGTCTCCTGGGCAGGGGTGAAAAACGTGGGCTCCTCCAGCACATATTCGCCGCGTACCCAGCCCCGATAAGTTGCGGTGACCATGCCGGTTTCCGGATCAAGAAGGGCGCAGCTCACCTCCATCCATGGGTCCGATGTGTTGATGATGGTCAGCCGCTGGCCATAGTCCAGTGTCGTCAGCACGGTGGAGGCGCTGTCCGGGGACGTCCGCAGGGAAAGGGTTTCGCACAGCACAAGCCCCGTGGGGTAGCCGTTCCATTCATCGCCCAGGGCGGGGCATGCGAACCCGGCGTACAGACACAGCAGCAGACCCAGACTGATCCATTTTCTCATGACGGATTCCTCCTTGTTGTGTGAAAATTTCCCCTTCTACTGAAAGAAACGGGGGCGGGGGAGGAAAATCATCCAGGAAAGGGAGAAAGTGGAGCGGGGCTGTTCTGGACGCTTTCGCGGAGGGGTTCCCAGGCGGCCAACAGCCTGGGAAAGGTCCAGGCGGCGTTGGCCGGGCTGGTGGAGGGCAGCGTTTGCGCGGCAAGTCCCACGCCGGGTTGCAGATATCTGGCGTAAAGCCGGCCGGAGAGCGCCCCGTTGCAGTATACGCGGGTCAAGCGGCATACCTGGGTGATTTGTCCAATGTCCACGGGCACGGCGTTCCGGATGCTGCTGTCCGCGGAGCCGGCGATCTCGCATTGGGCGATCACGTCCCACAGGGCGATGTGGTGGCGCAGGAGCAGCGCGCGCTTTTCCGGGATGCATTGCGGTTCCGGCTCCTGAAACAGCGCCGCCATCAGCGGCCAGAAGCGGTTCCGCGGGTGGCCGTAGAAGAAACCCTCCTCCCGGGACTTCACCGAAGGGAAACTCCCCAGCACCAGGATCCGGCATTCCGCGTCCACCACCGGGGGAAAGGGATGCGCCGTGCTCATGCCTGCGCCTCCTGCATCTGCCTGCGCAGGTAATCCAGGCTGCGCAGGAGCCGTTGACGGTCGCGCCCCTGAATGGCGTAGGGTTCCAGAATGGCCGCGCCCTGGTAGCCGGTTTGCCGCAGGCGGCGGAAGAGCCGGGCAAAATCCATGACGCCTTCCCCGGGAAGCACCAGTTCCCCGGAAGAGGTCCAGTCCAGCATGTGCAGGTGGCGCAGCCGGTCGCCCATGGCGTCGATCATCTCGAAGGGATCGCAGCCCACCTGACGCGCCTGTTTCAGGTCCAGCACAAAGCCCTGCTCCGGCAGCAGGGAACGCACCTGCGCCACGTCCTCGGGGGTCCGCATGGCGCACCAGCTCACGTTTTCCCACAGAACCTCCATGCCGTGGTCCCTGGCCGCGGCGGCCATTTCTGCCAGGTTCTCCGCCAGGCGGTACAGCTGGGCTGGCGGACGGTGGGCGCGAATGGCGCTGACCCCATGGAACACGTACCAGCGAGCGCCCAGGGCTTGTCCTGCCGCGCATACCCGGCGGAAGATCTCCATGGCGTCCCGGTGCTGCCGGGCAGACTGCCCGAAAATATCCGGCTCAAACTGTGTGCCCTTGGGATGCACGGATACGCAGGGAAGGCCGCCCAAACGCTCTCGAACCAGCTGGCCGAAGGCCGCGCCATATTCGCTGGGCGTTTCCAGGAACACCTCGCAGGCGTCCAGGCCGTAGTCCTTCAAGGCTGCCGCAGCGTCTTCCGTTTCCAGATAGCCGTAGAAAACGGCGGAGCTCATGCCCAGCTTCATGGTTCCACCTCCCCGGCGCTCAGCTCGTCCAGGCTCAGGGCAAAGGCCGGGACGCATTGATGAAAGAATGCCTGCACCTCTGGCAGGTTGATCTCCTGGATGCTCTGCAGTATGCTTTGCTCCGCGGAGAGAAACTCCCGGTTGCCTGCCTGCCGTTCCTCCACGCATTTGATGTACGCGGCAATGCGGTCGGCGGCCTTCACCAGGCGATGGGCGTAGTCATCCTGCTGGATCAGGTAGGGGCGGTAGTCCTCCCGCAGGGCGGCCGGGGCCAGGGAGAGCAGGCGCTCCCCGGCTTCCTGCTCCAGGCGCTGATATGCCCTGCGCAGCTCCGGGCTGGAGTATTTCACAGGGGTGGGCAGATCGCCGGTCATCACCTCCGGGGCGTCGTGATACACCGCAAGGGCTAGCACGTGCTCGGGGTTCACTTCCCGGCCAAATTCCCGCCGGGCCGTCAGGGCGATCCCGTGGGCCAGCAGGGCCACCTGCAGGGCATGCTCCATATCGTTTTCCGGCTGGGTGGCGCGCATCAGCCCCCAGCGGCGAATGTGCTTCATACGGTTCAGGTAGGCAAAAAAGTGGGAAGGCATGGCGTTTCCTCCTTGACAAGCGCAAAGGGTTTGCTATAATAATACACGAAAATCGCATCTACCGCTAGGGGGGCAATACGACGGATTTCCATCCGCACGTGGCTGAGAGGGCGAAGGGCCCGACCCTTGGAACCTGTGTAGGTAATCCTACCGTAGGGAAGCGGAAACGGCAAGCGCCTTTCATCCCCCGGCACAAGGGTGGCTGCCACCTGCTTTCCCGCGCAAGACGCGGGTTTTTCTTTTGGAGATGCAAAAGAAAAAGGAGGAATTCCCATGATTCTCAATCTCATCACCCGGGCGGCGGCCGAGGAGGAAGCCGCTGCGGAGGTCCAACCCAGCTGGTTTGAAAGCGCTTTCGGCGACTTTGCCGAATTCCCTGTTTGGGCCTGGATCCTGGTGGCGGTGCTGCTGGTGGGCGGCCTGCTGGCCTACCGCAAAATGGCTTCCGGGAAAAAGACTGTGTGGACTACCAAAATGCTGGCCCTGGGCGCTGTTTGCATGGCGCTGAGCAGTGTGCTGAGCATGGTCAAGCTGTTTGATATGCCCCAGGGCGGTTCTGTGACCGCCGCCAGCATGCTGCCCCTGATGCTCTTCGCCTATGTGTATGGCATGGGCCCGGGCATGCTGGTGGGCGCGGTGTATGGCGTGATGCAGTTCATTATTGAGCCGATTTTCCTCAGCGTGCCGCAGATGCTGCTGGATTACCCCATCGCTTTTGCGCTGGTGGGCCTGGCCGGCATGTTTTCCCAGAGTGAAAACCGCGCCCTGGGCCTGACGGTGGGCGTGGTGCTGGGTTCCGTGGGCCGCTTCATCGCGGCGGTGCTCTCCGGGGTGGTGTTCTTCGCGGAGTATGCGGGGGATCAGAATCCCTGGGTGTATTCCATCGGCTACAACGCATCCTACATGCTGCCGGAGTGCATCATCTGCGTGGTGCTGGCGCTGGCGGTGGGCCTGCGCCTGACCCAGCAGCTTTCCAAGGCCAAGTAAAGATTCGCTTTTTCCCGCCGCCGGGAACCGTTGCCTGCGTCTGCGACGGTTCCTGGCGTTTTTTTGTTGCGCCGCGCAGTGGGAAAGTGCGCGCATAGCTTTCTGCTTTCCGGGGCATGCTGGCCTTACGAAGGGGGGAGCGGTATGCTGGGAAGATGTTTGGCGCTCATGATGGTTGCGGCGCAGCTGCTGGCGGGGGGCGCGGATGCGGATTCGCTCCGGGCGGCGCTGGCCATGCGGGCGGGGATTCTGCTGCGGCTGCATGTGGTGGCGGCCAGCGACCAGGAAGAGGATCAGCGGATCAAACTTTGCGTTCGGGACGCGGTGCGGGCCGCCTATGCGGAAAGCCCCGTGGTCAGCCTTTCCATGCTGGAGAAGACGCAGACCATTCTGCCGCAGCTGCAGGCAGCGGCGGAGGAGGCCGCCCGTGCGCAGGGCTACGGCGGAGAAGTGAATGTGACCCTGGAGCAGGTGGATTTCGACCAGCGTGAGTTGGACGGGCTGACCTTTCCTGCGGGGATTTATCCGGCGCTGATGGTGCGGCTGGGTCCTGCCCAGGGGCATAACTGGTGGGGGCTGGTGGATCGGGAGCTGTCTCTGGAGGCGGCAAGCGTGCCGGAGGAGGCGGGCGTGACCCTGTGGGAGGAGGCAGGCGTTCGCTGGACGCTGGTGCTGCCGGAACTATGGAGCCGATGGTTTGGCGGGGAGGACGCTGCATGAAAAGAGGATTGCGGATCACGGCGCTTTCGCTGCTTTTGCTCAGCTTGGTGGCGCTGTCCGCCAGCGCGGCGGTGGTGGCCTGGGGAAGCCGCGGCGCTCAGGTTTCTCTGGTGCAGCAGAAGCTGAAGCAATATGGATATTACGACGGCGCAGTGGACGGCGTCTTCGGCAAGGAAACGTATAACGCGGTGGTATGGTTTCAGGAGAAGAACGGCCTGAAGGCCGATGGCGCGGTGGGGCCCTCCACAGCGGCGGCGCTGGGCATCACCCTCACGGGCACCGTGGCCGCCTCCACCTATCAGGAGAGCGAGGTGCGCATCCTGGCGCGGCTGGTCAGCGGCGAGGCCCGCGGGGAGCCCTACGTGGGGCAGGTGGCCGTGGCGGCGGTGGTGCTGAACCGGGTCAAGAGCCCGGCCTTTCCCAACACCATCAGCGGCGTGGTGTTTCAGACCGGGGCCTTCGACGCGGTATGGGATGGGCAGTTTGATATGGAACCCACGGAGAATTCCATCCGCGCGGCCCGGGACGCCTTGAACGGCTGGGACCCCACCGGGGGATGTCTGTACTATTATAACCCGTCCACCGCCACCAACTCCTGGATATGGACACGGCAGGTGCAGCTTACCATTGGCAAGCACGCCTTCGCCATCTGACATCCGGGCGTGCAAGGAAGGATCGCCATGATGAAAAAGCATATCGCGCCCATACTGCTGGGATTGCTGCTCTTTGTTTGCATAACAGGCCTGGCGCTGGAGTCCAACCGCGCCCAGCAGGCCGAGACGGCGCTGGAGGAAATTTATCAGAGCGCCCTGATGGAAACCACGGAACAAATGCAGGCGCTCTCCCTGGCGCTGGAAAAGGTGCTGGTTTCCGGGGACGCGGCGCAGTGTACCCGGTTGCTTTCGCAGATCAGCCAGCTCTCCGACGACGTGCGCCGGAACCTCACCTTTCTGCCCCTGAGCCACGAGGCCATGGTGCCCACGCTGGTTTTTGCCAATCAGTTGGCGGAGTACGCGGGCACGTTGCTTCCGGTGCTGGTGGAGCAGGGCGCTCTGCCCACCCAGGACGCCGCCCAGCTGGAGACGCTGCTCACCGATTGCACTCAGCTGGGGACGCAGCTGGCTCTGGCGCAGCAATCCCTGCAGGAGCAGCGGCTGGCTCTGTACACCGGGGAGCAGGTGTTCACGGCGGTTAGCGCGTCGGACAGCCGTCCCCTGGAAGCGCTGGGGGATCAGGATCACGGCATGCAGTATCCCACGCTGATCTATGACGGGGCCTTCTCAGACGCCCGGCATCTGGGCGCGCCCAAGGGACTGCCGGAGGGTACGGTGACCCAGGACGAGGCCGTGGCCATCGCGCGGGCTTTCGTGGGGGAGGAGCGGGTGATTTCCGCCAGGAATGCCCCGGCTACCAGCGGCGCGCTGCCCGCCTGGGGCGTCACGGTGGTGACCCAGGATCTGCAGCTGAACCTGGAGATCACCACCCAGGGGGGCAAGGTGCTATGGATGATGCCCGAATCCGCGGGCTTCACCCCTGCCCTGGAGGAGGCCAGGTGCCGGGAGCTGGCCGCCGCGTTCCTGCGGGAGAAAGGCTTCGGGGAAATGGTCTGCACCCATGCCCAGCGCTATGAGAGCGGCATCATGGTGCTGAACTTCGCCGCGGAGCAGGACGGGGTGCTGCTCTACCCGGACCTGGTGAAGGTGCAGCTGCGCCTGGACACCGGGGACGTGGTGGGATTGGAAGCCAACAATTACTGGATGAATCACGTGGAGCGGGAGCTGGACCCGCCGGCGCTTACGGCGCAGGAGGCGGCGGCGCTTCTGGCGCCGGGGCTGGATACGCAGTCCAACCGTCTGTGCGTCATTCCCTACCGGGATGGGGAGCAGCTGTGCTATGAGTTTACCGTGTGCAAGGGGGATGGCACTTACCTGATTTATCTGGACGCCGACACCGGCAAGGAGGTGGAACTGCTCAAGCGCATTGATACGGAACAAGGGGTGCTCACCGCAAAAATCTCCCGGAAAGGAGAAAAAATTGTGACGGATGGATGAAACAGCGCGCGTGCGCCGTTGAATGGATGAGGTGAGACCATGGCAGATATTTTGATTTTAGAGCCGGATGAAAAACTGGGGAAGAAAATGAGCGATATTCTTCACCGGGCCGGACATCATTGTATGCGGGCAACGACCATTGCGGATGGTCTCGCCCAAGTGAAGCAGACGGACAGGATGCTCACGCTGCTCAATGCGCGTTTGCCCTGGGCGGATAGCTTTACGCTGCTGAAAACCTTATCCGCCAAGGGATGGCCGGTGCTGTTTATGACCTGCGACGCCAGCAACAGCAGCCATCTGCAGGCGCTGTACCAGGGCAGCAGCGCGGTGCTTCTTGCGCCCTTTGACGGCAAGGCGCTGGTCAACGCGGTTTCGGAGCTCATGCGGGTGACGGACACCACCCTGACGCTGGGGGGGCTGTCCCTGGACGTGGAAAAGCGTCACGCCACCCTGGACGGCCGGGAACTGCCGCTGACGGCGCAGGAGTTTGCGCTGCTGCAGGCATTGATGCAGTCCCCGGACGCGGCGGTGTCCCGGGAGCAGCTGCTGCGCACGGCCTGGGGATATCAGGGCATCGGGGAAACCCGCACGGTGGACGTGCACATTCAGCGGCTGCGCCGGAAAATCGGCTCCGGCTGCATCGAGACGGTTTATAAGCTGGGGTATCGGCTGAAAATGGCATAAGGAGCTGCGTCGCCCTTTTTGGAGGGCGGCCGCTTTTTTTTGGTTCTATCTTGTCCCTCCGCGCCATAGGATGTGCCAAGCGAAGCAAGGAGGGACTTCCATGGAGAAGGGATCATCCTTTCATTTGTACAAGGACATTGCGGAGCGGACGGATGGAGACGTCTATATCGGCGTCGTAGGGCCGGTGCGGACGGGGAAGAGCACCTTCATTGCCCGCTTCATGGAGGAGCTGGTGCTGCCCCACATGACTCCCGGGCCCAAGCGGGACCGGCTAATGGATGAACTGCCCCAGAGTGGTTCGGGTAAGACCATCATGACCACCCAGCCCAAGTTTGTGCCCAGCGAAGCCGCGCAGGTGTTTTTGCAGGAGGGCGCGGCGGTGCGGGTGCGCATGGTGGACAGCGTGGGGTACCTGGTCAAGGGCGCGCTGGGCAGCATGGAGGGCGGAGGCGCCCGCATGGTGCACACTCCCTGGTCGGATCAGGATATCCCCTTTGAACAGGCGGCGGAAATCGGCACGCGGAAGGTCATTACGGACCACGCTACCATCGGTATGGTGGTGACCACCGACGGCACCATTGCGGATCTGCCGCGTTCCGCTTATGTGGAGGCGGAGGACCGTGTGATCTCCGAGCTCAAGGCGCTGGGGAAACCCTTTATCATTGTGCTCAACTCCGCCAGCCCGCGCACCGCCGAGGCGCTGCAGCTCCGGGAGAGCCTGGAGAACCGCCACGGCGTGCCGGTGATGCTGCTCAACGTGAAGGAGATGGGCCTGGAGGATATCCAGCACGTGCTGGAAAGCATCCTGCTGGAGTTCCCCGTGCGGGAGGTGCGCTTTACCGTGCCCGCCTGGCTGCACGCCCTGGAACCGGGACATTGGCTGGTCAGCCATGTGATGGAGCGGGTTCGCGCCGCGGGGGAGGAAAACCGCAAAATGCGGGAGAGCGATGTGTTCCAGGAAGCCTTTGCGGGCTCGGAATACGTGCCCGGCCTGCGGCAGGAGGGCATCCGGCCTGGCGAGGGGCGCATAGACTTTGTGCTGACCTTACAGGATGGACTGTTCAATCGGGTGCTGGGCGAGGAGTGCGGCACGGAGATTCGCGGGGATGCGCACCTGCTGGCGCTGATGAAGGAGTTGGTGGCCGCCAAGGCCGAATACGACCACGTGGCGGAAGCCCTGCGCGCCGTCCGTGAAACAGGCTATGGTCTGGTTACGCCGGCCATGAGCGAAATGAGCCTCCAGGAGCCGGAGATCGTCCGCCAGGGCAGCCGCTTCGGCGTGAAGCTCAAGGCGCATGCGCCCTCGCTGCACCTGATCCGCGTGGATATCGAGACGGAGGTCACCCCGGTGGTGGGCACCGAGAAACAGAGCGAGGAGCTGGTTCGCTATCTGCTGGAGGAATTTGAGAACGATCCGCAGCAGATCTGGAGCACCAACTTCTTTGGCAAGAGTCTCCATGACATGGTCCGGGAGGGGTTGTCCAACAAGCTGATGCGCATGCCGGCGGACGCCCAGCAGAAGGTGCAGGAAACCCTGACGCGCATCATCAACGAAGGTAGCGGCGGCATGATCTGCATCCTGCTGTAAGGGAAAACGCGGCGGTGGAGCCGGAACGCTCCACCGCCAGACTTTGGTATGACAACACACCTGTAACAATTTTTTTGTTTCAGTCAAAAGGTCGGTTTTGTACTGGAAATTGCGGTAGGAAGTGTGTTACAATACATTTGTTCCAGAAAATACTATGGATTATAATAGACTATGGTCTGGTTTTGACACGAGACAAAGACATGACGGCGGCGCGGGCGGTTGCCTGCGCGCCTTGGTACATACAAACATAGAACGGCAAAGCGGATGGGAGACTCCGGTGGTTCGGGGCTGGAAAGCATCGCCTCCCGTGGGGATTTTTTTGTCTTTGCGAGGCTTTCCGGCGCTGGCGCCGGCGCATGTGGAAGGAGCGGAGTGAAACTGTGCTGCTGATTGAGCAGGGAATGATTCATCCCATGACCGGGCCCGCCTGGCAGGGGGATGTGCTGGTAGAGAACGGGCGGATCTTGCGCCTGGAAAAACGGATTGACCCGACGACGCTTCGGCTGGAGACGGTGCTGGATGCCCGCGGGCTGCATGTGTGGCCCGGGCTGTTGGATGCAAACACGCATTTGGGACTTACGGAGGAAAATCCGCAAAACGCGGACCCCTCGGACGCGGCTTTCGCGCAAGCGGCGGCGGCGGGCATCACCGTGGTGGAGGTCTGCCCTGCCCCCAGCGTTCCCGCGCCCAGGCGGTGCGCGCTGTGGCAGACCGGGCGCATGCCGCAGCGGCTGGACAAGCCTGGCGCGCTGCTTTATCCCATGGATGGCATGACCGAGGCGCAGCTCCGCAGCGGCATGGAAGAGGCGCAGGCGGCGGGGCGCCGGGTGAAGCTGCAGGCGGGCACCGAGGCTGCGCTGGCGCTGGCGCTCAGCCTGTGGCGCAGCGTTGGGGGAGCGGTCACCCTGGAGCATCGCGCGCCTACGGCGGCCCTGGCGGAGGAGATCGCCCAAAGCCGCATGCCGGTGGTGGTGGGCGTGGGCAGGCGGCGGGGCGGAGAAAGCGCCTATAGCCTGGCGGCCAGGCTGATCAAGCTGGGCGCGACGGTAGCCCTGAGCACGGATCATCCCACCGCCCGCATCCACCATCTGCCCCTGTGCGCGGGGCTTTGCCTGCGCTGCGGGCTGGAAGAGGGAGAAGCCATGGCGGCGGTGACTTGCCATGCGGCCCGGGCCATGGGCTTGGAAGCGGCGTGGGGCGCCATAGCCCCGAGCATGCAGGCGGATCTGACGATCCTTGATGGCAGCCCCCTGCGCCTGGCCACGGCGGTGCGCTACACATTGATTCGGGGGCAGGTCGCCTATTCGCGGTGATTGCGGATTGACATTGTCCCATCCACGCGGTAGAATAAAATGTAAAAAGGGCGTCGGCCCGACACGCAATCCCATACGAAGGGTGGAGAAAATATGCTGACCCATACCATGACCATCGCGGGTCTGAAACGCGATTTGCCAATCTGCAAGGTAAACGACGACCTGTACATTGGCGCGTTTGTGATCTTTGGCGATGTGGAGCTGACGGTGGCCTGCGCGGCAGAGCTGCTGAAGCGGGCTCCCGAATATGACTACATCATCACCGCAGAATCCAAGGGCATTCCGTTAGCCTATGAAATGGCCCGGCAGACGGGGCAGAACAAATGGCTGCTGGCGCGCAAGGGCGCGAAGCTCTACATGCGCGATGTGTTTTCCGTGGAGGTGAAGTCCATCACAACTGCGGCGGCTCAGCGGCTGTATTTGGACGGAGAAGACGCCAAGCTGATGCGCGGCAAGCGCATTCTGATTGTGGACGACGTGATTTCCACCGGCGAGTCCCTGCATGCCCTGGAGGAGCTGGTGACCCAGGCGGGCGGAGAAATTGCGGGCCGCATGGCGATTCTGGCCGAGGGCGAGGCCCAGGACCGGGAAGATTTGATCTACCTGGAAAAGCTGCCCTTGTTCAACGCCAAGGGCGAAATCATTGGATGAAATATTTCGTTCTTTTGCGCATTAAATGGTATGCATACAGAGAACCTCCTGCGTGGCGCGGCAAAGCCCCACGGCAGGAGGTTCTTCCTTTATGCGGGCAAAACGCCGCCTTCCGCGGCGGGTTCAGCGGCACGCTTCCTCCATGGCGATTTCACACCACCGGAACAGGTTTTGCGGGCGATTTCTGACGGTGGTGATGTCCTTGAGCACGATGTCGCAGGAGCAGCCGTTTCGCTTGCAGGCGTCCACAATGCGGCGGAGTTCCTTGCGCACGCTGTCCTCGTCCAGGGTGGCGACCGCCAGCGCGGAGGGGTTGGGCTTGGAAGCCACCACGTATTGATCCTGCATGATTTCCGCTGCATGGTCGATGTTGGCCCACGGGGTGATGCTGATCTTGCGCAGATGGGGGATTTTTTTCAGAATGTGGATTTTCTGGTCCAGCGGCTCGCAGCAGCCATAATACACCAGGCCAAAGGGCTCCATGGCGCGCACCATGTATTGCGCGTCGAATTCGTCGTGCATTTCCGGTGAAACGCTGGCGAAGATCTGCGCTAGCCCGCGTCCCCAGACATCCTTGGAGGTTACGTGGGTTTGATCGGGGTGCAGGTCGTTGGTCAGGGCGCTGGTGCCGTGCAGGATGTAGGCGTCCCCATCGAAGAGCCCCAGCTCGTTGTATTGCCGCACCTTGTCCAGCCAGATGTCCGTCATTTTGCCGATGAGCGCGTGCATGAACTCCGGGCGTTCCACCAGATCCATGAACAGGTTTTCCAGCCCGCGCAGGTTGACGATATCATCCATGGTTTTGCAGCCCAGGCTGTAGCTGGTGGGCTGTCCCTTGAGGCGCACGGGCAGCACGTCGCCCAGCGCCTCGCAGGTGCGATGGAAGGCTTGCAGCGTAGCGGCTTCATCATAGGTGATGGTTTCACGGTGCAGCTTTTCCAGGTCTTCTTCCGTTTGCAGCTGATCCACAAAGGTGAAGGACTGCGCTGAGGCGTCGTGCTCGTTTTCCAGGCGGTCGAGGCCTATGCCGGTGGTATGGATTTGCTTGTAAACCGGGAAATACGGCTCTACGGCCATGTCGGCGCGCATGTGCCTCCACTTGTACAGCACCGTCCGGAAGTGAAACTCGATCTGCCGGTAAAATTCGTCCTGACACTGGAGGGTCAGCTCGTCATCCAGGTTCATCTCTTCCCAGGGGATTTCGTCGATGAGCACGATGGGGCGATCCCCGTGCAGATCGTTTACGGATTTGTGCCGCAGGATATTTTCCAGGTTCTGGGGGGAGTTGGCGATGTGATAGTAGTCGTTGGCCAAGCGGCGGATGATTTGAAGGTCACTTTTCATCGGTGCCCGTCCTTTCCTGAGCCGCGGCGCAGGGCAATGTGTTTGCGCCCCCGTTCACGGCTCATGAGCCTATGCCGTTTGCGTTCCTGTGCTTATGCTTTTGTGGTGCGCTGGAGGGGCCGTACCCACTTCCAAAGCGCCTATGAATTATCATCATTGTAGCGCCGCTTCCACGCGGTGTCAACGGAGAATTTTCCAAAGGGACGGGGAGCTCATCCCCTGCACTGGCAGGGGGTGAGGCCGGTGATCCGCCGGAAAGCCTTGGTAAAGCTGCTCTGATCCGCATAGCCCACTGTGACGGCAATCTGATTGATAGGATAGCGGGTAGCCGTCAGCAGATGCTTTGCTTCCTCCACCCGGAATCGGGTGAGATATTCATGAAAGCCAATGCCCATGCTTCGGGAGAATATCGCGGAAAAATAGGTGGGGCTCACTTGCAGCAAATCCGCCAGGGATTGCATGGAAAGCGGCTGATCAAAGTGATCGGCAATGTAGGCCACGGCTTTGCGCACAACGGGATGCACCTTGCCGGGAGCGGGCAGGGAGATGGACTGGATGAAGTTTTCCACGATTTCTTGAAGGGAAAAGCATAATTCGTCCTGGGTCTGTGCGCTTTGCAGCTGTTCCAGATAGCGGGGATTCAGCGCAAGGACGCTTTCGGCCGTGGCGCCGCCTTCAATGGCGATGCGGCTAAGCAGCACCGTCAATTCCATGGCGCGCTCCCGGATCAGCGGCAGGTTCTGTCCCTCCGCCAGCAGTACAATGCCCAGCAGTTCATTGAGCACCGCCTTGGCGGCGTGAATGTCGCACTGACGCACTTTGGATAGCAGCTCCTGCTCCTTCTGGTAGATGAGCGCGGCGGTGGAGGCTCTGGGGCTGCCCTTGTAGAGCTGTATGGATTCGCTTATTTTGGACTGCTGGTACAGCTTCGCCTGTTTTTCCTGCATCAGCAGCCGCTCGTCGGAGAGCAGGGGCGCGAAGAGAAACTCCATCAGCCGGCTAATGCTGTGGACCCGTACCGGTGGAATCACCGGCAATTTTTGCAGTTCATCGTATAAATCCAGACAAACCGACGGCGCGAGGCAATGCTGGTCCGCCAAGGAGGAGAGCAATGTGCTGTCCGGCGCGTCCATCAAAAACGGCCCGATGATGATGGTGCCCAGCAGCTGCCTGCGGTTTACCAGAGAAAAGGCAATGTGGTTCAGCTCCGCATGGCAGCTGAAAATGTAGCTTTCTCCCAGCGCGTAGGCGATCTTCCCGGCTTTGACATGGGTTTTGGTGCATTGTTCCCCGCAGCAGGCCTTTTCCTTCAGCAGCGTGCAGTAGGCGGCGCTCTCCCCGTGGCTTTCCAGCAGCGTCCCCTGGGCGTCCATCAGGCAGGCGGGCAGCCCCAGACAGTCCACCAGCGCGTCCAGCCGCTGGCTAATGGCTTCCTTGGAAATAAAAGCGTACAGAATGTTCATGCGCACCTCAAAAACAAACCAAATAACATACGGATTGACAAGCATTCTGGCTATGCATCTATTATAATCAATTTATACAAAAATCGCAACGTTGGATGATCAACAGGAGGGATCAAGATGGAACTGTTGGAGCAGATCTCGGAGCGGCTGCAAAAGGGCAAGGCCAAGGAAGTAAAGCAGCTTGTGCAGCAGGCCATCGACCAGGGGATCGCAGCGCAGACCATTCTGGAGGAAGGGCTGCTCAGCGGCATGAGCGTGATCGGTGAAAAGTTCAAGAAAAACGAGGTATTTGTGCCGGAGGTGCTGGTGGCTGCCCGTGCCATGAACCAGGGCGCGGCTCTGCTGAAGCCCCTGCTGGCGGCGGACGGCGTCAAGGCCAATGGCAAGGTATGCATCGGCACGGTCAAGGGGGATCTGCACGACATCGGGAAAAACCTGGTGAAGATGATGATGGAGGGCAAGGGACTGGAAGTGGTGGACCTGGGCACGGACGTGGCCCCAGAAACCTTTGTGCAGACCGCCATTGAGCAGAACTGCCGCGTGATTTGCTGCTCGGCGCTGCTCACCACCACCATGAGCGTGATGGAGGATGTGGTCAAGGCCGCGGAAGCAGCGCAGATTCGGGATCGGGTCAAGATCATGGTGGGCGGAGCGCCTGTAACCGATGCCTTCTGCAAGCAGATCGGCGCGGATGCCTACACCCCTGATGCGGCCACCGCGGCCGATGTGGCGGCAAGCTTTTGCAGCTGAAGCGAATGGGGAAAGGAGATGGCCCAGGGTGCATACAGCTCAATGGTTGTGGGAGGCAGCGGCGGCGTCCCCCAAGAGGGGGCTTCCCATACTCGCTTTTCCGGCTGTTCAGAAGATGGGGATAACGGTCCGCGCTCTGGTGGAGAGCAGCGAAAACCAGGCCCGCGCGATGCAGATTGTGGCGCGGGAGACCCCGGCGCTGGCTGCGGTGAGCCTGATGGATTTGTCGGTGGAGGCGCAGGCCTTCGGCGCGGACATACGCTTCTCTGAGCAGGAAGTGCCCACCATTGTGGGACAGCTGGTGGCCGATGCTCAAAATGCGGAGGCCCTGCGCGTGCCGTCAGTGGGCGAGGGCCGCACGGGCATTTGCGTCCAGGCCATTGGCATGGCCAAGCAACGCATTGTTGACCGGCCCGTGCTGGCAGGGGTGATCGGTCCATATTCCCTGGCCGGCAGGCTATGCGATGTGACGGAGATCATGTATCTGTGCTATGATGAGCCGGAGCTGGTACATACCGTTTTGCGGAAGGCCACGGCATTTCTTGTGGCGTACTGTCAGGCGTTGCGGGAGGCGGGCGCCGATGGGGTACTGCTGGCGGAGCCGCTGGCGGGGATTCTTTCCCCGGAACTGTGCGCGGAATTTTCCATTCCCTATGTAAAGCAGATCGTACAGGCGGTGCAGACGGAAGGCTTCGCCGTGGTGTACCACAACTGTGGCAACGCGGTTCCCCGGCTGCTGGAAGGAATCTTTTCCCAGGGCGCGGCGGCGTATCATTTCGGCAATGCGGTGGACATGCGGCAGGTGCTGGACGCCGCGCCCAGGACCGCCCTGTGCATGGGCAATGTGGATCCCGCCGCGGAATTTGCCGAGGGCACGCCGGAGAGCGTGGCGCAGGCGACCCGGGCGCTGATGCAGGCCTGTGGCCGCGAACCGAATTTCCTGCCCTCCTCCGGCTGTGATATACCGCCCCACGCCAGCTGGGAAAACATTCATGCGTTTTTTGATGCGCTGAAAGGTTGAGTGAGGGCCTGTGACGCAACTGGAAAACCGTTTGGTGGAGGCAGCCATGGAAGCCGGCGCGGCAAAGGCCGCGGTGATCCGGCAAAGCCAGATCGTGCTGTCCGCCGACTTTCGAAAAATTTGCGAGGGTAACGGCTGCGGCAACTATGGGCGATGCTGGGCATGCCCGCCTTTCCGGGGGGATATCCAGGCGAATATGCAGGAGATTCGCAGCTTTTCCAAGGGGCTGATCTATCAGTCCATTGGCCGCATTGAGGATAGCTTCGATATCGAGGGTATGGCCGCCTGCGCCGGAGAGCATGTGCAGCTCAGCCAACGCCTGGGGCAAAGGCTGCGCCCATTGCTGCCCGGACAGACGCTGCATCTCAGCTGCGGCGGTTGCCGCCTGTGCCCGCGCTGCGCCTGCGCCGACGGTCAGCCTTGCCGACAGCCGGACCGGGCGCTGGGTTCGCTGGAGGGTTATGGCGTGGACGTGTACCAAACGGTCCGGGACACGCCGCTGAAGTACTGCAACGGTCCGGATACGGTTACGTTCTTTGGCATGGTTTTATGGGGGGAATGAGCAATGCCCACAGCCACCATACGCTGCGGGGAGCGGATGATTCGCGTCCCCTTTGCGGGCGCGCCGGTGCTTGGCACATGGCTGGCGGAGCAGGGATTCGGCGTGCAGCAACCTTGCGGTGGCCGAGGCGTGTGCGGGAAATGTGCCCTGCGGGCTACGGGAGCCCTGCGGGACAAGCGAGGCGTGGAGGCGGGGGAAACGCGCCTGGCCTGCCAGACCCTCATGCTGGGGGACTGCGAAATAACGTTGCCGCCCACGGCATGCGCGCGGATTGAAGTTCAGGGCGTCCCGGCGCAGGCGAAGGCGGACGCTGCCCCCATGGCGGGGGAATACGGCGCCGCGGTGGACGTTGGCACAACCACCGTCGCCCTGAAGCTGTTTTCGCTGCGGACGGGGAAATTGCTGAGCGTTCGCGCCGCGCTGAATCCCCAGGGACAGGTGGCGGCGGATGTGATTGGCCGAATCGGCGCAGCGCTGCAGGGCCGGGGCAAGTGGCTTGAGGAAAGCGTGCAGGCATGCGTGGAGGAGCTTGTGCGGGGCGCGTGCCAGGAGGCGGGAATTTCGCCCGGGGACGTTGCCACGCTGGTGGTCACGGGCAACACGACCATGCTGTATCTGCTCACGGGCCGCAATCCCCAATGTCTGCCCCGCGCGCCGTTCCAGGCGGATACGCTCTTTGGCGTTTGGGGAGAGCTTTGCGGGCGGCGCGTCTACTTTCCCCCGTGCATGGATGCCTTTGTGGGGGCGGACATCACCTGCGCCGTGCTTGCGTCCGGCATGTGCCAGCGGGAGGAAACCTCGCTGCTGATGGACATTGGCACCAATGGCGAGGTGGCCTTGTGGCATGCGGGGACGCTTCATGTGGCGTCCACCGCGGCAGGTCCCGCCTTTGAAGGGGCAGGCATTTCCTGCGGATGCGGCAGCGTGGCAGGCGCTATTGACGCCGTATGGGTGGAGGACGGCCGGTTGCGGGCAAGCACCCTGGATGGCGCGCCCGCCGTGGGCGTGTGCGGCTCGGGAATTCTGGACGCGGTATCCGCGCTGCTTTCCTTGGGGATGGTGGATGAGACGGGAGCCATGGAGACGGATCGGGTGGAGATTCGGGAGGGCGTGGCGCTGACGGCGCGGGATGTGCGCAGCGTGCAGCTCTCCAAGGGCGCCATCGCCGCCGGAGTGCAGACGCTGCTGCACCATGCGGGCCTGGAGGCCCGGGAGGTGGAGCGGCTGTACATCGCCGGGGGATTCGGCAGCCATTTGCGGTTGGAGAGCGCCGCGGCCATCGGACTGATTCCCGAAAGCTGGGTGCCGCGGGCGGTGGTGTTGGGAAATGCTGCGCTGGCGGGGGCGGAACGGATGCTTCTGGATACCAGTCTGTTGCAGCGGGCACAGGCAATTGCCGCTGCGTCCAGGACGGTTGCGCTTGGAGGCAATCCGTACTTTGCCGAGCAGTACATGGCGTGCATGCTGTTTCCCTTCAACGAACCCTAGCTGTGCCGAAATAATATAGCATGGCATAGAAAAGGCCGCCTGCTGCATGGCAAACGATGCGGCAGGCGGCCTTTGAGATTTCCGCACTTTTTCCGGGGGTGGTCAACCGTTGGCGCCTTTGGCGGAATTGACGGTGATCAGCTGCGGCCCCTCCGGTCCGGCATAGACATAGACTTGATAGGTCAGCTTGCCAGGCCCGAAGACGATGTTCCATTCGGGTCCGGTGCCCACAAGGGCGATGGAATCGCAGGGAATGAATTCAGCATACCAGAGCGTAAGCTGCTCGTCCATGCATGCTTCGTCCTGGCCAAAATACGTCATGACCACCTCCCTGGCGAATGCGAGCGCCTCGTCGAAGGAGACTTCGTCCTCCTCCGGCAGGCCGTAGAGGGAATAGGGACCGTTCTCGTTGAATCCAGGGTAGAGGGACATCAGCTCACGGAGCTTATCGCCGTACAGCGCTTTTTCCTGGTAGGTCCACTGGTCCATTTCCTCCGGGAAATCGCGCAGGAATTCGCGTAGGAGCTCCTGCGGCGTTGATTCCGTAGTGCGGGCATCATACAGCAGTACGATCTCTCCGCCGCGGGCAGGCACCGTCAGCTGATCCAGCCGGTTGCCCGTCTCATAATCAGCCTCCTGGTGGTGGGTGAGGATCTGCGTGGGCAATTCCTGGGCGAAGGCGTATTGCTGCTCGAAGCTCCAAGCCTGGAAGGGCGCGCCGCCGTTGCAGGCGTCGCGGTCCATCATGGGCGTGTCCTGCTGGGCGCTGCCAGGAAAGCACAGCGCCATGCACGCAACTGCCGCCAGAGAAGCAAACCACTGCTTTGTATCCACAGGTATCCCTCCCGCATCAATCCCCTTTATATAGAAAACGAAAGTCCATGGAAAAAACATCCTTTCTTGAAAAATTACAGCGGTAAGCGTATGTCAGACGCGAGGGCGTATGGAGGAGGTATGCCCTCAGCTGAAAATAGAAAGCCGTGGCCTTTGCCGAAAATCGGTACAGGGCCACGGCGCTTTGCTGAATTGCCACCGGGTTCAATCTCGCCGTGAAAGTATGGACCTTCACAGCAACCGTGGAAAAAAACCATGCGAATGCGCGCGGTCGGAAGCGACTTCCTGCGCCGCGCTGATGCGGATGATCAGCTTAAGCGCCAGCATGGGCTGTCTCCTTTACCATGGCGATGGATGCCTGCAACGCAAACCGGAAATCGTCCCCGCCAAAGCCGTGCCCCGCGCCCGGAATCACATGCAGTTTCGCGTAGGGAAACAGCTGACATGCCTTCTGGGAAACCTCCAGGGGCACAATTGGATCGCTGTCGCCGTGAAACAGCAGTGCCGGACCAGGATAATCCGGCATGGCGCGCCAGGGGTCAACGGTTGCCGCCTGCGCGTCAAAAGCCGGCGAAAGGCGAATACCGAACACCTCGGTTTGCTTCTTCGCCAGGCGCTGGCGGGCTGCCTCCGGAATCATCAGCGCAGGAAACCACAAAAGCAATCCCCGAAAGCCATCAGGCTGCTTTGTCGCTGTCAGTGTGCTAATAAGGCCGCCTTGGCTTTCACCCATGAGAAATAGTGCGCCGGCATCGGTGGTTGCCTGCGAACGCGCATAGTCTGCGACCAGGGAAAGATCGGCGCATTCCGTGGCAAGGGTCATCATCTCAGAAATGTTTCCATCGCTAGTTGTCCGCAGGCCGCCGCCGCGAAAATCAAACAGAAAACAGTCAATGCCAGCCCCGGCAAAGGCTTCCCCGCGATTCAGCAGGTCGGCGCAGCAGCCGTTAAAGCCATGGCTCAGGATGATTGCCGGGCGCTTTCCGGGCGCCTTGGCGGAATAATGCCATCCGCGCACCGCCGTGCCGTCAGGGTGCTGCAAACAAAATGAATCAACCGAATAGGCCTCCATGGTCTTTCTGCCCCTTTCCTGCATGAGCTGCTTCGGTAAGGCAAATGCTTGCGAAGGGGTGGAGAAGCATTGCCGTTCCTCCCCTTTCATCAGAATCTAGTATAGGCTACCTTCGGCGCAATTGTCAACGCATCGGGCCGGAATGGCAGGCATCGGGTTACTTTCGGCTTACAATCTGTCTTCCTCCAGGCGGTGAATTTTCCGGCGCAGCGCTATGCCCTGGACCGCCAGCAGAACAAGTAGCAGCCCGCAACCGCCGCCCAGGAGCCAGGTGGATAGGGGAGGCGGATCCTCTTCCGGGGCAGCGGACGCCAGCGCCGGAGCGGACGGTTCCTCCACGGTCAGCGTTACTGGCAGGGAAATGTCCGCAGGATTCCCGCTCTGGTCCGTGCAGGTGACGGATAAAGCGCCGGTAAATGTGCCGGACTGGCTCTTTTCGGTGGCGACGGTCAGCTGCGCGGTTTTCGTTTCACCGGGGAGAATGGTGCCCACCAGGACGCTCTGCCTTTCCGTTATGCCTGGAAGGGACAGCGTCGCCAATACCTGCACCACATCGCTGCGCCCCATGTTCATCAGCGGAAGCGACAGGGAAACGCTGTCCCCGGCGACAACGCTGGAAGGCATCTTGAGCCCACCCTGCTCCAGGCGAATGTCCTGGGATACGGGCAGCGTATAGCGCTCCGACTGGGTCACGCTTTGCCCCAATGCCATCCATTCCAGCGCAAAGCTCAAGACGTGGGGGCATACGGAAGCGGTGGGCAGCACCGTCATGGGAAAGGAAACCTGCGCGCTTTCCCCCGGGGCGAGGGCCTCCAGATAGAGCATGCCTGCGCTTGCGGGAAGGATGTCCCCGCTTTCCTCCGTGATGCGCAGGGCAATTTGCTCATAGGCGACGCTTTGGCAGGGATTCGTGAGCGTGGCGGTGACGGAACCGTCTTCGCCCACGCGGAAAGCGGCATCCACCTTGGTGAGCTGTATTCGCATCGCCTCCGCGTTGGGCAGGCCGTCCCGGATCCGGAACAGATAGGGAATGTCGGTTTGCAGCGGCTTTCCCTGGGCATCCGTGCCGGTAATGCGCAGGATGGCGGGATAGTCTCCGTTTTGCCGGTCCTGGTGGAGGCTCAGGGAGAAGCGCAGGACCCAGACGCCGTCCTCCGGCCGCCGCGCCGTGGCCGTCATCTCCTGGAGGGGAAAAGGCGACCGCCGCTCGTCCTGTAGGAGAATTTGTCCTTGGACAGGTCCCTGGGCCGTTGGAGAAACCACGGGAAGCACCAGGGTCAGGCGGTTTCGGGAGATCTGCGGCGCATATCCCTGGAGCCACGAACGATCCATGCCCGAAAGCACCAGGCGTTCCTCCACGGCAAAGGCGGTTGCCTCCTCAGCTGCTGCGGAGGGAAAAAAGGGCGCAAGAAACATGGCGGCCAGCAATGCCGCAAACAGCGATATGCTTTTCATGGTTTTACAGCTCCTTGATGTTTTCTACAATGCTCCGGCCCATGGTTTGCCTTAGCCGCGCGCGTATGCCTGCCATGGCGCACAGAACGTTCAGCGCCGACAGCAAGGCCATGGCGGCGGTCAGCGGCGCCAGCCAAGCGGGGGGCAACATATAAGCCGCCCAAAGCGTGATGCAGACCGCGACCGCCATGGCCAGCAGGAAACCGGCTCCGGCGGAAAGAATCACCGGCAAGCGATAGCAGCCCAGCAGCGTGCGCTCGTCCGCTCCGGCGGCCCGCAGGGCGCCGATCATCCGCTCGTCCGCCTGAATGCGCCGGGACGCCTGGGAAATCTGCATGGCGGATGACACCGCAAAGAATAATGCCAGGATGCCGCCTAAGAGCAGCACGGTCCTGTAGAACTCCGCCTGTCTTTCCCGCACGCTTTCCAGCAAATTGGTGAACGTCATCTCCCGGCGCAGGGCAATGCGGTTCAAGCTGGCGTCCAGGCTCGCTTCCACCTGGGGGGAGGGATCGCCGTCCAGGATCACCTCCGCGGTATCCACCCCGGAGGTTTGCAGGCCCAGCGCTTGCGCGCCCTTTTCCGTGGTAATCAGGCAGAAGTCGTCAGCGTAAAATCCGGGAAAGGAAAAGGCCCCCTTCAGCACCGCGCCTACCCGGGGCGCGGCCTTCGTTTTCGTCAGACCTTCATAGTAGGCCAGGAGATGCGCTTCATCGTTTTCCAGCACAAAATCATTGGGGACGCGGCCGCTCACCTGTAAAAGGGGAAGCTCCTGCCCCACATGGAAATAATCGTTTTGAACAATCACGTCCCACTGTTCCAGGTCCAACTGATCGTCAGAATACATGCACGTGGCGGTGAGACGGCTTCCGTTTTCACTGCTTCTGATGCAATGGTTGGGCGCGTATACCAGCACCTCCCGGCCCGCGTCCAGCGCCGCCGGGTCGATGCGGCCCTCGGTAACGTTCCCGGCAAGGTCCGCCGCGTCCAGGGAGAGGATGCGCAGCGTGACAGGCGTCATGGGGTCATCCACGCCGCTGGCCTGTTGGAGCGCATGCATTTGCAGCGCGGTTCTTTGCGCGTATGTATAGTTCCAGGCATCGCCAAAGTCCTCGGCCTGGAGCCCCTCGTCCAAGAGCAAATAGCGGTTATCCACTTTGGTCAGAAGCATGCTGCTTTCTCCGATAACGCCGCGCTCGCTGGTTATCGGAAAGATCCGCGGCTTCAAATAATCCGGGAGCCCGTCGGGCAGCAGCAGATTGACCGTGACGGATGTGAAGGTGTGCAGCTTGCTCACCAGGGGCAGCGAACGTATCTGGTCCAGATCGCTGGAGGTCAGGTGATGGTCGTCCAGGCGCTGGGTAAAGGCGTCGCCTTGAACGCTTGCCATGTCGGCTGTGCTCTGTTCCAGGCGAAAAGCCTCCTGGGACATGCCTGCATTCACGTATTGCTGGTAGAGCGTCACGCCCAGCAGGGTGGAGCAGAACAGCATCAGCGCCGTCATGCAGGCGCTCCCCGCCTGGCGCAGAGGATGCAGGCGCAGCTGCCGGCCCGCGATGAGCTGCGTGGGGCGAAATCTCCGGCGGCTTCGGACGCGCATGGTCCGGCGCAGGGATCTTGTGTCCCGCAAAACGCCCATGGGCAACTGCCGGGAAGCCCGGCGAAGGGGAAGCGCCGAGGAGAGCTGTATGCACAGGAAGGAAATCGCCAGCACGGGCAGCAACAGCCAGGGCGCAGGGCGAAAGAGCATCTGCTCCGGCATAAGCCTGGACATCAGCCAGCAGGTGAGACATCCCAGCGCCGCACCCACAGGCAGAGCGATCAGCCCCAGCAGCCAGGCGTCCCGACCGAACAGCCGGCGTATTTGCCGCCGGGTGGCGCCCACTGCCCGCAGCATGCCGATGTCCTCGGTCTTCCTGGCGAGCATGCTTTCCATGGCGGAGGAGACGCCCACACAGGCGCACAAAAGCAGCGCGGCGCCCAAAACGCCCCACAGAAGCGCCTGCTGCAGCAGGTACATGGTTTCATATTCCGTGTTGTCCCAATAGCTGGAGACGCCGCTGACGCGGCTGACCCGGCAACAGGCGTACATTTCACCGTTTCCATAGCTCTGGATCTGGGTGAGGGTCGTCAGGGGGCGGGTGGTCATCACCCGATGAACGGCGAGCCTGCCGTAGGTGTACGCCGGTTCCTCCGGGGAGGATAGCAGGGCGGGCATGGTAGCCACCGGCGAGTGGAGCTGCTGAAGGCCCTCGTTCAGGTACAGGCTCTGCTCATTGAGAATGCCCACCAGCGTGAAAGCGCGCTCCTGGGGTTCGCTGTCCACGGGCTGCATGGTCCAGGTAAAGGTATCGCCCAGGGCGACGCTTTCCAATCCCAGCTTATCCAGGGCGCTGCGCTCCGCCGCGATTTCACCTGCGGCCTGGGGAAAGCGGCCTTCCGTGCAGCGGCGGTTCAGCAGCTCCGCCGCGGTATCGTCGTAGTAGCCCATGTAGATTTCGCTGCCCTGCACCGAGGCGGTGACGTATACATGGCCGATCTGCTCAAACAGGCCGCTGTCCCGCATGTGCTCGTCGGTGACGTCGGGGTTGTCCGGCAAAATGGCGTCCAACCATCCCACCTGCCGGGCCATCTGCGCTTCCTTGGCCTGAATCATTCCCCAGAGGCACAGGCAGGTGGCGCAGGTCAAATATACCGCCAGAAAGATGCCGGCCAGCAGGCTGACGTAGGCTTTCCAGTGAAATTTCAGGTTGGCCCTGGCAACCTGATTGAAGGTGAGGCGCTTCATGGCGTCATCACCCCGCTGTCCTGGATGATCCTGCCATCCTCCAGTTGCACAATGCGCTCGGCTTGTTCCGCCACGTTCAGGTCGTGGGTGACCAGCACCAGGGTGATGCCCAGCTCGTGGTTCACCTGGCGCAGCAGCGTCAGCACCTCGCGCCCGCTTTTGCCGTCCAGGTTACCGGTGGGCTCATCCGCGAAGAGGATGGCGGGCTTGTTGGCCAACGCCCGCGCGATGGAAAAACGCTGCTGCTGGCCTCCGCTCATGGCGCCAGGCAAATGGGAAAGCCGGTCCCGGATGCCCAGCAGGTCGATGATGCGGTCCAGGTAGGGTTCATCGGCCCGGCGGCTGTCCAGCATAACCGGGAGGAGGATGTTTTCCCAGCCGGTGAGTTCCCGCACCAGGTTGTAGCTCTGGAACACAAAGCCAAAGCGGCGGCGGCGCAGCACGGACAGCTGATTGTCCCGGTACTTGTACAGGTCGGCATCCTGGTAGAAGACCCGGCCGCCGGTGGGGTGGTCCAGCCCGGAGAGCAGGTGCAGCAGCGTGGATTTTCCCGAACCGCTGGGCCCAGTAACGGCGGTGAAGCTCCCCTGCTGCAGGGATAAGGTTACGCTGTCCAGGGCGACGACCTTGCTTTCGCCAGCTTGATAAACCTTGCTGAGAGATTCGCAACGCAGGATTTCCATATCGAACACGCACCTCCTTGCAAGGCTAGCATAGCAGCCCTACCTTACGCCCCGGTGACTTTTGGCTTACGATTCCGTAAGGTTCAGCCGCGGAATGGTGATATGCATGCAAAGCCCGCCGGGGATGTTTCGTGCGTAAATGCCGCCGTGGTGCCGCTGGATGATCTCCTGCACAATGGCCAGGCCAATGCCTGCGCCCTTGCTTTCCCGGCTTTGCGCCCGATAAAAGCGTTCAAAAAGCCGCGGCAGCTCGCTGGGCGCCACGCCGCCCCCGTTGTCCGATACGGTGCAGAAAAAGACCGTATCCGTGGCTTCCATTTGTACGGTAACGGTTCCGTTTGCAGGCGTATGCTCGCAGGCGTTTTTCAGCAGGTTGGCAAACGCTTCGCCAAGCCATTTCCCGTCGCAGTGGATTACCGCGTCCCCCGTTACGGTGAGCGTCTTTTCCGGGTAAACGGACGCCAGCCCCTGCCATGCCTGGCTGACCAGCTTTGCCACGCTGTGCGAGGCAAACGTGAAGGGATACCCGCCGGCGCACATGCGCTCCAACACCAGCAGGGACTGTATCAGCTGTTCCATGCGCTGAATCTGCGCAAGCTGCTGAACCATATGCGGGCCTGCATCCAGCTCGCAGAACAGGCGCAGGGAAGCCAGGGGCGTTTTCAACTGGTGCGAAATATCGGCGATGAGGTTGCGGGCGGCTTCACGCTCCTGTTGACGCTGCTCCCGCGCCACCAGCACCTGATGCTCCAGCTCGGCAGCGGCGTTGTGCAGGGGCGCCAGGCTGTCCTCCCGAACGGAAAAAGCCAACGCCTTTCCATCGCCCGTCAGAAAGCTTTCCATCTGCCCGGCCAGGCGGCGCAGGCGGTAGCGCCGCAAAAGATGCGCGGCAAGCATGGCCGCAAGCCCCGCGCCCAAGGCGGCGCATGCGCAGATCAGTCCACCCATTGATATCCCACTCCCCGAATGGTCTTGATGTGCTGTGCGCCGATTTTTTCCCGCAGGCGGCTCATATGCACGGATAATGTGTTGTCGTCGATGAACCGGCCCTCCGCGTCCCACAGGGATTCCAGCAGCGTTCCCCGGGAAACGATGCCCTGCCGCCGCATCAGCGTCAGCAGCATGCGGTATTCGGTGAGGGTCAGCGTCAGCAGCTCGCCGGACTTGCGGACCTGCATCTGCCGCTGATCCACCGCAATGCCGCTGCGGACCAGGACCTCCGGTGCGGCGGAAGGGCGATCGCGCAGCAGCGCGCGGATGCGGCTGAGCAATTCCATCATGCGGAAGGGCTTGGTGACGTAATCGTTGCCGCCGGCGTCCAGACCGCGGACCACATCCAGCTCCTCATCCCTGGCCGTCAAAAACAGGATGGGCGTTTGGATCCCCTGCGTGCGCCAGGCGCGGCACAGGCTGACGCCGTCCCCGTCCGGCAGGGATACATCCAGGACGATGAGATCCATGCCGTCCGCCATTTTTTTCCGAGCCTCCCTGGCGCAGGAGGCGGCGACCACCGTGTAGCCCTCCCGGGTGAAAAGCTCATGGAGGCCTTGACGCAGGGCCTCGTCGTCTTCTACCAGAAAAATTACGGCGGAAGCGGAGAATGTGTTGTTCATATGCTGCTCCTTTTTGCCTGTCACGTTTGTCCGAAAAATGCTCCACGATGCATTATATCACAGATGTTGCTGGAAAGCGCGGGGAAGTATGCGGGAGGCGTTGCGACGTTCCCGGAAACCTGCAATGGCATAATCCGACCGGTTCCGGTTTTTCTGGCTACAAAAAAAAGCCGCGGCCCTTTCCATATATATGCATCAAGGATGCATGCAAGCGTGTTGAGGTACAATACATAGGTAACAGTAAGGGAAGAAAAGAGAACCCAACTGTGGTAAGATAGGAGTGCAAACAACCAACCCACCACAGAGGAGTTCTCCATGGATAAGATAACACAGGAAGCCTATTTTCGTCAACGG
>DBFBGQ010000045.1:0-18238 GCA_048201975.1 Candidatus Egerieenecus sp. | reverse complement strand
GGAAGCAACTTCGGCCAACCAGAGGTCGTCCGAAGTTGTAAGGAATTGATTTTGCAAGCAAAATCAATCACCCGCGAAGCCGGCGGAGCCGGCTTACACGAATAAAAGTCGAAGGGGCTGCGGCCCCTCCGACGCCTCTGGGGAGTTTTTTGACAGCCTGCGCATGCCGGACGCACAGGCGTTCCGGCATGCTTTTTTGTCGGGGCGCCCTGCTTCAATAGATGGTGGCGTCCAGGGCGCTGTATTCCGCAAAGAGCTCCAGGCAGGCGTCCCGGTCCATCTCCACCAGGTAATCCGCGAAGGCCTCCCGGCCGCCGAACATCTGGTCGAAGGCTTCGTCCCGGAAGCCGATGAGGGCGTTGTCCGCAATGGTGCAGCCGTAGTACACCGTTTCGATGTTGGCCCACATGCAGGCCGCCAGGCACATGGGGCAGGGCTCGCCGGTGGTGTAGAGCACACAGCCGGTAAGATCATAGGTGCCCAGGTTCTGTTCCGCGTCCCGAATGGCGGAGATTTCCCCGTGGGCGGTGGAATCGTTGTCGGCCAGCACCCGGTTGTGCCCCTGACCCACCACTTCCCCATCCTTGACGATGACGCTGCCGAAGGGCCCGCCGTGCTGATGGTAAATGCCCTCCCGCGCCTGGTCGATGGCCAGCTGCATGTAGGCGTTCTCCGCTGCGTAATTCGCCGCGGGAACAGCCGCCTGATCCTCCGCCAGGCCGCACCCTGCCAGCGCCACGGCCAGCAGCACCAGCGCGGCCAGCGCTTTGCGCATGATTCGCATGCTGCGTCTCCTCCTTCTGCGCCTGGGAGCGAGGCGCGCGTCCTTGCACATGGCTCCCAACGCTATGATACCACAGCGCGCGCGCCAAAGCCAGCCCCCATGGCCGGCGTTGACTTTTGGCGGGGAACCCGGTATCATATCAGGAAGAGCGTTTGTTCCCCCATGCGGGGGAGGAACGGACTGGAGCGAGGTGAAGGCGATGATCGTGCTGGGCATCGACCCCGGGTATGCGCTGATGGGCTGGGGGGTGGTGGCCTCCCAGGGAAGCGCCATGCGGCTATTGGGCTGCGGCGTGGTGGAGACCAAGGCGGGCACGCCCGTGCAGGACCGCCTGCGCGCCCTGCAGCAGGGGATTCGCGGCCTGGTGCAGCAATACCACCCGGACGACGTGGCCTTTGAGGAGCTGTTCTTCGCCCGGAACGTGACCACCGCGCTGACCGTGGGCGCGGCCCGGGGCGCGGCCATCATCGCCGCGGCGGAGTATACGGAAAATTTGTATGAATCGACCCCCATGCAGATCAAGCAGGCCCTCACCGGCTGGGGTAAGGCGGACAAGAAGCAGATCCAGCAGATGGTGAAGTTTCTGCTGCACCTGGAGGATATTCCCCGGCCGGACGACGCCGCCGACGGCATCGCCGCCGCCATCACCCATATTCAGGCCGGCGCGGCCAAGAGCCAGTTCAAAATGAAGTAGCGCAGGCGAATGCCGGCGGAGCGCAGGTGAATGCCGGCGAGCGCAGGCGAATGCCGGCGAGCGCAGGTAGAAATCCAGGAACGCGGACAAAGGAGAAGGGGCATGTACGCTTTTATCGAGGGCAAGGTGTGCGAAAAGAACGCCGGGGAGCTGGTGCTGCTGGCAGGGGGCGTGGGGTATCAGCTCAGCTGCTCCATGAACACCCTGGCCGCAGCCCCGGCGCTGGGGGAGACCATGCGCTGCTATACCTATCTCTCCGTGCGGGAGGACGCCATGGAGCTGTTCGGCTTCGCCTCCCGGGAGGAGAAGCGCATGTTCCTGTCCCTGACGGGGGTTTCCGGGGTGGGTCCCAAAATGGCCCTGGCCCTGCTGGGCTGCATGCCGCTCAAGGAGCTGAACCTGGCCATCCTGCTGGGGGACATCACCGCCCTCAGCCGCGCGCCGGGGGTGGGGAAGAAGACCGCCCAACGCATCGCCCTGGAGCTCAAGGACAAGGTGAGCCAGGAGGATGTGAGCGCCGCGGCTCCCGGGGGCGCGGCGGTTCCCGTGGCCTCCATGGCCGCCGACTGCGTCACCGAGGCGCTGGAGGCCTTGCAGGCCCTGGGCTACACCCCCGCGGAGGCCCGCGCCGCCGTGCAGAGCGTCCGGGACCAGAGCGACAAGACCGATGAACTGATTAAGCTGGCCCTGCGCAGCATGGCCGGAATGTGAGGCGACCCATGGCAGAAGATCGTTTGATGACCGGCGGCTTCCGGGAGGAGGACAGCGCCGTGGAGCAGAGCCTGCGCCCCCACACCCTGCGGGAATATGTGGGGCAAAAGGCCGTCAAGGACAGCCTGGGCATCTATATCCAGGCGGCGCTCACCCGGCACGACGCCCTGGACCATATGCTGCTCTATGGCCCCCCTGGGCTGGGCAAGACCACGCTGGCCTGCATCGTGGCCGCGGAGATGGGGCAGAACATCCGCATTACCTCGGGCCCGGCCATCGACCGGCCCGGAGACCTGGCCTCCATCCTCAGCAACCTGACGGCGGGGGACGTGCTGTTCATTGACGAGATCCATCGTCTGTCCCGGCAGGTGGAGGAGGTGCTCTACCCCGCCATGGAGGATTTCGCCATCGATATCATGATCGGCAAGGGGCCCACGGCCCGGTCCATCCGGGTGGATTTGCCCCACTTCACCCTGGTGGGGGCCACCACCCGGGCGGGGCAGCTCTCCGCCCCCCTCAGGGACCGCTTCGGCATGCTCTTCCGCCTGGAGCTGTATACCCCGGAGGAGCTGGCGCAAATCGTGGGCCGGAGCGCGGGCATCCTGGGGGTGAGCGCCGAGCGGGACGGCATTCTGGAAATCGCCAGCCGCAGCCGGGGCACCCCCCGCATCGCCAACCGTATGCTCAAGCGCGTGCGGGATTACGCCCAGGTGCGGGCGGAGGGCACCATCACCTATCAGGTGGCCCGCGACGCGCTGAACATGCTGGACGTGGACGAGCTGGGGCTGGACCGGGTGGACCGGAACATGCTGGCCACCATGATGGACAAGTTTGGCGGCGGCCCCGTGGGGCTGGATACCCTGGCGGCCACCACCGGCGAGGACGCCGTCACCATCGAGGATGTGTACGAGCCTTACCTGATGCAGCTGGGCTTCCTTATGCGCACACCCAGGGGGCGGATGTGTACCCCCGCCGCCTATGCGCATATGCGTCGCACGCCCCCGGCAGCCCCCTCCGCCGGGGAGGAAGGCCCCGACCAGCTGCGCTTTGACATCTGACCCGCCACGGGGCGGGGTATCCGCAAGCATTGGAGAAGAGGCATCGCCTATGAAAACATCGGATTTTGACTACGAGCTCCCGGAGGAGCTGATTGCCCAAACGCCCATGGAGCCCAGGGACCACAGCCGCCTGATGGTGGTGCACCGGGGCACGGGCGCCATCGAGCACAAGCATTTCTTTGATCTGCTCCAGTATCTGCGCCCAGGGGATGCCCTGGTCATCAACGAGACCAAGGTGATCCCCGCCCGGCTCATGGGGGTGAAGGAGGATACCGGCGTGCCGGTGGAGGTGCTGCTGCTGCGCCGGGAAAACGCCACCGACTGGGAGGCGCTGGTGCGGCCAGGCCGCCGGCTGAAGCCGGGCGCGGTGTGTTCCTTCGGGGATGGGCTGCTGCGCTGCACCGTGCTGGAAAACGTGGCGGAGACCGGCGGGCGGCTGGTGCGCTTCCAGTATGAGGGCGTGTTTGAGGAGCTGCTGGACCGCCTGGGGGAGATGCCCCTGCCCCCCTACATCCATGAAAAGCTCCAGGACCAGAGCCGGTATCAAACCGTGTACGCCAAGGCGGAGGGCTCCGCCGCCGCGCCCACCGCGGGGCTGCACTTCACCCCCGGACTGCTGGAGCAGGTCCGGGCCATGGGCGTCACCGTGGTGCCGGTGCTGCTGCACGTGGGGCTGGGCACCTTCCGCCCGGTGAAGGAAGAGGACGTGGACAAGCACGTGATGCACTCCGAATACTACCAGGTGACCCGTGAGGCGGCGGACACCCTGAACCGCATCCGTCAAGCGGGCGGCAGGCTGATTTGCGTGGGCACCACATCGGTGCGCACCATCGAAACCGTGGCGGACAGCGGCGGAATCATCCATCCCGGAGCGGGGGAAACCGCCATCTTCATCAAGCCCGGGGTGAAAATCAAGGCGGTGGACGCGCTGATCACCAATTTCCACCTGCCGCAAAGCACCCTGCTGATGCTGGTGAGCACCTTCCTGGGCCGGGAGAAGGCGCTGGACGCCTACCGCCTGGCAGTACAGGAGAAGTACCGCTTTTTCAGCTTTGGGGACGCCATGTTCATCACCGGGGTAAACGACTGATTCACCGGGAAAGGAGGCGGCCATGCGCACCGAGCAAGCGATGCTGGCCCTGCTGACGGCCGTGGCGGAGGAGGACCCCCGCATACGCGCCGCCTATCTGGAGGGTTCCCGAGCCAACCCGAAGGCGCCGAAAGATATTTTTCAGGATTACGATGTGGTGTACGTGGTGGAGGACACGGCTCCTTTCCGGGCGGACCGAAGCTGGATTGACCGCTTCGGGGAGCGGCTGTACATGCAGTACCCCGAGGAGAGCGTCCTTTTCCCCGCCCAGCCGGAGCGTTGTTACGGCTGGCTGATGCAGCTGCGCGACGGCAACCGGCTGGACCTGCACGTGTGCACCCCGGCCTACGCCCTGGAAAACCTGGAGCTGTACCGGACGCTGCTGGACAAGGACGGCCTGATGCCGGGGGCGGCGGAGAGCAGCGACGAAATCTACTGGATCCCCAGGCCCACCGCGGAGGAATTCCGCTGCGTGTGCAACGAGTTCTGGTGGTGCCTGAACAACGTGGCCAAGGGCCTGTGGCGGGGAGAATTGCCCTACGCGCTGGATATGCTGGACTTCACCGTGCGCCCCATGCTGAAGCAGCTGCTCACCTGGCAGGCGGGGCTGGACCATGATTTCAAGGTCAGCGCGGGCAAGGCGGGGAAGTATCTGGGCAGGCTATTGCCCCCGGAGGAATATGCGCTGTTCCTCTCCACCTACGCTGCCGGGGAGGAGCGCGCCCTGTGGCAGGCCACGCTGCGCATGTGCGGCCAGTTCCACCGGATAGCGCAGGCGGTGAGCGCGGCCCTGGGCTACCCCTACGACGGGGGAGAGGCGGCGCGAAGCCGCGGCTTTCTGGAGCAGGTGCGGGAGCTGCCCAGGAACGCCCAAAGCATTTTTTGACCCATGGCGCGCCGCCTGATGCGGGCGCCTCAGCGTGTCGAAAATGGGCGCGTTGCAAAACACCCCCAGCAAAAAAAGACGAGGCACGGAACCCCAAAAGGGTATCCAAACCTTGTCTTTTCGCTTAAAAGGTATGAAAAAAACCTATCAAAAGCAAGACCAGTATAAGGTATTTGAGCGGCACGGTCAACTGGTTTTTGCGCTGAACTCGGAAATTACCATACCACTCAACGCGCCTGTCCGCCTGCTAAGCGCACAGCTTGAGGAACTGGAAGGCATGCGCAAAACAGACCACCAAACGGTATACATCGACAGAACAAAGCTGGAAAGCGCTGCTGGCCGGTACACCTTTGTGTGGCGTAAACCCATCCAAAAGCGTCTGGCGAAGGTAAAGGCGGAACATCAAAATGGCCAATTTGTAACCGCTGCATGGTACCGCTGCGAGGACTGCGCCGGCTGTCCCTGCCGCGCGCAATGCTGCCAGGCAAAAGCCCCCAACCAGCCCAAGGAAGTTGTTTTGCAAAGAACCTTTTGGGAAAAACGCGAACAGGCTACACGCAATAGTTCATCCGAGCGCGGCATGCATCTGCGTGTGTGCCGCTCTATTCAGGTGGAAGGCGCGTTTGCGCTGCTAAAAAACGATTTTAGGTTTCGTCGCTTTCTCACCAGAGGCAAAGGCAATATTCGCACGGAGCTGTTTTTCCTGGCCCTGGCGCTTGACCTGAAAAAGCTATGGATGAAGCGGGAGCACAACCGGCTTAAAACGCGAGCGTCTCTCAAAATGGTTTCGTCGTGCTCACAGAAATTGAAAAACTATCCACATGCGGGTCTGTTTTCGACAGCCCTGGTTTCTTATGCCTCTTTTCGCTTTGGCTGGTTGCATTTTGACCATATGCCGCCGCTTTTCTCTGATTTGTTTGCAAAAAGGGCGTGCCGCAGAAGTTGCTTTCTGCAACACGCCCCCTTTGTATACGCCGTGAGTTTATGCATCCCGCCAGGGCGTGATGTCCACCACGGTCAGCTCCGCCTCCCGCACCCGGAACTTCACCTCCAGCCCCGCAAAGCCGAAGCCGTAGACCCGCTCCGGGTCCTGCTGATAGGCGGGCCTGGGGTCCTGGGCCAGCAGCGCCGTCAGGGCGGCGAGCTTCTCCTTGGGCACCCGGCCGGACAGCTCCTGGGGAAAGCGCACCGCCAGGCGATGATTGGCCGCGGCCGTGGCGAAGCCGCCCCGGGCGTCAGGATGGCAATCCGAAAGGGGCTGATAGGGCTTGACATCATAAATGGGCGTGCCGTCCATCAGGTCTGCGCCGCCCACCCGCAGGGCCGTACCCTGGCCCGGCAGCCTTTCCAGCCCCAGCAGGCGCACGCAGCTCAGGCCCAGAGGATTGGGCCGGAAGGGCGAGCGGGAGGCAAACACCCCTACCCGCTGATTGCCCCCCAGCCGCGGCGGGCGCACCGTAGGGGACCAGCTCCCCCGGGGGCTCTGGGAAAACTCCCAGATCAGCCACAGGTGGCTGAAACCTTCAATGCCCCGCAGGGCGTTGTCGTCCCGCCAGGGAGGCTCGAACACCACCAGCGCCTCCAGCTCCTCCACCAGGCCGCTCTGCCGGGGAATGCCGAACTTGGCGGGAAAGTCGCTATGGATATGGGCGATGGGTTCCAGGGTCAGCATGGCGCGCCTCCCTTTCCATCAGCGGGGCCAGCGCTCCAGGTAGAGCCGGGCGGCCTCCGCGTTTTCGGGGACGGTTTCCTCCAGGGTCATGGCCATGCCGGGGCGGGAGCGCACAAAGGCCAGCAGCTTGGTGTAATCCATGCAGCCCTGGCCCGCGGCCAGGCTAGCCACGTCCTCCTCCCCTGCCCGGGGCAGGTAATCCTTGATGTGCAGCATGTGGATGCGGGGCCCCATCAGCGCCACCGCCTCCTCCAGGATCTGATCCGCCTGGCGGTAATTGGCCATGTTCAATAGGTTGACCATGTCCAGAATCAGCCGCAGGTGTTCCGTGGGGAAGGCCGCCAGCACCTGAGCCGCCCGCTGAGGCGTATGGACGATGTGCCGGCACACGGGTTCGATGGCCAGGTTCGCGCCGCAGGCCCGGGCATAATCCACCAGCGGCGCCAGCCGGTCCATGAACAGGCGCAAGCTGGCTTCAGTGTGGCTGTTGGCATCCAGGGCATAAGCGGTATTGGGGTTGCCGGTTTCCGTGCCCACCACCTCCGCGCCCAGCAGGGGCGCAAAGCGCAGGTGCGCCTTGTAAATCTCCATGGTGCGGCGCAGCTCCTCCTCGTCCGGGGTGGCCAGGTTCAGGTAGCAGCCCAGCACCACAATCTGCAACCCATACCTGGCGAAGAGCGCCTTCAGCTCCGCGGCCAGGGCCGGGGTGAGCAGCTCCGGGGCCTTCTCCATGGGAAAGTCCGGCAGCACCTTGCTCAGCGCCAGGTGCACGCAGGAAAATCCCTGGGCCTTGGCGTTTTGCAGTTTTTCCTCCAGGGTGGCGCCCGCCACGTCGTGGAGACGAATACCGATATTCATTGCACGTTCCCTCCTTGGTAAACATTCGGCGCGCCGGAGGTCTGTTTCCCTGCCCGGGCGCATAGGATGCCGCCGGGGTTACTTCCAGTACCCTGCCATGCGCTTGGCATGCACATCGGGGTTGGCCAGGGAATAGCCGAAAAAGCCCAGCACGTCGCCGCAGCGCTGATAGACCCCGTGGCTGTAGCCCACCAGATGGGCCGCCTCCAGGTGCAGGGAGCCATCGGGGGCAAAGTACCGCTCCTGGGCCGATACGCCCACCACTTCTCCCAGGAACATCTCATGGCTGCCCAGGGACAGCACCTGCCGCACCTTGCAGCTGAGATAGGCCGGGCACTGGGCGATGGCCGGGGCATAATCCATGCCCTGGGCCGGCATGGGCGTCAGGCCCGTCTCGGCCCACTTGTCCACATCCCGTCCGCTCTTCACGCCGCAATAGTCCAGGGCGCGGCAATGGGCCTCATCCACCAGGTTGACCACAAACTCCCCGCTCTCCCGGATGATATCATAGGAGAAGCGCTTCTTCTGCACGCTGATGGACACCATGGGCGGATCGCTGTTCACCGTGCCCACCCAGGCAATGGTGATGATGTTGGGCTTGTCCGCCTCGCCCTTGCCGCGGCAGCTGACCATTACCGCCGCCACGGGGCTGAGCAGGGAGCAGGGCGCCAGAGCGCGAAAATCTTCCATATGCAATATTCCTTCCTTTCTTGCCAGAACCTATGGCTCTAGTGTACAATGTCAGGGCGGGAGCGTCAAGCGCGGCCCGCGAATTTTCGCCGCACACCGGAAAGGAGGCATGTCCATGGGCTACCGGGCAAGGCACAAGGCCCGCTCCAAATCCCGCCTGGTCGGCATCGTCCTATGCTTCATTGCGCTGCTGCTGGTGGCTTATCCCTTCTTGGAGCCTTTTTTGCTGGAGACGGAATCCGTCACGTTGACCTCCGCCAACCTGCCTGCGGACATCGGGCAGCTGAAAATCGTCTACGCCAGCGACATCCACCAGGGGCCGTTTTTCTCCCAGGGACGGGTGCGCAGCCTGGTTTCCCGCATCAACGCCCTGAACCCGGATATCATTCTGCTGGGCGGCGACTATGCCGATACCTCCGATGAGGCCATTGAGTTCTTCCGCAACGCTCCGGCCTTCCACGCCCGCTACCTCACCGCCGCGGTGGTGGGCAACCATGACCGCACCGTGCCGGAAAGCAACCTGGAGGTGCTCAAGCAGGCCATGTACGACGCGGGAATCGTCCCCCTGGTGAACAGCGTTACCCGGGTGAAAATCGGCACCGACTACATCTACCTGGCGGGCATCGACGATGTGGAGAACGGCTGGCCCGACCTGGAGGGCGTGGCCGCCCAGGTGGACCGGGACGACTATGTCATTTTCCTCAGCCATTCCCCCTCCATTCTCACCAAGGCCCTGGACACCGGGGACCGGGACGGGGACAAGGGCTGGTTTGACCTGGCCCTGTGCGGCCACACCCACGGCGGGCAGGTGACGCTGCTGGGGCAGCCCGTGCTTTCCTTTGCCCGCAACCAGGGCCGCTACTGGCGGGGCTGGTATGAGGCCAACCGCTCCTACATGCTGGTGAGCAACGGCGTGGGCACCTCCGGGGCCCCGGTGCGCCTCTTCGCCCAGCCGCAGATTCACCTGATCACCGTGCGCCACGAGAATTGACGCCCGCCGCAAGCGGCCCCGAAGAAGAAAGAAGCAAATAAAAAACGGCGGACATTGCCGCCCAGATACCCTACTGCCCCTCCCGGAGCAATTCCTCCAGCCGTCGCACAAGCCCTGGCAGGTCCAGGGCGTCAAAATCCGTGGTGTCCACCGACAGGCGCGGGCCGTTGGCGGTGAAGCTGTCCATGCCCCGTTGGCGGATGCCGCTGACGAACTGCTCGTAGGTGATGGGCGCTTCCGCGGCCTGGCCCGGCGCTTCGGGGTAGCGGATGTTGGTCACGTGCCCCCGGTGGCGCTCCGGGCTGGCGTTGCGGGCCAGAAAGCGCCGGTAAATGCGCTGATAGTCCCCGGTGAGGCTGACCGTGACGGCCTGGCAGCCGTAGCGCGACATCAGCTCCGCCAGCGGCTCCCAGGAGACGCGCTCGAAGTTGTTCTCCAGAATGAAGGGCTGACCCACGGCCATCATCTGCCCTGCGCAGTAGTACAGCATATCCATGGCCGCCAGCCCCTGGTTGACCTTCTCCGCCCGGGACTGAAAGCCCAGCCGGTCGAAAAGCAGCTCCTTGATGCTGTCCTTGGAAAACCAGGGCAACCCCATGGCTTGGGAAAGCGCAGCCGCCAGCGTGCTCTTTCCCGATGCGGGGATGCCCGTAATCAGAATGCAGCGCATACTTCCTCCCGGGGGCTCACAGCAGCGCCAACAGGCGCAGCAGGGCCGCTTTATCCCCATTGACCCGCACCCGCCCCAGCAGCAGCGCCTTCATGGGG
Organism: Candidatus Egerieenecus sp.; assembly: GCA_048201975.1. Lineage (GTDB taxonomy): Bacteria > Bacillota > Clostridia > Christensenellales > Aristaeellaceae > Egerieenecus. Next base: position 8,036 of record DBFBGQ010000045.1, on the reverse strand, counting down.
TTGGCCCGGCCGTTGAGAAGGTCCAGCAGCTGTTGCCTGCCGGCGGTGATGGTGCAGGTGGGCGCCTCCGGGGCCGAGGCGGTCACGGTGACCAGGCCATCCTCCAGGCGGATGAAATACGTCTCCTCCGGCAGCTGAAAGGCATACAGCCCGTCATGGCCCCGGAGCTTGTCCTGGGCAGGCTGCGCCAGCTGAGGCAGCTCCGACAGGAATTCCTCCAGGGATGCATACTCGCGCATGCGCGCCTCCTTCCGCCGCGGACATAGCGCTCCGCGGCTTTTTTCTGTCGTTTACGATACCGGATTTTCCGCCGCCTGTCAAGCGCTTCCCAGGGACTGAATCATGTTGCTCTCCCGCGGGCTTCTGCCGGGGGCAACGTCAGGCTGCTGAAAAAGGCCCGCTTTTTCACACCAGCATGTAAAAATGAAACTTACAATTCCATAACCTACAAAAGTTTCATCACGTGTGGGGCCCGAAGGTTTCCAAAGAGCGATCGGAAAGCCCTTTGGTCGCGCCGAGGCTTTCGATTCAATCCCAAAGGATTGATATCGAAAGGTCGCTTTGCGACTTGACCTTTCGAAGAAAGGTCAACCTTGCAGAGGCGAAATCCCCTGCGCTTGCAAGAACGCAATATAAAACTTGCAAGAATTTTGAGATCAAATACTTTGTCAACACATTGCCCCCCGGCAGGCTTCTGCCGGGGGGCAACGTATTCAGCGGGTCAGATATACTGGAGCGTTCTTGCCCACCACGGAGAGGCAGGGCGCGGCGGAGAAGATGCGCTCCGCCACGGCGTTCACGTCCGCCTGGGTCACCGCTTCGATCTTGGCGATGGTTTCCTCGGGGGTCATGCACTGGCCCAGGTGCAGCTGTCCCCGGCCCATGGACTGCATGCGTCCGCCGGGGCTTTCCAGCCCCAGCAGGTAGGAGCCCCGCAGCTGGTTCTTGGCCTCGCGGAATTCCTTTTCGTCCACGCCGTCCCGTCGGAGCAGCTCCAGCTGACGCAGGGTTTCCTCCAGCACGGCATGGCCGTTCTTGGGGGAGACGCCTGCGTACACCGCAAAGGTGCCGCAGCCCACATAGGTGGAAGGATAAGTGTAAATGGAATAGGCCATGCCCATTTCTTCGCGGATCTTCTGGAACAACCGGGAGGACATGGCGCCGCCCAGCAGGTTGTTCATCACGGACAGGGGATAGAGCTCGTCGCTGCCCAGGCTGGTACCCGGAAAGCCCAGGCACAGGTGCAGCTGTTCGGTGTCCTTTTCCTTGGCGGACTGCTGACCGGTCAGGGGGGCCATGGGCGGCAGCGGCTGGGCCGGACCGGCGCTCTGCCATTCACCAAAGTATTCCTCCGCCAGCGCCAGCACCTTGTCCGGGTCATAGTTGCCTGCCAGGGCCACCACGCAGTTTTCCGGATGGTAATGCTTCCCCCGGTAGGCGGCCAGGTCCGCCCTGGTATACGCGGCAATCTGCTCCGCGGGCCCCAGGATGGGCATGCCTGCGGCCTGATCCCCGAACTGGACCCGGCTGAGCAGCTCATGCACCACATCCTCGGGGGAATCCTCCTCCATGGAGATTTCCTCCAGGATGACCCCGCGCTCCTTGTTCAGCTCCCCTTCGTCCAGGGTGGCGTGCAGGGTCATGTCGCTGAGGATGTCCACCGCCAGGGGCAGATCCTCGTCGATCACCTTGGCGTAAAAGCAGGTGCAGTCCTTGCCCGTAAAGGCGTTCAGCTGTCCGCCCACCGCGTCCATCTCTTCGGCAATCTGTCGGGTGTTCCGCTTTTCCGTACCCTTGAACACCATGTGCTCCAAAAAGTGCGACAGCCCGTTTTCCTGCGGCGTTTCCATCATGGAGCCAACCCGCAGCCACACCCCGATGGATACCGAGCGCAGGTACGGTAAGCGCTCCCCCACCACATGCAGCCCGTTGCTCAATGTCCAATGGTCAAACATTCTCTTCTCCATCCATTTTGCTGGGAACATTCCCGCACTCCCAGCATGCCTCATTTCTTCAATTTTATTCATCATGCCCGGGGGAGGCCGCCTTTCTGAGAAAGGCGCCTCCCCCGGACCCCCTCCCGGAAAGCGGCGGGTATTCCGGTACTTTGGCTGTTCTCTGGCGGCTGCTAGGTACAGCGGCGGGGGAACAGGTTGCGCTCGGGAGGAATCCCCCTCCCGGAAAGCGGCGGGTATTCCGGTACTTTGGCTGTTCTCTGGCGGCTGCTAGGTACGGCGGCGGGGTGGTCCCGGTGGTTGGCTGTTCTCTGGCGGCTGCCAGGTGCAGCAGCGGAGAAAACAAGCAGCAGTACGCAAAAAGCGCGCCGCAAGCACCGCAGCGCGCCATGTCCCCCACCCAAGCACCGGCCTACCCGCCGCTCTTCGGGAGGGGGCCCGGGGGAGGGGCTTCTCTCAGAGAAGCCGCCTCCCCCGGCGTTCCCTACTCCCAAACCTCACGCCCGGCCGTCGCGGCGGGGGGGACGGCGCATGCCTTCAGGGCGGCGCGCAGGGGCGTTGTTTTCGTATACCATGTCGTTACGGATCAGGTTGATGCGGCCCTGAGCGTCGATCTCGTTGACCTTGACCTCCAGCTCGTCGCCGATGTTCACCACGTCCTCAACCTTCTCCACGCGGTGGTTGGCCAGCTTCGAAATGTGGATCATGCCATCCTTGCCGGGGGCCAGCTCCACAAAGGCGCCGAAGTTCATGATGCGCACCACCCGGCCGGTGAACACATCGCCCACCTCGATATCCTTGGCGATGCCCTCGATGATCTTGCGGGCCTTGGCAGCGGCGGCCTCGTCGGGGGTGGAGAGGAAGACGCGGCCGTCGTCCTCGATGTCGATCTTCACGCCGGTCTCCGCGATGATCTTGTTGATCATCTTGCCGCCGGGTCCAATGACCTCGCGGATCTTTTCGGGGTTGATGGTGAAGCGGACAATCTTGGGCGCATAGGGGCTCAGATGATCCCGGGGCTGGCCCAGGGTCTCCAGCATAATGCCCAGGATGTGCAGCCGGCCCTGCAGGGCTTGCGCCAGAGCGGTCTTCAAAATATCCCGGTCAATGCCCGCGATCTTGATGTCCATCTGGATGGCGGTGATGCCGTTCATGGTGCCCGCCACCTTGAAGTCCATGTCGCCCAGGAAATCCTCCAGGCCCTGGATATCGGTGAGCACCACCACTTTGCCGGTCTCCGCATCCTTGATCAGGCCCATGGCCACGCCGGCCACGGGCGCGTGAATGGGCACGCCGGCATCCATCAGGGAAAGGGTGGAGCCGCACACGGAAGCCATGGAAGAGGATCCATTGGAGGAAAGAATCTCGCTGACCAGGCGCAGGGCGTAGGGGAATTCCTCCTCGGAGGGAATCACGGGCAGCAGGGCCCGCTCCGCCAGCGCCCCATGGCCGATCTCCCGGCGGCCCGGGCTCTTCAGCCGGCCCGCCTCGCCGGTGGCGTAGGGGGGCATGTTGTAGTGATGGATGTAGCGCTTGAAGTCCTCGTTGCTCAGGCCGTCCAGCACCTGTCCCTCGCTGGTGGAGGCCAGGGTGGTCACGGTCAGGGCCTGGGTCTGGCCGCGGGTGAATACCGCGGAGCCATGGGTCCGGGGCAGCACGCCCACCTCGCACCAGATGGGCCGCACCTCGGTCACCTTGCGCCCGTCAGGGCGGATGCCCTGCTCCAGAATCTTCTTGCGCATGACTTCCTTGTTCAGGTAGTACAGCGCGTCGGCGATCTCGCTCTCCCGACCGGCAAACTCCTCGGCGAAGCGGGCCAGGGTCTCTTCCTTCACCTGCGCCTCGCGGCTCTGCCGCTCCTGCCGGTCGAAGGTATCGAACACCCACTGGCACTTCTCCAGGGCGAACTCCCGCACGGCGGCCTTCACGTCCTCGCCGGTGGTCACCAGCGGCACCACGGCCTTTTCCTTGCCGATCTCCGCGATGATCTGATCCTGGAAGGCGATGATCTTCTTGATCTCCTCGTGGGCAAACATGATGGCGTCCAGCATCACTTCCTCGGAGACTTCCTTGGCGCCGGCTTCCACCATGAGCACCGCGTCCCGGGTGCCGCTGACGGTAACGTGCATCTCGCTCTGCTCGTCCAGGGAGGCGTCGGGGTTAATGACGTACTGACCGTTGATCCGGCCCACCACCACGGAGCCCGTGGGGCCGCCCCAGGGGATGTCGCTTACCGCCAGGGCGATGGAGGAACCGATCATGGCCGGGATTTCCGGGGGAATCTCCTTGTCCACGGACAGGATGGTGGCCACCACCTGCACGTCGTTGCGCATGCCCTTGGGGAACAGGGGACGCAGGGGACGGTCGATGATGCGGCAGGTCAGGGTCGCCTTTTCGGTGGGGCGGCCTTCCCGCTTGATGAAGCCGCCGGGGATCTTGCCCACGGAGTACTGCTTCTCTTCCACGTCCACGGCCAGGGGGAAGAAGTCCACGCCGGGCCGGGGCTCGGGGGACATGGTGGCGTTGACCATGACCACGGTGTCGCCCAGGTGTACCCACACGCTGCCGGCGGCCTGCTCACAGTACTTGCCGAATTCCAGGGTCAGCGGTTTGCCCGCCAGATCCATGGTATAGGACTTGTAATTCATGCTCTTTCTCCTCATGATCAGTTCACGGGGCCAGGCGCCCCAGGCCGCCTGACGGATGCTATCATATGAAAACCCCGCCCCGGGGATTTTCAAGGGATAACATCCCTCAGGCACATTGCGCTGCCGCGCCCTCGCGGCAAGGATTCGTTCCTGAAAAAGCCGCCAGGGAAAGCCCGCGCTTTCCCCGACGGCCCTTATCAAGCAGGATTGCTCCGCGCGTGCGGGCCAAGATCCGCCTGCGTAAACCTTACTTGCGCAGGTTCAGCCGGGCGATCAGCTCACGGTAGCGCTCGATATCGGTCTTTTTCAGATATTCCAGCAGGCCGCGGCGCTTACCGACCATCAGCAGCAGGCCACGGTTGCTGTGGTGATCCTTCTTGTTGAGCTTCAGGTGCTCGTTGAGGTGGTTGATGCGCTCGGTGAGCAGCGCGACCTGCACCTCGGGGGAACCGGTGTCGCCCTCATGGCGGGCATAGGCGGCGATGATTTCGCTCTTGGTCATGGTTGTTTCCTCCATTTTTTTCGCTCATTCCGAGCGGTAATGCTGCGGCCGAAAGGCCGCGGGCGCTCATCGCCGTCCACCAAGTACGCCGTCGGAGTGATCGGTAGCCCGGGCACACGGTTCCAAAGCGCTGCGCTTCATTGTAGCAGAAAACCCCTTGTTTGTAAAGGGAAAAACAAGCGATTTTCCCCACTGGAAAACGTTTGTGAAAAGAAAATGCGCCCCCCAAAACAAGCGCCAACAGCAGCCCCCAGCCATCACGCTTAGGATCAACCGACGACAACGCGCCGGGGGAGGGATCGACTGCGCGAGGCTGGCACTGCACCGCCGCTTAGCAACGGAGGGGTCCGGGGGCGGCTAGGAAACATGCGCCGGTTAGCCGCCCAAGGTTGGCAACCTTGTTGCCAATGCAGACTGTCAAAAAACCTTAGAGGCGTCGGAGGGGCCGCAGCCCCTTCGACTTTCATTCAAGATTGTTTCCAAACAGAAGCGGTGGAACCGCTCCCCCACCGGTGAGCGTTCCACCGCCCGAGACCTTTTATTCCGCTTTGGTCAATTCCAACCCCGCCGCTTCCTCGGGGTGCTTCTTGATGTAATCCTCCACCGCCGCGTGGATGGCCTGCTCAGCCAGCATGGAGCAGTGCATCTTCACGGGGGGCAGGCCGTCCAGTGCCTCGGCCACGGCCTTGTTGGTCAGCTGCAGGGCCTCGGATACCCGCTTGCCCTTGACCATTTCCGTGGCCATGGAACTGGTGGCGATGGCCGCGCCGCAGCCGAAGGTTTTGAACTTCACATCCACAATGACGCCGTTCTCCACCTGAATGTCCATCTTCATGATGTCGCCGCACTTGGCGTTGCCCACCGTGCCGGTGCCGCTGGGATTTTCCAGTTCGCCCACGTTGCGGGGATTGGAGAAGTGATCCATGACTTTTTCACTATACATGGAAAATCGGTACCTCCTTCAAAATGGCTTGTCCGAAAATTTACTTCATGAACGGGCAGTCAGCGCCCAGGGTGCTGGTCTCCGCGTTGAGCACGCTCATGGCGCGCAGGTCCTTGACGATACCCGGCAGCACCCGCAGCACCTCGTCCACCTCTTCCTCGGTGGTGTCCGTGCCCAGGGAGAGGCGCAGGGAACCGTGGGCGATTTCATGGGGCAGGCCGATGGCCAGCAGCACGTGGCTGGGGTCCAGGCTGCCGCTGGTGCAGGCGGAGCCGCTGGAACCGGCGATGCCCGCCAGGTCCAGGCGCAGCAGCAGCGCTTCGCCCTCGATGTAGCGGATGGAAACGTTCACGTTGTTGGGCAGGCGCTGGGTGCGGTGGCCGTTGAGCCGCACGTCGGGAATCTCCGCCAGGATGCCGTCGATGAGCTTGTCCCGCAGACGGGTCATCCGCGCGGCGTTGGCCTCCAGGTTCTGGGTGGCCAGCTCGATGGCCTTGCCCATGCCAATGATGCCCGGGAGGTTCTCCGTGCCGGCCCGCTGGGCCCGCTCCTGGGCGCCGCCGTGCATGAACACGTCCGGCCGCACCCCCTTGCGGATGTACAGCGCGCCGATGCCCTTGGGGCCGTGGAACTTGTGCCCGCTCATGGACAGCATGTCAATGTTCATGGCGTTCACGTCCAGGGGAATGGCGCCCACGGCCTGCACCGCGTCGGTGTGGAAGAGGATGCCCTTTTCGTGGGCCAGCTTGCCAATCTCCGCAATGGGCTCAAGGGTGCCGATTTCATTGTTGGCCGCCATGACGGAGATCAGGATGGTCTTGTCCGTGATGGCCTTTTCCACATCCTCCACCCGGACCCGGCCGTATTCGTCCACGGGCAGGTAGGTGACCTGGAAGCCCTGCTTCTCCAGCCACTGGCAGGTGTGCAGCACCGCGTGGTGCTCAATAGCGGTGGTGATGATGTGGTTGCCCTTGCTCCGCTTGGCAAATGCCGTACCCTTGATGGCCCAGTTATCGCTCTCGCTGCCCCCGGCGGTGAAATAGATTTCCGTGGGCTGCGCGCCGATGGCCTGCGCCACCTGCTTGCGGGCCGCGTCCACGGCCCGGCGGGCGTCCCGGCCGGTGGAGTGGATGCTGGAGGGGTTGCCGTAGATCTCGCTGAAATAGGGAAGCATGGTCTTCAGCACTTCCGGGGCTACGGCGGTGGTGGCAGCGTTATCCATATAAATGCGATCCATGGCGTTTACTCCTTTGCTGCGCCCTGCTCGGGCAGGTCGAAGCGCTCCTGCTCCAGCATGTCCCGCAGGGTAATGGATTGTAATATCTGGTTGATGCGTCCTGAAACGTATTCCCATACCCGGCGGGTTTTGCACTGGCCGCTCTTGTGGCAGCAGCTTTCGTCCGCCAGGCATTCGGAGAGGTTCAGCGGGCCTTCCGTGGCGTCGATGATGTCCCCCACGGTGATCTCCTGCGGTTCCTTCCCCAACAGGTAGCCTCCCTGGGCGCCGCGCACCGTGGTCACCAGCCCCGCCCGCCGCAGGTTGCCCAGCAGCTGTTCCAGATAGTCCTCCGAAACGCCGATGGCGCTCACCGCCTTCAGCGGCTGGGGGCCGTCCCCCGCGTGCTGCGCCAGGTAGTACATGGCGTACAGCCCATACTTTCCCTTGGTGGATAGCTTCATGTGAGTCCTCCTTGGGGAAACCCGAGGCATTCACTCGGGATTTCCTGGGCAAGCATAGCATATCCGACCCTTTTTGTCAACATTCCCGGAAAAAAGTTTTTTTACAATTTCTCCGGGGAAAATTTCAGGGCGGAGAATCCCCCCCTTCAGACTGTCAAAAAACTCCCTAGAGGCGTCGGAGGGGCCGCAGCCCCTTCGACTTCCATTCGTATCCGCCGGCTCTGCCGGCGGGGCGGGTGGTTGATTTTGCTTGCAAAATCAATTCCTTACAACTTCGGACGACCTCTGGTTGGCCGAAGTTGCTTCCT
>DBFBGQ010000044.1:0-13412 GCA_048201975.1 Candidatus Egerieenecus sp. | reverse complement strand
AAATACAGTATACAGAAAAAAGGTAAAATACATAAATCATAATGGAGTTGAAAACACCTACACAAACTACACCTGCTGCATCTTCGCCGCATAAACACTGTGCATACGACGCTTTCAAATATAGAATGGCTGCTTATTTCTTATCCACACTATAACTTCACCGCTCCGGTGTGCTTATACGGTTGATCTGCAATACATGGAGAATCCTTTCACCCACAGGAAACTTCAGCTTACATTTCGGTAGGTAGTTTCCACCATAAGCAAAATGAATCCCCCGTTTTTCCCCAACAACTTCTTCCAGAATTCTGGTAGAAGGGAAAGGTTCAGTTCTTTTGTGCTGCGCGATAATGCTCCGCTGCATACAAATACTGTTTCTCAAATTCACTGACCGCCTGACGGCTGATCCTGCGAAACGGCAGCAGCATATCAAACGCATGAAATCCTGTGGGATACACATCTGCATGAGCAGGTACGCCTTCCTTTTTCAGATTTGCTATATACGCCAGCGTCTCGCAGTAGAACGGCTCCCGATCACCGACAAAGGTGTACACCGGCGGAAGGTTACTGTAATCCGTCTGTCTCGATGGTGAGGCATAGGGCGGAATGTCTCCGAAAATATCTCTCAAATACAGCTTCCATGCCGCATAGTTGCGCTTTGTATTCCACGAAATGCCGTGGTTATCCCGTGAGGAATCGGTATCCCGGTGATCCAGCATCGGGTACAGCGGCATCTGAAATGCAATATTCACCTCGCCGCGATCCCGTGCAAGCATGCACAGCGCTGCCGTCAGCCCTCCGCCCGCGCTTTCACCGCCGACCATAATCTGATCGTCTGCGCACCCCAGCTCCGCTGCATGCTCTTTCAAATACAGTAGCGCAGCGTAGCAATCCTCCAGCGCGGCAGGATACGGCGATTTGCCTGCCAGACGGTATTCCGGCGAAATCACCACCGCGCCATATTCCGTCACCAGCCGCTTTGCCCGGGACATAAATACCATACCCGCCATGCCAACGGCATACCCTCCGCCGTGAATCCAGAGGATGCCGGGGGTATTCTCCCGAGGTTGCTTGCTGGCGGCGGGGCTGAGAATCAACAGCTTCATGCGGTGATCGCCGGAAGGGATATATACTTTTGTGACGGTATAGCCCTTTCCCATGGTTGCCCATCACTTCAGCCTGTCGCCGCAGCGCACCTTTTTCCAAAGCCACAGGGCATACCCTCCGGAAACGATGATAATCAACGCAGAACTGCACACAGAAACCAGATCGGCAGAAGTCTGTCTGAAGATCGCTCCGACCAGGTCACTGAATGGCCCCTGCTCCAGCGCAAACGTGCTGCTGCCGTTGACAAACATATGGCTAACGATACAAGGCCAGAGACTGCCGCCCTTATATACAACGAGCGTATACATAAAGCCGATGGCGATGGCATAGCAGACCTGCAGCAGCACGCCCAATGTATCGGCTGTATTTCCAAGGTTCACGATGTGCCCTGCGCCGAACGTGACCGCCGATACGATGATCGCTGTGCGCAGGTTGTCCTTTTCCATGGCACGGAACAGAAATCCACGGAAGATGATCTCTTCCACATAGCCTGCCACCGCCAGTTGAACGGCCATCAGCACGCTCAACGCCATGGACGCGTTCAGTCCCAGCCCGTTTTTCAGATTGACGCAGGACATGACGATCAGCGGAATAAAAAACAGGAACTGCTTCGCATTGCCCCCGAAGGCGCGAAAACCGTATTTTTCAGAAAGTCCATTGCACAGAACCCAGATGGTGGATGCCGCTGCCAAAGCCATGACGCAGGCCACGGGGACGAGCAGCTGCGGTACTGTTTTGCCGGCCAGATCGTCAAAGCCGCCACAGAACTGAAGCGCAATATTCATGACAACCACATACAGTCCGATCCACACCAGCGAGAAATACAGTTCACTCTTCTGATACAGCTTTTTCATCTCTTCTCCTCCTCATTCGCAGATGCAATATACAGCGTTCCGGCAGTGAACAGCAGACCGACTACCATAAACCACGGCGTAGCGGCAGCGATACCCAGCGCGCACAGCGCAATCAGGCAGTAGCCGTACATCATCGCCCAGAAAATCATCATGGGCCAATCCGGCTTGCCCGGGCGCAGTTTTAGGGTGGCGCAGCGACGGATGAGCATCACCATCAGCACGCTCCACAGCAGCACGAATGCAATGCAGGCAAACCAATCGTCCGTCAGCAGATTCAGCCCCAGGGCAACGCCACTGCCTGCCGCAGTGACGAGAATGGCCAGCAGCGCGATGAGGAACATGTGTTTCACCTGCTGCTTCCAGTCGGTTTCGGCGACCTTCTCTCGCTTTCGCAGCGTCAGCCACACCACGATGGGCGTCTCGATCATGTAGCCGAGGAAGTTCACCCAAATGACGCTCATGAAGGTGTGCTGATCAATACCAAGGTTTATTTCCTTACCGACCCATACCCAGAAGCCACCGTCCAGGCGAATGGCGACCACATCCAGCAGGATATCCATCGTTACAATGAACATGCCTGCCATGAGCGCTGTGTGGAGGCGATCCCATTTCAGCTTCTGCGCCAGTTTGATGCCATACACCGTCAGCCCGCCCCACATAAAGCCGCCGAACACCGGGAATTGCTTGGGTTCAAAACCGAGATTCAGATAGAAATTGGGATTATAGTAGTAAATGTCCGTCACGGCGACGGCCAGCAGCTCCATCACAAAACCCACAATGGCAGCAGAACCAAAGGTGAACATGCTGTCCCAATCGCGCTTACAAATCAGATCGATCAGCATAATGCCGACAATGCCGTAGCACATCAATTCAAATGCGTGAATCCAGCCCATTAGCTACCTTCTCCTGCTCATATTTTTTGTAGAAAAGACCTATTCTGCTGATTCAAATTATACCACGAAATATCAAAATCTGAAAGTGCAGCATACTTCGGACGATTCTTTTAACTCGTGACGTTTTTCTATAATCGTCCAAAGTTGGGTGCATTTTTGCTTATTTAGCACCGAATTATCCTAAATGGAGCCCAACTTTGGAATCAAAAAGGCCGGACAGGGACAATCCCTATCCGACCAAATGACGCCGTACATTCGATTCCTTGCGCCGTAGAGGGCGCTTTTGTCGTTATAGCCCTATATTTTGACGCTTTATCAGTCTATAAGTGCAAAAAGAATCACCCACGCTTTGTATCAAAACATGGGTGATTTGATGGCAGGGGCAGAAGGACTCGAACCCTCAACAAAGGTTTTGGAGACCCACGTGTTACCATTACACCATGCCCCTGCGTGGAACAGTTGGTATTATAGCAAAACGTGGTGTATGTGTCAAGGAAAAGTTTTGCTTTCCACCAAAGAAATTCTGCGGCTTATTTGGGCAGATAACGATAGCGCAGCGTCTCTACCAAGCTGGCCAGCAGTTCACGGTTGGTGGGCTTATCGCCGCTATCCAGCTGGCAGCCCATAATTCCGGAAAAGATGCCGGGGCCGCCCCGGTTCCACGCCACGTTGATGGCATTGCGTATGCCGCGCTCCACACAGCTGGCGGAGGTGCCGAAGTGTGCGGCCACCTTCGGGTACAGCGCATACGTCACGCATTCCAGCAGCGTGGGATCCGCCAACGCCAGCAGGATCGCCTGGCGGATGAACCGATAGCCGCTCAAATGTGCCGGCACGCGCAATTGCAGCAGCAACGCACTGATCCGCTCCTCCAGCGAACCGGCGTAGCTCATGGCGTCCTCCATCCGTGCTTCCACCGCCACGCATTGATCGCGCCGCCTGGCCGCGGATAGGATCCGCTTGGTCAGTATGTCCGATTCCACCGGCTTGACCATGTAATACGCCGCGCCCAGCTCCAAGGCCCGCAGTATGAAATCATCCCGCTTCAACGATGTCAGTACAATCACCTGCGGCGGGTAAGGCAGCTGCGCCATGCGCTCCAGCAGGCCGAAACCATCCAGGTGCGGCATAACCAGATCGCAAATGACCACATCCGGCTGAAGCGCGGGGATTCGCTGCAATGCCTCCAGCCCATCCGTTACCGCACAGACTACCTGCACCCCCACCTGCTCGGACAGGCATTCCACCAGAGAGATGCGCTGGGCCGGATGATCTTCGCATATCAACACTCGCACGTCACGGTTGGTCTGTAACGCCCGCATTTGCCGCTCACACCTTTTGTACTTTTCATGCTTGCAATTTTATTATAGCATAGGGCAACAAAATTGAAAATAGATTCTACACAATAAGTATCAAAATTACGCTTATGGCGTATTTTCCTAATTTTGGCAATTGACAAATATGTTTTATGATAAAAAAAGAACCGCCAGCGCAAGAGCGCGCTGAACGGTTCTGATAGGCCATGGAATGGCGGTTTACTGCTTGGCAATTTCCACCAGGCTGGTGAAGGTAGCGGCATCGTTCACGGCGATGTCGGCCAGCATTTTGCGGTTGATGTCCACATGATGCTTCTTCAGGCCGTTGATAAAGGTGGAATAGCTCATGCCGTTGAGGCGGGCGGCAGCGTTGATACGGGTGATCCACAGACGGCGGAAATCACGCTTGCGCAGCTTGCGGCCTTCATAGGCATAACGCAGAGAACGGGCGACCTGTTCGGTAGCGGCGCGGTACTGCTTGGACTTGGCGCCCCAGTAGCCCTTGGCCAGCTTCATCACCTTGCGGCGTTTTTTATGAGCGTTGACAGCTCCCTTAATACGTGCCATGGGATTTTTTCCTCCTTGCTAGCGCTTTGGCTTATTTGTAGGGCAGCAGCTTATGAATCGTGCGGGCTTCGGCGTTGTTGTCAACAATGCCGGCGGCGCGCAGGTGCCGGGTACGCTTGGTGGTCTTGAGACGTACCTGGTGGTTGGCGTTCATCTGCTTATGCTTGACAATCCCCGTCTTGGTAAAGGAAAAGCGCTTTGCAGCACCGCGATGGGACTTTTGCTTAGGCATGGTGGTTCCTCCTTCCAATGCTGTTTATTGCTGCGCCGTGGGGGATTTCTCCCCGCCGGCTTCGGTGGCCTTGCGGGCTTTCTTTTCCGCAAAGGACGCCTTCTCCGCCTTGGGCGCCAGGATCATGATCATGTGCCGGCCGTCCAGCAGGGGTCTGCGTTCCACGCTGCTCACGTCCTTGACGCGTTCGGCGAAGTCCTGCATGACACGCATGCCGATATCCGAGTGGGTGATCTGACGGCCACGGAAGCGGATGGATACCTTGACCTTGTCGCCATCCTCCAGGAAGCGGCGGGCCATTTTGGCCTTGGTCAGCACATCGTTTTCCTCGATGGTGGCCGACAGCTGCACTTCTTTCAGATCGACGACCCGCTGATTTTTGCGGAGCTCGCGTTCCCGCTTGGCCTGCTCATAACGGTGCTTGTCGTAGTCCATCAGCTTGCACACCGGGGGCTTTGCATTGGGCGAGATCTTGACCAGGTCAAGCCCCTTTTCCTCTGCCAGCTCCAGCGCCTTGCGGGTAATCATCACGCCCAGCTGTTCGCCGTTTTCGTCGATCAGTCGAACTTCACGGTCGCGAATCTCCTCGTTAATCATCAGATCGGTTGCGATGTCCATGCACCTCCTCAAAGTTGTGTCTGACCGCTTCCCCTTCCGCAAAAAAACGGCGGGGGAGAAAACTCACCCGCCGCACAAACGCGCATCCGCATTCCCGAGGGAACGACGTGCCATCAGCCCGGCAGCGTAAGCCGCGAGGCGAGAAGCGGGCAAGCTTCTGCTTCAAACAGGGATATTATAGCAGTCTGCCCCTGCGCTGTCAAGCACTTTTTCGCCTATGCGCCCTGCGTTTTTCCGCAAAAAGACGGCTGGCATTTCTTTCAATTCTACGGGAATTGTGACATTTCGATTTCAATTTGCCTTGATTTTCTTCACAAAAAATCGTATAATACGCAGTAGTATCAAGCATGGATGTGGAAGGTGGCGCACATGGCGAAGCGGATTCTCCTGGTGGACGATGAACCCATCATTCTCAAGGGGCTGAAATATACCCTGGAGCAGGAGGGCTACGAAACCGACAGCGCCATGGACGGCGAGGAAGCCCTGGCGAAGTTTTTCGGCGGGCAGTACGATATGATCCTGCTGGACGTGATGCTGCCCAAGCTGGACGGCATCAGCGTCTGCCAGCGCATCCGCGAGCATTCCAACGTGCCCATCATCATGCTCACCGCCAAGGGCGAGGACATGGACAAGATTCTGGGGCTGGAATATGGCGCGGATGATTACATGACCAAGCCCTACAACATTCTGGAGGTCAAGGCGCGGATCAAGACCATTTTCCGCCGGGTCAACGCCGCAGCCGCGCCCGAGGATCAGAAAATCATTCGCGTGCGGGACATGCAGGTAAACCTGGTCAAGCGTACCGTCACCCTGGGCGGCAAGGACGTGAAGCTCACCGCCAAGGAATTCGACCTGCTGCAGCTGTTTATCCAGAACCGCGGCAAGGTTTTCAGCCGGGAAGCCATGCTGGAAACCGTGTGGAAATATGACTACACCGGCGATGCCCGGACCGTGGACGTACACATCCGCCGCCTGCGGGAGAAAATTGAGCGCGACACCTCCAAGCCGGAGTACATCTTCACCAAGTGGGGGGTTGGTTATTATTTCACCGACAAGGATTAAGGCGCATCCCCTGCGCCTGCCCCTTACCGCCATTCGCTGGAAGATCCTGCTGGCCTTTCTGCTGGTGGTGGGCCTTTCCTTCTACATGATTGCGTCGCTGCTTACGGGACTTGTCAGCGACTATCTGTTCGAACAGCGCATCCGTCAAGACAGCCTTTCCGTGGAAAAGCTGGCCACGACCCTTGCGCCTTTTTTTTCGCTTGCGGATACGGAGAGCCTGCAATTGGAGCTGCTCTCCGCAGGCGGCGAAATGGGGGGGCGGCTGCTGCTGGTGGACGCGGAAGGCAAGGTGCAGCTGGATAGCTACGGCACGCTGCTGGGCGTGCGCCTGCAGCTGCCCCAGGTGATCTCCGTGCTGATGGAGGGCGCAGGCAGTGATTATGGCATCCATCGCCTGGAGGAGGGCAGCGCCCCGGAAGGGGAAGAGGACAGCTACATCAGCTCCTGCGCCGCCCCCATGGTGGACGGGGATGGGCGCATCCTGGGCGCGGTGCTGTTCATCTCCTCGGTGCATGAGCTCATGACCAGCCTGGAAGGCGTGCAGACGCAGATGCTCACAGCCTTTGCCGCGGTGGCCCTGGCCGCCATGGCGGCGGCGCTGGTGTTCTCCCGGGTGATCACCGGGCCCATCACCCGCCTCACCCGCACCATCCAACGCATGGGCCGGGGCGACCTCTCCGTGCGCGTACCCGTGCGGGGCTCGGGGGAAATGCGTGAACTGGCCAACGCCTACAACACCATGGCCCAGAAGCTGGAAACCCTGGACCAAAGCCGCAACCAGTTCGTTTCCAACGCCAGCCATGAGCTGAAAACCCCCATGACCTCCCTGAAGATCATTCTGCAGACGCTCATCGCGCAGCCGGAGATGCCCGCGGAGCTGCGGGTGGATTTCATGCAGGACATGGACCATGAGATCGACCGGCTCACCGGCATCATCGACGACCTGCTGACGCTGACCAAAACGGACAGCCACGCGCTGGAGCTCCGCCTCGCTCCCCTGGATCTGTGCCAGCTGGCGCAGGCCACCCTGCGGCGCTTGAAGCCCATGGCGGATCAGCGCAAGCAGCGTCTTACCGCCAATCTTCCCGACGCCCTGCCCATGACCGGCGACAGCGGCAAGCTGGAACAGGTGCTGTACAACCTGGTGGAAAATGCTGTGAAGTACACCCCCGAGGGCGGCAACATCCAAATCGCGGCCATGCGCGAAGGCCGCAACGCCGTCCTCACCGTAACGGACGACGGACCGGGCATCCCCGCGGAGGACTTGCCCCACATTTTCGACCGCTTCTACCGCGTGGACAAGGCCCGCTCCCGGGAGACGGGCGGCACCGGCCTGGGGCTATCCATCGTCCGGCAAATGGTGACCCTTCATCAGGGCACCGTCACGGTGGAAAGCGTCGAAGGCAAGGGCAGCGTATTCCGCGTAGAGCTCCCCCTGGAGGTGAAGCCATGATCCGTAAAACGCGCCGCCGCGGGCGGGCGGTCCTGCTGTTGGCGGCGCTGCTGTGCCCGCTGCTGCTGGGAGGCTGCAGCCAACTGCTCCCCGATCCCGTGCGCTCCGCCGAATCCACCCTGGTACCGGGCGCCGACACGGTCGTCCCCCACGCGGAACCCGGGGATGCCGCCACCTCCCTGCGG
Source organism: Candidatus Egerieenecus sp. (assembly GCA_048201975.1). Lineage (GTDB taxonomy): Bacteria > Bacillota > Clostridia > Christensenellales > Aristaeellaceae > Egerieenecus. The sequence continues at coordinate 5,128 of DBFBGQ010000044.1, read as the reverse complement.
GAGGTAACCCTGTATTTCCGCTATCTGGACCAGCCTTATCTGGCCCCGGAAACCCGCACACTCACCGTCGCCCCGGATGAGCCCTTCGAGCTGGCGCTGCTGCGGGAGCTGGCGCAAGGGCCCTCCGCCCGGTCCGTGCAGCTGTCCTCCGCCCTGCCCGAAGGCTGCCAGATCCTCTCGGTAACGGGGCAGGGGCGCACGCTGTTCGTGACCCTGAGCAGCAACATCCTCTCCGGCTGGGCTGACGAGCCTGCCAACTGGGATCAGGACCCCTACTGGCAGCAGGAAGCGCCTTTGCGCCGGCAGCTTTGCATGCAGAGCATCGTCGCCACCATCACGGAAAACTGCGACTATGACGGCGTGCAAATGCTGGTGGAGCAGAAGGACGTGCTCAGCGACAGCCTGCGCCTGCGGCAGAGCTGGTTCCTGGACGGCTCCGACCAGGACGCGCTCACCGCGCCCCTCACCCGGCAGGATGGCTATCTGCTCACCCCCAGCAACACCCTCCTGGCCGCCCTGAATGCCTGGCGCAACCAGGAGTTTGAGCTGCTCTACAGCTACATCGCCTCCGCGGAGCGTCCCGCCTATGACGATTTCACCGCCTATCTACAGGCTGCTCCCCGGCTGGTCAACTTCGGCTTCACCGGCGGCAGCGTCTCCCCGGACGGTCTGACCGCCCTGTACACCATGCACCTGTACACCCAGCGCCAGGATATCAGTCAGGAATGGAACGGCCGCATCCTGCGCCTTACCCGGGAGGGCGACCTGTGGAAAATCCCCTGGGCGCAGTTCATTGGCTGGATGGAGGGAATGTAAGTGCCACACGCCTCAACCTTTGCATGGAAGCGCGCCTGCCTGACGGCGCTCCTCTGCCTGACGCTGGCGCTCAGCGGCTGCTCCGCCACGGTGGATCAGGTCAGCCGCCAAGGCGGCTCCGCCACGCTCCCTCCCGCAGCGCAGCCTTACAGCGCCCCCGTGGGCGACGCCTCCCTGGATTACACCGCCCTGGTGGAGCTCTATCTGCCCAGCCTGGACGGCACGCACCTGATCGCCCAGCAGGCCCAGCTGACCCTGAACCGCGGCCGCCATCCCGCCGAAACGGTGCTACGCGCGCTGTTCACCTATGAGGGCAACCGGCAGGTCCAATCCCTGGGCGGGGATGTCAGCCTGCAGCTGGCTGGGGTCAACCCGGTGGAAATCTCCTGCGGCGTATGCACCGTCACTCTGGCCGCCTCGGCCCTGATGCTGGATCATGGCGCTTTTTACACCGTGTGCCAGGCCATCGCCTCCACCCTGGCGCCCTTTGGCATAGAAAACGTGAACATTCTGGTTTCCGGCATGGCCGTGGCCATGGACATCACCGCCAGCCTGCCCCTGGGCAGCGTCACCGCCCATCCTGAAGCCGATCTGGCCGACCTGTGGAATCAGCTGGACTCCCGCAAGCCCGCCCTGGGCGAGGATGCCTCCCAGGTAAGCCTTACCGCCACGGCCACGCTGTTTTTCCCCACCCTGGAGGGCAAGGGATTGCTGGCGGAAACCCGGGACATCTCCTTCCTGGGGCAGACCCCTGCGCAGCTGGCCGCAGGGTTGATCTCGGCCCTTTCCGCCGGCCCGCAGGTGCTGACCAGCGCCGCGCCCATGCCCGACCTGAACGCCCTGCTCCTCTACGCCCCGCAAATCTGTGAATTGCAGGATACCGGCGGCCGGATTGCCATGCTGTATTTCTGCGAGGACCTGGAGAGTCGGCTCCGGACCGCAGGGGTGGACATGGCCGGCTTTCTGGGCAGCGTCACCTATACGCTGAGCGCCTTCATTCCTTCGCTGACCGCGGTGGAGTGCTATGTGGGCGGCAGCATGCTCACCAGCGTGCTCACCGCGGAAAACCGCATGCTGACCTTCCCCGACGGCCGCATGAGCCGCGCTGATTTCGCCTCCTACCTCAAGGACGTGGCGCTGCTCTATTTTGTCCAGGAGGATCATCTGGTGGCCACTCCGCGGCCCGTTCCCTACTACGAAGCGCACAATCCCCGCTATCTCCTGTTGCAGCTGATGAACGGCCCCACCACCTCCGAGGCGGCCACTGGAAAGCGTTCCCTGCTGCCCGCCTACCTGGGCGACGCGGACATTCTGGGATTTTCCTCCCAGGACGGGGTGCTGCTGGTCAATCTGTCCACATCCTTCGCCACCGGCTCCACCGGCCTGGATGCGACTCAGGAGCAGCTCATGGCCTATAGCATGATCAACACACTCTGCCGCGCCACCGGCCTGCGGCGCATCCGCTTCTATTTTGGCAGCACGGCTTGGGACACCATGGCAGGCAGCCTGTGGTGGAACGGCGAGTTCATGGAGAACACCTCCATGGCCCAGCCCTGACGCCCTGCATAACGCCCTTATGGATCATCCATCAGCTCCACCAGCACGGCGTTCTGCACATCCATACCCCGACGGGTCAAACGCCACCAGTCGCCCTGACTTTCGACGAGCCCCTGCGCGGCCAGGGCGCGGAGACGGCTCCCGTATGCGCTTTCCAGGGAAATTCCATGCATCCGGGCAAAGCTGCTGGCGCTCACGCCCTCGCTGGTGCGCAGTCCCAGCATCATGGTCTCAAAGCGCGCCTGGGCGGGACCGACGCTCTCCTCTTCCCCTGGGCGGAACTCCCCAGCGGCGGCCTGGCGCAAATAGGCCGCCAGGTCACGGACGTTGGTCCGCCGCCGGTAGCATTCCCCCACTTGCCGGGCCGGGAGCATGCTGGCCGCCGACGCCCCCAAACCCAGGTAGGGCGTTTGCCGCCAATAACCCAGGTTGTGGGCGCAGGCATAGCCCGGCCGGGCAAAGTTGGAGATTTCATACTGCTGAAAACCTGCCTGCGCCAGGCGCTCCAGCGCCAGGTCATACATGGCCCGCTCCGTCTCCTCCGCCGGAAGCATGACTTCCCCCCGGTGCACGGCGTCCCCCAGCGGCGTGCCTTCCTCGGGAATCAGGCCATAGCAGCTCAGGTGCTCCGGGCGCAGCGACAGCGCCTCCTGAATGGTTTCCGACCAATCCTGCAAGGTTTGTCCAGGCAACCCGAACATCAAATCCAGGCTAAGGTTTCGGATCCCCGCCCGCCTGGCCATGGACACAGCCTGCCGCACCTGCTCCTGGGTATGGATCCGCCCCAAAGCGCGCAGCAGGCGTTCCTGAGCCGCCTGCATGCCCAGCGATAACCGGTTGACTCCCAGGGACAGGGCGGCATCCAGCCATGCCTCCGTCAACGTGCCCGGATTGGCCTCGGTGGTAAATTCCGCGCCCGGCTCCAGGGGGAAAAGCGCCTCCACCCCCAGCAGCAGCCGGCGCAGCTCCCGCTCCGGCAGCAGGGAGGGCGTACCTCCCCCCAGAAAGGCCGTCCGCATGCGCTGCGGACCCAGCTCTCCCCGAGCCTGCCCCGCTTCCCGCAATAGCGCGTCCACATACGCGGGCATCCAGTCCTCCCGGTCCGCCCAGGACGCGAAGTCGCAGTAGCGGCACTTCCGCCTGCAAAACGGGACATGGATGTACAGTTCCATCTGCGTGTTCCCTGCCTTTCCCCCACCGCTCCGCCGCCTGCCGGCAAAAAAACTTCGTGCATTTTCCCAGGAAATCGTGTACACTAATAGCAGACAAAAGCGGGGGCTTCTCCCCCACGGGAGGGTATCGGATGGATAACGTGGTTACCTTTTTGGAAAACGTGGTGAAATATGCCGCGGAAATTGGCATCCGCCTGGTGGAGCTGGCGGGTATCATGGTGCTGCTGATTACCGCCGTCCAGGGCATTATCCTCTACTTCAAGCGCGACCCCAACGTGCGGCTGAAGCTGGCGGAGGGCATCGCGCTCTCCCTGGAGTTCAAGCTGGGAGGCGAGGTGCTGCGCACCGTACTGGCCCGGGACTGGAACGAGCTGGCCATCCTGGGCGCGGTGATCGCCCTGCGTGGCGCGTTGACGGTGCTTCTCCACTGGGAGATCAAAACGAGCGAAAGGAAGGTCGCCTGGACCCCGCTGCTTTCCACGTTAAACACTGAAAAAATTGGACGGCTTTGAAGAGAGTTTCTCCCTCTTAGCCGTCCTTTTTCTTTTGCTCCACAAACCCGCGCCAGCTGCTTTCCAGCGCCAAGTTCACCAGGCGCAGGCCCTGCCGCACGGCATAGGCCACCGTGTAGGCTGTGCCTCCCCGCATATGCGTAAAATAGCACAGGCACAGCCCCGAATGGTCCACCATGTAGCGGTTACGCACGTGGTAGCAGCCACTGTAATACAGCGGAGAAAGCACCTGCGTTTCATCTGCCTGATAACACAGCCGCTCATGCCGGCAGCGCTCCGCCTCGGGCCACCCCGCCGTCTGCCGCGCATGGGGGACGACCATCTCCAGGGAAATCTCCCGGTGGCGCCGCTTGCACGCAAGCACCGCCTCCGCTGCCAGCAGATCAAAGCCCAGCGCGCCGCCGTTGTAAAAATCGCGGTATCCCTGCGCCCAGGCGGCTTCCAGGGTTGACTCCAGCGCCCTGCGCAGTCCCGGAAGCTCCGTCGCGTCCAGTTCCCGGTGGCCGGTAAAGCAAGCGCACTGTTCCCGTTGCGGCACGGCACTCTCCCTCCCTTCCGGGCGCGGCTCAGTTGGCGTCCATTTTCAACACCGCCAGGAAGGCTTCGCTGGGCACCTGCACCGTGCCGAACTGGCGCATGCGCTTTTTGCCTTCCTTCTGCTTTTCCAGCAGCTTCTTCTTACGGGTGATGTCGCCGCCGTAGCACTTGGCCAGCACATCCTTGCGCATGGCCTTCACCGTCTCCCGGGCGATGACCTTTCCGCCGATGGCCGCCTGGATGGGAATCTCGAACATCTGCCGCGGAATCACGTCCTTGAGCTTCTCGGCGATGGAGCGTCCCCGGGCATAGGCCTTGTCCCGGTGCACGATAATGGAAAAGGCGTCGCAGATGTCGCCGTTGAGCAGGATATCCAGCTTTACCAGGTCGCTCTCCCGGTAATCCTTCAGCTCATAGTCAAAGGACGCGTAGCCTCTGGATCTGGATTTTAAGGCGTCGAAAAAGTCGTAAATGATCTCATTGAGAGGCAGCTCATATTTCAGAAGGGCCCTGGTGGCCTCAATATACTCCATC
>DBFBGQ010000043.1:0-21102 GCA_048201975.1 Candidatus Egerieenecus sp. | reverse complement strand
CCAGAAGGTTCTTTGCCCAAAAACTTCCTTGGGCTGGTTGGGGTCTTTTGCCTGGCAGCATTGCCCGCGGCAGGGACAGCCGGCGCAGTCCTCGCAGCGGTACCATGCGTCGGTTACAAATTGGCCATTTTGATGTTCCGTCATTTTACGCCTGAGTCTCAGTTTTCGCCCCTGCGCACAGATTTTGGGAATAGCTGTTGCGGCTGTCGCCCATGATGCTCAACTTCCGTTCGTATGCTTTCCAGCGTTCCAGCAGCGTCCATTGGTCTTCCCATTCGCGCTGCTGCGGACTTTTGCGTTTGCCGCTTCCGCGCACGAAAAGGATATGCTGCCGTTCTTCCTCCAGCTTGGAACCGATGGCGGAAGCGTCCTTCAGCCCTGTTCGTTTTTCCAGTTCCGCTTTTACATTCGCCAGATGCTTTTGGATGGGTTTACGCCACACAAAGGTGTATCGGCCAGCAGCGCTTTCCAGCTTTGTTCCGTCGATGTATACCGTCTTATGGTCTGTTTCGCTCATATCCTCCAGTTTCTGCACAAACTGATAGAACAGATCTTCCACCACTTCCCGGCAGCGGCCCGTACGGAAACGTGCAAATGTCGTGTGATCCGGCGCCTTTTGATCCTCCAGCAGCCATTTGAAGTCGATTCGATATGGACAGGCTTCCTCCAGCTTCCGGCTGGAATAGATCCCACACAGATACCCATGTACCATGACCTTGAACAACACCCGTGGATCCGCTGCCGATTTTCTCCCTCTGGGCGAATACGCTTTGTACAGTTTCCCGTACTCCAGTTCCTCAAGCTGGGCGCTTAGCAGGCGGACAGGCGCGTTGAGTGGTATGGTGATTTCCGAATTCAGCGCAAAAACCAGTTGACCGTGCCGCTCAAATACCTTATACTGGTCTTGCTTTTGATAGGTTTCTACCACGCCTTTATCTTAAGCGAAAAGACGAGGTTTGGATACCCTTTTGAGGTTCCTTGCCTCGTCTTTTTTTGCTCGGGGGTTTTGCAACGCGCCCAACCACCCGCGAAGCCGGCGGAGCCGGCTTACACGAATGAAAGTCGAAGGGGCTGCGGCCCCTCCGACGCCTCTAAGGGTTTTTTGACAGTCTGAGACGCCTGCATTCCCCAGCAAGGGAAGCAGGCGTCCCTCCCATCGCTTCACAGAAGCAGGTCTCCCGCGTTTTGTTTCGTGACTCCAAGCCGCGCGCATCCGTGTTTCCCCACGGAATCAGGCGTAGCCAGGCCTCACTGTCTTCCTTAGCGCGTCACGCTGGTCACATCGTGCAGCCGGATGATCTCCCGCCGGTCGCAACTTCGAGGCGCAATATCAATCTGCTCCAACGTGAATCCATCTGCATGCCGTACCCACAGACCGCTGGCATCCACATCTCCATGAGCGTTACTCTCTGGATAATCATACAGCAGCTCAGGAATATAGGGCGGAACATGGATGTACGCCGGGTTGTCCCGGTAGGTTGCATGAAAATTGCGCACAACGATATCCCGCACCGGACGGCGGACAACTTCCCCGTTGATTTTTCCCGTCTCGAATCCGGTGATGATGCTGGGAACTTCAGCGCCTGTGGCCTGAATATGCTCAATGGTGATTCTGCGGATGCTCCCGCCCCAATATCGATTTGCGCCCACCTGGTCCGTATAGGGATCTCCGTAACGGTTGCGCATGTTCAAGCAGATATACAGCGGCGCGCAGACTTGATCCATGGTAATGTTACGAATCACAACATCGCTCAAATTCGTGCCATCACAGGATTCCAGCGAAATCCCGGATACGCTTCCAGGAAAAAGATCCGGCATGCAAAAGCGGCAATTCTCCACCAGCACGTTCGAGATATCATGGCCTGTCTCCGTGCCAATTTTGAAGGCGCTCATCACGGTAATGACCGTACAATCCTTGACATGAATGTTTGACATTGGTCGGCAGGTATGCTCCGGATTCTTTAGCACGATGCCGTCATCGGCGCAGGAAACGAAGCAATGCTCGATCTGCACATTGCTGCTGCCCGTCACATCAATGCCGTCCGTGTTGGCCACATGGCGATTATCGTCAATGACCACATTCCGCACCTGAATATTTCGGCTGCACTCCAGGTTTAAGGTCCATGCCATGGACGCATGCAAAACGATGTTCTCAATCCGGATATTGCTGCTTTCCCGAACCAGCACCAAAAACCCAGGGCGGCGCAGCGGCGGGTTTCCCTCGCCGTAGCGATCGGAATCGTAGCGGATCCGCTGACGGTAGGCATAGCGCAGCGTACCGGGAACATTGTTGATCTCCCGGGCCTGGTCCCGCCGGGGAAGCGCGGTGATGGGAAAAGGCTCCAGGCTGGGCAGCTCCCGCGGTTCATAAACATACCATTCGCCGCTTCCGCTGATGCGTCCGCCGCCCGTAATGGTCACATGATCCGCATGGGTAACTGCCACCAGGCAGCTGCCGCCGTGTCCGTTGGGCGCCCCTGCCGGCGCAGTCATGTTCTCCACATTCCGCGACGCTACAATCTCTGCGTCTGCGGCAACAAACAGCGTCGTATGAGAGGGAATGAAAATCGTCCCCGTCCAATAGGAGCCCCCCGCAACCAGTATTGTGCCCCCGCCCGCTTCTTCGCAAGCCTTCGCCGCAGCTGCAAAGGCTTGCGTATTCAGCAGGTATTTCTCCGGGAGCGCGCCAAAATCACGAATGTCAAAGACGTGCTCGCCCTCTGGCAGAGCCTGTGCCCGATCCACATACGCATCAAAGGGCAGGTCTTCATAATAGTCCCCCGGATAAACCTTGCCCAGCTGCGGATAGCTGGGGACATCATACGTCTTTTTCAAATTGCCTGCCTCCTCTTGCATGTCCGTAAACGTTCTCTCACCGGTGCGTCTCTTTCAGCCGTTCGCAGCGCTGCCGGAAACCAGCCGGTTTCATCCTCTAGGTTCTGTTTTACGCCATAGCCAGCCGGTGTTCCTGCTGCCGCTGGCAATCCTTTTGAAAGATTTGCCGCGACGAGAAAACCAGCTTTTCCGCCATGCGCTGAAAATTGCGCTGATTCTCACACTGCGACGCCTGGACCAATTCCTGCGGAAACGCATCTGCGCCATATAAGGCCCCCAGCAAGCCGCACGCCATGCTCGCAATGGAGTCGCAATCCCGGCCATACCGCACGCACGCTTCCACCGTCCTGCAAAACGAGCCCTGCCCATAGGCCAGCAACGCAATGGCCACCGGGACTTCCTCCGCCGCAAGCGCCCTGGACGGCCGGCCCATATCGTTGACATCCTTGGCGCTGGTCAATGCATCGTCTTCCACATGGTTTGGCCGAGGATCAAAGGGCGCAACCGCAAGGCGCAGGCGCTGGGTTTGCGCTTGCACCGGCAAGCCCGGGTCAATCGCCGCCAGGCAGCGCTCCAGTGCGCGTCTGGTGCCGTCCTTGGCAAAATACACGGCAACCTCAAAAACATCTTCAATGGTCGCCTGCTTCGCAAAGGCCCGCGCATACGCCGCCGCCATTACGGCGGCGCCTTCCACACCATAGGATTCGTTATGCGCACTTGCCAGAGCAGCCGCCTCCTGGTATGCGCTGTATGGCGCGCCAGCATTCACCGCGCCCACGGGCATCATATACATCGCCACGCCGCAATTTACGCAGTTGCCCACCCCTGCCATGCGTGGCTCCGCATGGGCAATACGCATACGAAAAAAGGGATACCGCTCCGGTAGCACCAGTCGCTCATACAGCAGCAAGGTTTTCCCCCGCTCCGGAATGTAGCGCACGGTATCGCATATTTCCGGGAGCATCCAGCGCTCGAAGCCATAAGCGTCAAGATGCTCTCCTGACGCAGTATAAGCATCTATCAACGCCTCCGTCATCAAGGTATCATCCGTGATTCTGCCATCGCCCTTTCCCAGCTTTGGGCTGCCCCCATGCGTAGCCGGGAGGAAGGTTGTGAAATCATGCATAGGAAACATGTCCGCTATTTTTTCGGGAGGAAGTCCCTCCACCGGCGCTCCCATACCATCGCCCAATGCCACGCCCAGCATTGCGCCGTATACCTTGTTGCAATAGCTCATATGTCCTCGCTGCTTCCTTTCCCCGCCGCAAAGTGTGGCGGCTGCTTTTTCGACAAAATCAAATGGTGGGATGCCGGCAGCGCTGCGCTGTCCGGCACCCCACCGTAACATGACCCATTACTTCACCGATGCGTACCATTCGTTGGCTTCCTTGGTAAGCTGCTCGCCACCATTGGCGTACCATGCCTGAACAAACTCGTCAAACGCATCCACGCTGAGTTTCCCGGTGATGATCTCCGTGTAGTACTGATGAAGCTGTGTGCCATGCAGAACCGCGTCTATTTCCGCATCCTCTGCGTCAGGAAAATACTGCGTCAGAATCTCCCCGGCATGGTCGGGCGCGTATTCGGCCAATCCGATGCCCAGCATGCCCGAATCCCATGTAAACAGGCCGCCCCAACGCTTCCCCGGCGTATAGGTCCGGTAGAATCCATCCTTGATATATACTGGAAAGGTTACGTTTGTCAGCAGGTTGCACATCAGGCGCTCCTGTCCGAAAGCATAATCATTGGCCCACACTCGACCCCGCTGTTTCTCCATCCAGCGCTGATATGCTTCCCGAGCCACGTGCTCTATGGACGCGCTCTGAGCAATCAACGCCCGCGCGCATTCAATGGCCTCCTCAGGAGAAGCGTGCGCTTCCGTGCACACCAGCGCCATGTAGACCGTTTGCGTTTCGCCCGCCCGGCAAACTATGGGCGCGGCATGATAGCCGGCGAAATGGTTTTTCCCATCGCCGTCAATCTGACAATTATGGCTCCCCCAATTAAGCAGCGAGTCGTTGTTTAGCTTGCGCAATACCCGGGCGCCTGACAGCTCCCCATGATACACATTTGTCACGGAGCAATCCGAATACGGCGCAGGAGGAAGGGCTCTTTCCTGCTCCGAATACATGGCGACCGTCACCTCCGGCAAGCGCTCCGTTATCAAGGCCACGCCCTTCTTTCCAGGATGGCGATGGATCTGGAAACGGGGCTGCTGGCGCGTTTGGACAAATTTTGCTGCAAGCGCTTGCGAATCCTCTTCCTCCGTCAGCAGGAATCCATCCATCAAGAATGCCTTTTTTCCTCGCCTGCCAAGGATTGCACGCGCAGGGAGAGTCGATACTGTCCTGCTTCCGGGAGCCGCCCCACGCGCACCAGCTCCTCCCCGCAGCACCACATTGCTTTCTTCCATCCCGCAGGAAACGGCTAGCTGGATTGTTTCGATACCTGCCATGGCATAGCGCAAATACACATACCCACGCGCGGGACAATCAATATTCCAGGCAATGCATGTGCCTGGATTCATCAGGAAGGTTTTGTTGCGCGCAATGGCCAGATCATCCATGGAGGCTGCAGCTGCGCGATTTCCCAGCCCCGCCGCATCCACCAGATCTTCCTCCACGGTTACGCCGCGCCTCAGGCCGTCGTGCCCCATGCGGAGATAATTCAGATGGCAGAAGGTCTCGTAGTTTTCCCCTTTCCCCAGCACCTCCTCCGGCGGAGCAAAGTCAAGCGTTTCATAGTCTTCCGCTCCAATCCAGCGCTCTTGAGGCACAAGATTGACCTTTGCGCGCTCGTGAAGGCGCTGCACAGCAAAGCACGTTGCAGCATATTCTTTGTCCGCTGTGGATCGGTTGACAAAGTTCGCCTTGATTACGCACCCCTTTTCGGTGACATAATATTCCGCTTGGCAATACTCCGTATCCTTGTCCTGCAAGTCGTACCGGATGACATAATATGAAAAATCCGGGGTGGACGTCCACGGATGATATCCGCAGTCATAATTCACGTCGGGAATGACAATCTTTCCGCGCATGGTTCCAGGAACAAGCACAAAGTCAATCATCTGCCGCTGCGCTCCATCCGCAACAATCCTGGAAATTCCCATATAGTGTCTGGAATACGGACCCCATGCCGGCAAATTCAGCTCCCGGTTCATCCCTGACCCTCCTTTTTTTCCGCATACGCACCATCTGCTCAAAAGGCAGCAAGCTCATCCTTTTTGGGGAAAGACATCCACGCCTGTGTGGCGGCAAACTCCCGCGCCGCACCCTGCCTGGTAAATTTGATTATATCCAAACGCATGGGCGGAATCCATTTCACATTTTCCTTGGAATGGCCGGAATTTGCGAGGATTGGCTTTGCCAGGGCGCCACCTTCCCTCCAACGCCTTGCCGCTGACCGCCGGATAAGTAAAAAAACGCTTCCCGAGCTCTGCCATGGCACAGCATGCGGGAAGCGAACATGGGGATATCCTGGTTTTGGGTCCGCCCGTCAGCAGGCGGATATATTCATTTTTCGGCTGCCAAACACGCTTTCCAGCCGGTTGACAGCTTCCGTCAGGTTACGCCGAGTGGTGGCCAGATTCATCCGGAAACAGCCGTTTCCTTCCTCCCCGAACTGCAGACCATCATTCAGGCCGAGCCGCGCTTCATGGATCAGTTTCCGGCGCAGCTCGTCATGGGAAAGCGCATATGCTCGGAAATTCAGCCACGCCAAATAGGTTCCCTGCATATCGCTCATCCGAATCAGCGGAAGGCGCTTCTGAAGCTCTGCGCGCAGATAATCTCGGTTTTCGCCAATGTAGGCCACCACCGCATCCAACCATGCGTCGCCCTGCTCATACGCAACGCGCTGCGCAATCGCGCCAAATAGATTGGGCGTACCTGCGTGCATTTTGTTCAGCTCGCTTTCCAGCGCGGAACGGATTTCCTCCCCCGGCGCCACCATGGTGGATTGCCGCAGCGCCGCAAGGTTAAACGCCTTGGTTGCAGAATGCAGCATCACGCGGCGTTCCGGATGCGGTAAACTCAGTATGGAAATTGCCTGATGCGGCGGGAAGGCAAAATCCCCGTGAATCTCATCCGCCACAACCGTCACGTGATAGGCGTCCGCCAGCTCGATGACCTGGAGGAGTTCTTCTCGCCGCCATACACGGCCCACCGGATTATGCGGATTGCACAGCAGCAACACCGAGACGCCGCTGCGGAAGCCCTCCTCCATGTCCGACAGATCCATGGTCCATCCTTCCGCGGTTTCATGCAAGCAATTGCGCCATATGGGGTGATCGTTGACCTTAGCCGCCTGAAAGAACGGGCCGTAAACAGGCGGTTGGATCATGATCTTCGTCCCGTCGGGGGCAAAAGCCCGCACGCAGGCATAGAGGCTATCCACCACACCGTCGCAGTAAAGAATCCATTCCGGCGCAATCTCCAGGGCATGCCTGCGCTTCAGCCACGCCACCTCCGCCATCCGCTCCTCCTGGGAAACAAAGGTATAACCAAAAATCGGATGCGCGGCACGCTGGGCAATGGCCCTCCCAATTTTCGGCAGTGTTGGGAAATCCATGTCAGCCACCCACATGGGGAGGACATCGTCCCGGCCGAAGGTATGTTCCAGATCATCCCATTTCAGGCAGTTGGTGCCCCTCCGGTCCATGCCGTTATCCAGATATGCGCGATATTCCGTATTCATAGCCGTTCCACCCCCACTGTACACTCAAGAAACGCTCAAGCTTTCCAGCACCTGCAGGTCATGGCGATAGATGTATTGCATGGCCGCAAGCGCAAAGTCCAGATCTCCCTCTTCCAGCGCCGTGGCAATCTGCCCATGATACGGCACCGTCTCCAGCCAGATCGCATCCGCGTTGGGGAGGATGCCGGAATAATCATTCATGGCGTCAATGAGCGAAAGCACAAGCTGCGCCAGGGTATCGCTGCCGCTGCAGTCCAGCAGCCTGTGGTGAAACTCCCGGTCCGCTTCAATGGAGTAAATGTTCTCCCTTCCCAGCCGCTCCAGCTCATCCGCCGCCTGCTTCAGCGCATGCAGCTGCTCCGCTGTCGCGCGTCGCGCCGCACGGCGAATGGCCAATTGGTCCAGCCAAATTTTGATTTCCAACAAATCCCGGTAGTTTACCCGAAGCAGCTTTACATCCAGATTGTCCGGTACACTCCCGGGGCCCACAAACGTCCCCGTACCAAGCTTGCGCTCGACAATACCCTCTTTTTCCAGTATGTCCAGCGCCCCGCGCAAGGTGTTTCGCCCCACGTTCAGCCTGCCAGCCAGTTCCCGCTCCGGCGGTATCCGGTCCCCAGGCGCAAGGCCGTGGTTGGTGATATACCGGCAAATCGCCTCCGAGGTCTTGATGCTCAGCAAATCGCGCGTAACGATTTCAGCTTTCCGGAAATCTTTTTTCATGTGGTCCCACCCTTTACTGTGATCATGCCGCAGGCGTTCCTCATCCCTTTACGGCTCCCGAAAGCGTGCCGGAAAGTATTTGCTTTTGTCCGATGATGAATACCAGTACAGACGGAATTAAGACAATGGTAATGCCTGCCATAATCATATTATACGACGCAGCCTCCCTGTCGTAAAGCATGCCCACGCCGATTTGTACCGTGCGCATATTCGTCTGATTGGTCACCAGCAAAGGCCACAGATACGCATTCCACGCGTTGATGAACGTATAGATACAAATGGCGCCAATGGAACCTTTGGACAACGGAAGCAACATCGTGAACAGGTAGCGCAGATTGCCACACCCCTCCAGCTTGGCCACCTCATACAGCGACCGCGGCACCTGCATGAACGCCTGCCGCATGAAAAAGATGGACATGGCGGAAGCCAAGCTGGGCAGAATCATCGCAAAATACGTGTCATACAGCCCCAAATCTCCGATGGTCAGGTAATTGCTGATAATCAGCGACTCCGTGGGAATCATCAGCGTAGCCAGCAGGGCCATAAACAGCACCTGCTTGCCCTTGAATTCAAAATGCGAGAAGGAGAAGGCCGCCATGCTTGCCAGCAGAATCTGCCCAACCATAATGGCAGAGGCCATGACCAGGCTATTGAACAGGTATCGGAACAGGGGAGCGGTTTTGAGCGCCTGGCGGTAGCTGTCCAGCAAAAAACTCGAAGGGATTAGCGTCGGAGGACGCTTGAAAATCTCGGGAGTGGTCATAAAGCTCACGTCCACCGCGTAGAGAATCGGGCACAGCACAATGAGCATCATAATCAGCTTCAGCAGCAGCATGATCAGTCTGCCCCACCAAGAGGTAGGTTTCATTGATAAAACACCCCTTTCTTCTCAATGCGGAATTGGAGGATGGAGATGGTCAGCAAAATCACCAGGAAAACCACGGACTGCGCGGAGGCGTAGCCCCACCGGTTGTTCAAAAAGGCTTCCTTATAAATGGAGTAAGAGAGCACCGACGTTTTATTGGCCGGCCCGCCCAGCGTCATGAGCTTCACCTGCGTAAAGGTCTGGAAAGCGCCGATGGTATCCGTAATCAGCAGGAAAAACAGCGTAGGCGACATGCTGGGAAGCGTAATGTGCCAAAGCGTCTGAAAATAATTCGCTCCTTCGATGGCCGAGCACTCGTACAAGTCATACGGAATCGCCTGCAGGCCGGAGTAGGCATAAATGAAATTGGTGCCCATGGTCAGCCACCACGTCGCTGCCGCCACCATCAGCAGCGCCGAATCCCCATTCCCAAGCCAGTTGATGTTCTGGCCCAGGATCCAGTTGACCAATCCCGTGGTCGAATTGAACAGCAGCAGCCAGATAATGGACGCGCAGGCGGAGGACACCGCCATGGGGAATGCGAAAACCGTGCGCGCTATGCTGGCTTTTTTCTTGCGGTCCGTGGCCAGCAGCCCCAAAAACACACCGGTAAAGATTTGCGCCGGCACGATCATCACCGCAAACTTTAGCGTCAGGAAAAGGCTGTTCCAAAAGCTTTCCCCGCTGAATAGATTGGCAAAGTTCTTCCATCCGTTGAAGTCCACAACTTCGCCCATGGAGTTGACCACGGAGACGCTCATGCGAATCGTTCTGACCAGCGGATAGTATACAAACATGCCAAAGATCACCAAAACAGGGACCAGGTATAAATAAGGCTCGATCTTCCGGAACATTTTGTCCCGTCCACCGGCTATTCTGCGCATAACGCTCTGCCCTCCTGTGTCATGCCCTTCTAAGGAAAGGCGGGATTGCCGACGTTCCAGCAATCCCGCCTGAAGGCCGTCATTCGTTGTTCGCCTGGTTGTATTCCTCAATCAATACATCAATATCGTGGGCGGACTTATCAATGCACTCCTGAGGAGTGATGCCGCCAAGCATCATTTCCTCAAAATAGTTCTTGTAAATGGCGCGTCCCTCCGTAAATACGCCATAGATGGCGCCGTTCCCCATGTTTTCCGAGGCCCGCATGATGTTCAGCACCGTCATATACTGGGGATAGTTCGCCAGGTTTTCCTGAACCTCTTCCAGATCATAAACCGTCTTGGTAACCGAATAATAACCCGTGTTCAGGCACAGCAGGGACTGGGCATCCGCCGAAATCAGGTACTTGATGAATTCCGCAATGGCGTCCAGCTTTGCGTCCACGCCTTCGTTGTCGATCACGTACAGAGAAGCGCCGCCCAGGGTCACGCCGCCGTTGGGCGCACCGTCATTCAGCGTAGGCAGCGCGCAAACCTCCAGCTCGAAGTTGTCGCCAACGGTATCAATGTAATCCCGCAGGGAGCTGGAAGAATCTAGAATGATGGGCGCGAGCCCCGCAAAGAACACTGTGCGGCAATCCGAAGAACCGAAGCCCGTGTTGGAAGCATATCCCTTCTGATATAGCTCCAGCCACTTTTCCGCAATCTGGTAGGAGAGGTCGCTCTCCGCAAACACAGTCTTCGTTGCCGGGCCGCTGCGGCCGTTATCCTGGTCCACCAAGTCAACGCCCTGCTGCAACAGCATCAGCTCAAACCACCACATGTTCGTGGACAGCGCAATGCCCCAGGTTGCCAGGTTCTGGTCGATGACCGCCTGCGATTTTTTTTCGATATCGTCCCAGGACTTCGGACCATCCGGATACCCCACCTGCGAGAGCACCGTCTTGTTATAGTAGCAAATCGGGACGGATGTATTCATGGGCATGGAATAGAGCTGGTCATTCACCGTATAGTACGCCAGGATGTTCTCTTCCAGTACGGAGATGTCGATACCATACGTATCAATCAGCTCCTGCATGGGCACCACGAAGCCGCTGTCCACCATGAAACGGGTGCCCGCTTCGTAGATCTGCACCATGTCCGGACCCGCGCCTGTGCGCACAGAGGCCTTGAGCTTGTTCAGCGCCTCTTCATAGGATCCCTGGTACTGCGCATCCACAAAAATACGATCCTGGGATGCGTTGAACTGGTCCACAATGGTCTGCAAAACCTCAGCGGCGCTCCCGCTAAAGCCGTGCCAGAAGGTCAGATTGATGGTTTCTTCCTCCGCCGTACCAACGCCCATGCACATCAGCATGGAGAATGCAAGCAATAGAGCCACGAGTCGCTTCATACGAAAGGCCTCCTTTATTCTCATTGGTTTGGGTTACACGCGCTTTTCCCCTGGATTCGGGCCTGTTCCCCTATCCCCCTTTCGCTCTGCCCTTATATTGGTTCCTTTTTAGTACCATAACGATACCTCAATTATATGCATCATCCCCCTTGTTGTCAATAGAAATTGTAACTCTTTTAACATAAAAACCAAATATTTAGATTTTTCTACGGATTAAGCGAAAATTTATCCACAATCTTCCTTATAATAGCAGGCACAGCACGGCTTTTCGAAAAAATGATAGGTCTGTTTTTTGCACCAATTATGCTGTGCTTGCTTGCATCTGCGCGCCGGCGGTGCTACAATAGCAATAGATTTCAGCCCTGCGAAAGAGGAGGCGGTTGTCACTTATGCCGTATCTGTACGAAACGCACATGCACACTGCGCAGGCCAGCGCCTGCGGGAAATCACCCGGGCGGGATTATATTGCCCGTTACCAGGATGCAGGCTATGCCGGCATCATCATCACGGATCATTTTTTTCGTGGGAACTGTGCCATTGACCGCAATCTTCCCTGGCGGGAAAGGGTGCACCGCTTCTGCCAAGGCTATGAGGATGCCCGAGAAGCCGGCGCAAAGCGAAGCTTCCCGGTATTCTTTGGCTGGGAGGAGCGGTTTGACGGGGACGAATACCTGGTTTACGGCCTTGACGAAGCGTGGATGGCCGAGCACCCCGAAATGGAGCGCTGGACCCGCCTGGAACAATATGAGCAGGTGCATGCAGCTGGGGGATGCGTTGTTCAGGCGCACCCCTTCCGGGAACGCGGCTACATTCACACCATCGTCCTTTCCACGGGGTGCGTGGATGCTGTAGAGGGCGTAAACTCCGACAACAGCCCCGAAAGCAACGGCATGTCCATCCGCTATGCCCAGCGGCTGGGTTTGCCCATCACCGCGGGCTCGGACAACCACTGCGCCGACACCATGCGTCCGGAAAAAATGGCCGGCGTCATCTTCGCACAGCCCTTGAAAAGCATTCATGACTATGTGGACGCGATTCTGCGCCGCACGCCTTTCTCCGTCCACGCCCAGCCGGAACACCTGCAATGGTATGATGGCGCGCAACTCGGTTCCCCCGTGGAGATTCGAGGAAAGCGCGACGAAATTCTTCCAGGCGACATCATGCGCTTTCTGCAAACAGGAAGCCTCTAAGCGCCATACGATCCGCCAGAAAAGCCGCGGCCCCAGGCAATCCATCTGCCTGGAACCGCGGCTTCCTTGTTTTCATTGCTGAACCTCCGCGGGTTCGATGCATCCTATGTATGGGTTTTCCTCATGCCGGCGCGTCTCCCGGAACGCTCCCGGGAGGCAGTCGGTCTTGTTCTTACATTCCTATTTCCCAGCTCTGGCAAGCCACCAGGGACCCTGAACCTTCCATGGCGAGGGATACGCCATACTCCTTTTCCCTTGGAAATGCCAGCGCTGTCATAACGGCCTGTCCGTCGTTCACGTAAATTTCCAGGATGGAAACATCCACAAAAATATGCAAGGTCAGCAGGCCGTCCTGCAGGGGCGCCCACGCCTGGCACTGTTGCCAGCACGTTTGCTCCGGATCTTCCGCCATGGCGTAGCCGCTGAACGCTGTGTCCAGCCGCAGGCTTTGCTGCGCCGCATCATAAGTTAGCAGCACCCGCTCCCCAGAGCTTTCCATGAGAGAAAGGCCCATGCGCGCATCCTCTGCCAACCGGACCGTCAGCCGGATCTCCTTGCAAGGACCTGCGCAGGCGCGAAGCTGCTGGCAGCAGTCCTGGATCTCTCTCGGAGGCTCCTGTGCGCCAGGTCCGCGCCGGAACTGCGCCAGCTCCCGCAGCGGCCGTTGCTCCATCCTCCCCGCAAGCAGGCGGCACTCCCTGGGCAGAGTCATCATGCCAGCCCAGCCATGGGACGGAATCGGCCAATGATGTGCCCAGGTATACGCCCAACCAATCATCACCTGCCGTCCGTCATGCAGTGCCAGGGTCTGCGGCGCATAGAAATCCATCCCCTGATCCACCGTCCGGAAGGGGTGCGCCGGTTGGAACCTACCCCCACACACACGTCCCGCAGCGTATACCACAGGCTGCTTGCATCCGTAGCGCTTCTCGTCCGCATTCATCAGGCAAGCGACCACAACCGTCTGTCCATCCTGCGCAAAGGTATCGGGGCATTCTGCCATATCGCCCAGGCCCTCTAGGAATACCCCATCATACCGCCAATGGATCATATCCGCCGAGGAATAGCGCAGAAGCTGTCCGCCGCTGTTTCCACGGGATGCCGCAACCAGATGAAATCCCTCCGCGTCGCGGAACACCTTGGGATCCCGAAAATCCTGCGGCGCCGCGCCCGGGGGCAGCATGTCGCTGGAGATGATGGGATTCCCGGCGTATTTTTCAAAATGAATGCCGTCGCGGCTCATGGCAAGGCACTGCTGCTGCACGCAGGCGCCGTCGCCCTCCCGCTTTGACACGCCCGTATACACCAGGTAAAACACGCCGTCCGCCTCCAGCGACGTGCCGGAAAAACACCCCTCCGCATCATAGGGCTGGTCCGGCGCCAAGGCCACCGGCTCCACCCGCCAGTGCAGCAGGTCCTCGCTGCTCCAGTGTCCCCAATGCATGGGACCCCATACCGGCGCATAGGGATGGTATTGATAAAACAGGTGATAGCGTCCCTGGTAAAACCCGAAGCCATTGGGATCGTTCAGCCATCCGGAAGGAACGCAAAGATGATACCTGGGCCGGAATTCCCCGTTGACGCTTTCATGCGATTGCTCCAGCGTGCGCTGCGCCCTTCGCAACAGCTCGGACATATCGGTTGCTCCTTTCACAAAAGGATGGCGCATTCGAAAGGAATGCGCCATCCCAGTATTCGCCATGGAAGCTTATTGCACCTGCTTCTCCTTCATTTCTTCGGCAATGGTGTCGCCGCCCAGAGACTTCCACTGGGAGACGAAGGAGTCAAAGGCCTCGATGCTCTCGCTGCCGGAGATGATCTTCGTGAAGGTTTCATCCTGCAGCGCCAGCAAGGTGGACCAACGCTTCACCATTGTGCTGGTGGGGGCGCCGAAATAGACGCTGGTTTCAATCTTGTTCTGATCGTTCTGCTCCTGATACCGTGTCCAGGAACCGAATTCAGGTCCCCAGCACATGGCGTACTGGAACGCGGTCAAGTCGTCGGGATTTGCGCTGCCGGTCTCGTCCCAGCCCTCGTCCACATAGCGCTTGATGCCCTCATAGTACCGGTAGGCTTCAGGCATCAGGTCCTCGGGCTGCAGCTCGCCCTTGAACACCTGGCCGATGGTCGTGTTGTAGCCAATGGCCTTGTTCAGGTAGGGATCGACCAGCGCGTAGGTGTAGTCGCACTGATTGATACCGGTCGTGGGATTCACGCCCCAGATTGCCAGGGAATCCAGCGTTGCTTCGGGGCTATTGATGCGGTCGTTGTTGAAATTGATGAGCTTCACCAGCGCTTCGGGATGCTCAAAATCCTTGTTGACAGCGTAGACATATTCCAGCTGGATGAAGGAATAGGCTGTAGCCATGCCGCCTTCCTTGGCCGGCGCGTTGACGCACACCCAACCGCAGTTGGGGTCATTGGCGATGGCGTCGCGTCCATATCCCCAGGAGATGCCGTCTCCGCCATAGAACAGGCCGCACTTGCCGGAGGCCACCGCTTCGCCCACGCCATCCGCATCGGTTACGCCGAATTCCTCGTTGATCAAGCCTTCCTGGAACATGGCGGCCAGCGCTTCCAGACCGTCGCGGGTTCCCGCAGAGGTGGGCATGTACACCATCTCGCCCTGCTCATCCTCCAGCCAGATCTGTTGGAGAATCGATCCGCCAAAGGCGTTTACCACGCCCTCCGCCGTGCCAAAGCCGCTGTAATCGGACATTTCGTTGCACAGCCCCAGGCCCCAGGTATCATCCTGGTCATTGCCGTCCGGGTCGTTGTTCTTGAACGCCCGCGCAAGCTCCACCACATCGTCAAAGGTTTCCGGGAGCTCCAGGCCCAGATTGGTCAGCCAGTCCTTGCGAATCCACAGGTACTGGGAAGGAATGCGCTGCGCGTTGCCGGTGGGAACGCAGTACAGCGTGCCGTCCACCTTTGCAGCTTCCAGCAGCGTGCCGCCATCGGAGTTGATGCATTGCTTGGTCAGGTCGGAGGCGTACTCTTCCAGAACCGGGCCCATATCCCACAGCTTGCCAGCCTTTGCCAGCTGCACATACTGATCCATGGGCAGATACATCAAATCCGGCAGATCGTCGGAAGCGATGGCCATGGTCAGCTTCTGGGAATACTCGTCACCTGAGGCGTAGATTTGAAAATCCAGGGTGATGCCCAGCTGATCCCGGTAGGCGTTGAAGTAAATGTTGTTCGTGGCTTCCTCGCCGTCCGCGTAGCTGACGGTGGTAGGATTCTGATTCTTCATGACGGTGACGGTCAGCGGCGTGTCCATGGCCCACTGATCCAGGTTTTCCTCGGCAAAGGCCATGCTTGTGCACACCAGCGCGCAAACCAATGCCAAGATGAGAGTCAACCGAAACTTCTTCATGGGGTCTCCTCCTTTTTTTATTGATACGCAAATGCGTATTTTCAACCTTTGACACTGCCCATCACGATTCCCGAAACAAAGTACCGCTGCAGGAAGGGATAGAAGCACAGGATGGGCAGCGTACACAGCACGATGCCTGCCGACTTGATCGCCCGGCCGTCCAGATCTGCCAGGGAAGGGTTGGCCGCAATTTGCTCCGGGCGCAGATCCGACGTTTTGAAGTTGATCACATGGTATTGCAGAAAGGTCATCAGCGGATAATTCACCGATTTGTTGTTGTAGATCATGCCGTCAAACCACTCGTTCCAGTGCCCCACAACGATGAACAGCGTAATCGTCGCCAGGGAAGGCAGGGACAGGGGCAAATAGATTCGCACCATGGTCTGCCAGCGATTGGCGCCATCCACCGTGGCCGCCTCCTCGATGCTGGAAGGGATCCCCCGGAAGAAGTTCAGCATCAGCAGCACATAATACATGGTTACCGCGTTGGGCAGGATCAGCGCCCACAGCGTGTCCAGCAGCTTCAGCTCCTTGATCAGCAAATAGGTAGGAATCAGGCCGCCATTGAAAATCATGGAGAAAAGGAAGAAGCCCACGTAGTATTTTCTACTTTTGAATGCATCCTTTTCCTTGGACAGCGGATAAGCCACCAGAATGGTCATGACCAGGTTGACTACCAGACCGATTACCACGCGCTTCAGGGTGATCAGCAGCGCCGGGAAAAGTCCGCTCTTCTCCAGCATGTAGGTGTAGGAGCTAAGCGTAAACTGCTTGGGCCAGAAGGTAACCAGCCCGGCGTTCACCATGTTCCTGGAGGAAAAGGACAGGGCAATGATGTTGATCAGGGGCATCAGGCACAGCAGTCCCAGCAGCGTCAGAAACACGTAATTGACGACTGTAAAAATTCGTTGCGGTGTGGTTGGCTTCATATATCTCCCTCCTCAGAACACCCGATAGCCGGCAAAGCGGTCCGCCACCCAATACCCCAGCGTGATGAGCACAAAGGATACCAGGGACTGGAACAGGCCCACCGCCGTAGCGGGACCAAACTGCGCGCTGAGAATACCCATGCGATATACAAAGGTGTCGATGATATCGCCCGTGGAATACACCAGGGGAGAATACAAATTAAATATCTGATCAAAGCCCGCCCGCAACACGTTGCCAATGGAAAGGATGGTCATGAGCATGATGATGGGCATGATCGTCGGAATCGTCACATGCAGCACCTGCCGAAATCTTCCCGCACCATCCAGGTAGGCCGCTTCGTACAGCGTGGGATCCACACCGGTAATCGCCGCCAGGTATACAATGGCGTTCCATCCGAAGGTTTTCCATACGTCCGTGACCACCATGGTATAGGGGAACACCCGCTCATCCCCCAGGAAGTAAATGGGTTGTATTCCCAGCCGGGAAAGCAACTGATTGACCACGCCATCCAAGCTGAGCACATCCAGAAAAATACCCGCCAAGGCAACCCAGGAAATGAAGTATGGCAGATAGACCACCGTTTGCAGCGTTCGCTTGTATTTGATATTGCGCACTTCGTTCAGCAGCAGCGCAAAGGTCACAGGAACGATGATTCCGGCAATGATTTTGAG
Organism: Candidatus Egerieenecus sp.; assembly: GCA_048201975.1. Classification (GTDB taxonomy): domain Bacteria; phylum Bacillota; class Clostridia; order Christensenellales; family Aristaeellaceae; genus Egerieenecus. The sequence continues at coordinate 3,540 of DBFBGQ010000043.1, read as the reverse complement.
TATGGCGATGAACAGCGTATTGTAAATGACCCTGGAAAACGTCGGCAGTGAAAACACGTAGACAAAGTTTTCCAAACCGATCCAGTCCTGCTCGAACAGCCCGAAAATCGGAGAATAGTCCTGGAACGCGATGCACAGTCCGCCCATGGGGATGTATTTGAAAACCAGCACCAGTACCACAGCCGGAAGCAGCATCAGGTGGAACGGCCACTCCGCCTGCCAGCGCTTTTTGCAACCATGTGTCTTTTTCTTGATGATTGTTTGCTCCATGGTCCTTCCTCCTTTGTTACTTTGATTATACAAGGTCCTTTTTGGGAAATATATCCGAAGTTTATGACATTCATGGAAAAAAACGAGCATACCGCATTGCTGGAGCTGCGTCCCATAAAAAAACCGTCGCAGCTTCCCCTGGCGCTACGGCGGTTCACCTTTGCTTTACCGGCCTCGATGCTGGCTATTCTGCTTGAATTCCTGCGGCGTGAATCCCGTATTGTTCTTGAACACCTTGATGAAGTAGGTGGCATTATCATAGCCGCAGCTTGCCGCAATCTCATACACGCGCAAATTGGTATTGATCAGCAGTTCCCGCGCCAGGTCAATGCGCATCATCGTCATATACTCATGAATGCTGACCCCTTCCTCCTGACGAAAAACACGGGACAGGTATCCCGCGCTGTATCCCGTGGCCTCCGCCAGGTCGGAGATGCCGATATCCTGGCTAATATGTTCATGAATGAAATCAATCACCACGTGCGCAATGGATTTGATCGCCACATTGATGTGTTTTTCCGCGTCCTCCTGCAATAGAGCGATCAGCCGCTGGATGGCGTCCGCGTTTTCCGCAGGGGTTTTGTACACCAGCACCCCGGCGCTCTCTAACAGATGAAAAAGCGCGTTCCTGTTCACATACCCCAGCAGCATCGCAATCAGGCGCGCATCGTACTCCCAGCCATATGCGTCCAGGGCATCGCTCTGCCGCAGCGCCTCCAGCAAAGGCTGCACATGCTTTTCCAGCAGCTCCAGGGCATTGTTGCGCAGATCGTTCTCGCACAGGTCCAGCTGCCGGTGCAGCATCGCATACTGGCGCTGCGCGGCCTCGTCGGTCAGGTTGACCGCCTTCATCGAACGCCGAATGGCCGTACCGGCCTCGCCGCGAGCCACATCGCGCATGAGCGCATTGTGCATTTCGCCATACTTCTCCGCCAGTTCCTCCACCGTGACCGGCGTATCCGCCACCAGAAAAAACAGCCGCGCACCGCACTGCTCTTCCAGTTGCTTTCGCGCCTTGCGTATCAGCTGAAACAGCACGTCTGCGCGCGGCTCCTCCTGGCGCATGGCAAACGCCCATACGAGCTCTGTTTCCATTTGCGTGGTTTCAGACCATTGCAGGCTTTCCCCCACGGCGTCCTCCACAATCTGCTGCACGGAGGATTGCGCCACCAATTTCATCCGCATGGCTCCGGTGGCGGCCATATCCATTCTTCCAAGCACCAGGTAGCATGCGCCAGGAAACAGCTCGCGTATTTCCTCCGCATCCTGCTCCCAGGGCACCCCCTGCAGCAGCGTGGAAAAGACGCCCTTCCGATACGCCGGGATCATCTGCGTATAGCGTTGCTCCGCCTCGGAGATGCGCCGCGCCACGCTTCGGTTCAGCAGCAGCTTGTCCACCGTTTCCCGCACTGCGCGAAGGATCGCCTCATCGCCCTCCGTTTTCAGCAGATAGTGCACGGCATTCTGGCGGAACGCCTCGTAGGCATAGGCGAAGTCGTCAAAGCCCGTGAGAAACAGGATGCAAACGTCCGGAACCAGCGCTCGAACTTCCTTTGCAAGCTCGAGGCCGGTTTTCCCCGGCATTTGAATATCGCTGATCAATATATCGCATGGAGCCTCCGTCACCATTTTGATTGCGGTGGAGGCGTTGTAGGCCGTGCGCACGGCGACATTGCCATAGCCGCGCAGCTCGTCCGCAAGCAATTCGCTCAGCTCATCCGCACTAATGGGCTCGTCATCCACCACCAGTATGCGGATGCTGTCCGCCGCTTCGTTCCCCATTTACGCTTCCTCCTCCCGCTCATCCTTTATCCTGAGACGAATCATCAAGCCGCCCAGACTGGAGCGCTCCACCTCCACGCCGCTGGCCGGGCCAAAATAAATCTGCAGCCGCCTGTGAATATTCACCAGCGCCGTTGTTTCCGCCCTGGCATCCGTATTCGCCAGCTTTTCACGAATCTCCCGGACGGTTTCTTCGCTCACGTTTCCGCTGTTTTCCACCAGAATGCTGAAATTGTACGGGGTTTGCACCTCAAAATGCACCCACAGCCGCATGGCGCCATCCGCGGTTTCATAGGCGTATTTGAATGCGTTTTCCAGCACCGGCTGCAAAATGAGCCGCGGCACATAGACGCGGGCGATCCCTTCCGGCGGGCGCTCAATCTCCACATCCAATGTATCCTGAAAGCGGAATTTCTGGATGGAAGCGTATATGCTGGCGTGCTCCACCTCCTCGCCCAAGCGTTTTTCATCGTCGGCATTTCGCGTGATATATTGATAGAACTGTCCCAGGTTTTCCGCCAGCTTCATGCTGCTCTCCCGGTCGCCTTTCTTGATCAGGCGATAGAGCACATAGTAGCTGTTGTACATAAAGTGGGGATTGATCTGCGATTGCAGCTGCTTGAGATTGGCCCGATTGACCAGCACCTGCTGAAGCAATTTTTTCTCCACATAGGCTTCCATTTTATCCATCATGTGGTTGTAGCTGCCATAAATGGAATGAAAGGGAGAGGAAGGCTTGATCGCAATGCGATACTTCAAATCACCGGACTCCATGTGGCTGAACGCCTCAATCAGCAGCAAATGCAGCGGCAGATAGCTCTGCCTGTACCAGATAAAGACGCAGAGCGCCAGAATCAGCACGCCGCCGATGACAAAACCCGTGCTCAGCTGCACCGTCGTCTGGATGAACTGATCATTGGCGTCCTCCTGGGCAAAATAATTCAAACGCAGCGGCAGCGTTTTCCCCTCTACCGTCAAATCCGGCGCAATGGATTCAACTGTTTCCGCATCATTCCACACCAGCTCCACCGAAGCGTTCTCATTGATGAGCACCTGCTGAAACTGGTCGTAGAGCACCCTTTCATCCAGCAGCGTCGCCAGCACCGCATCCCCATCTGCGGTAAAAGCCTGCATGACAATTCGCTGCGGAAGCTCAGGAATCTGGGCTATCTGCGTATGCAGTCCAGCGATGGTATCTTTCAGCCATGCCGGCGTCGCTGTGCTGACCCGCGCGTCGGAAATCGTTTTTTCCAGGGAGGGCACATACATGTACACACCCGTTATCATCTGTTGGTTGACGCGGAGCAAATAAATGCGGTCGTACAACGCATCCTGCACCGCATAGCGGTCAAACCAATTCAGGTCATGATACATGTATATAAATTGGTTGCACTCCACCGAGTTGATGATTTCCAGCTGCGTATAATAGATTTTTTGCAGATTGTCCTCCAGGCTTTGCATGGCCTGCTCCAGCCGCTCCTGCTGGTG
>DBFBGQ010000042.1:0-28667 GCA_048201975.1 Candidatus Egerieenecus sp. | reverse complement strand
CAAATCAAACAAGTGCTTTTTGGCATCATCCGAAATGCCTGGTCCGTCATCCATGACCCTTATTTCCACGGTATTTCCTTTTTTCATGCCACACAGCTCAATATGCGAGCCCTTCGGCGTATACTGTATGGCGTTGTTCATAATATTGATGATGACCCGCTCAATCAGCCTTGCGTTCATAGCGACGGTGAGCGCCGCGTCATCCAAATGGACGGATATGTAATGCTCCGCGGCTCTACGGTCCAGCTGTGCCACTGCACGCCGGAAAAGATCTTCGATCCGTTCTGGATGCATTTTGAAGGATTCCCTGTCTGTTTCCAGATGGGTGGCTACCAACAGGTTTTCTGTCATGTTCATCAGCCAGTTTGTATCGTCGCAAATTGCCGTGTACAGCTTTCCCCTGTTTTTCGGATCCGGTACAAGCGCTTCCTGCATGAGTTTATGGATACTGCCGCTGATGTTTGTGAGCGGCGTGCGCAGATCATGAGAAACTGCGCGCAGCAAGCTGGCTTGCAACCGCTCTTTTTGCGCTTGAAGCGCCGCCTGATTTCGCTCCTCCTGCAGCCGAATGCGTTCCTGGCTGAGTCCGCATTCACTTAACAGGGCAATCATCAGGTTTTTTTCAAAGGCGTCCGGTACGGAATAACCCACAATAGGAATCCCCACAATTCCCATAACACCTTGCGTCCCTCTGACGGAGAGAAAAAGCCATTTTGCGTTTGGCAGTGTATTCGTGGTTGCGCCTGCGTGCTTGTTGTTCCTTTGCACCCACTTGGCCACCCCGATTTCTTCGGAACCCAATTCAGATAAAATGTACTGTTCGTCGGATGGTTCTACCCGAAATGCCAATTCCTTTTCCGATTCGCTCAGCGCATAGAGCACGGGGCGGTCAAAAAGCCGATTCAATTGTTCCGCGGTCAACCGAAGGCAATCCCATTCGGTCCGTCTATTTTGCAGCTTTTGACTGCTCCCCAAAAGCAGCTCCGTATAATAGCTCTTTTGTGCCGCTAAACGGGCCTGCGCCTTTACGCGGCTTGCCAGAGAGCTTGCGATAAAGCTGGATAAAAGCATAATCAGAAATGTTACGGGGTAGCTGGGGCCGTTGGCCTGAAAGGTAAAGCGAGGCTCTGTAAAAAGAAAATTAAAAGCAGCGACGCTGAGGAAAGAATCAACCGCGCCGTAAAAGTGACCGTTTGTGCAAACCGCAGTAATCAGGACACCCAAAATATAAACCGTAATCATGTTTGATTCACTGAATCCAGCATGATAAAAGACAAAACCTGCCATGGAAGAAAGCAGCAAAGAAGCCAGCATGATGCCCGTATCTTTCCACGTAAAGCGCACCTTGGGCATACGAGGCTTTCCAAGCGGCTTTTTATATAGCGGTTGGTGATCTGGAATAATGTATACATCCAAATCCGTCAGTTCGATCAGGCGGTCAGCCAGGCTCTTTTTTCCTGTAATGGGGTTTTGCTTATGGTTGATGCGGCCCATAACAATTTTTGTTACGCCGCTGACACGGGCATATTCCGCAATCTGCATGGCGGGGTCCGTTCCATAGACTGTAGAAATCTGCGCGCCCAGCTGCTCAGCAAGACGCAGATTGCTACGCAGGCGCTTCAGGTTCTCGCCGGATAATTCCTTTGTTTCCGGCGTCTGCACAAACAACGCGGTGAAGCCGCTGTGAAAGGCTTCCGCCATTCGTGCAGCAGTTCGGATCACTTTCGCATTGGAAGGCGCGGACGAAAGGCAAATCAAAATATGCTCCCCGGCTTTCGCGCTCTTTTCCTTCCCCTCCTGTAGCGCCGTGCGGTTGAGCTGATCCGCGGTGCGCCGCATAGCGATCTCACGCAGGGCGGCCAGATTCTCTGCGGTAAAAAAATGCTGGAGCGCTTGTTCAGCCTGCCGTTCCCGGTACACTTTTCCCGCCTGAAGGCGTTTCACAAGCTCATCCGGTTCAATATCCACCAGTTCAACCTGATTGGCCCGGTCAAACACATGATCCGGGATTCGCTCATTGACCGCAATGCCTGTGATGGAGGACACCAAATCGTTGAGCGACTCCAAATGCTGCACATTCACCGTGGTATAGACGTTGATACCGGCCTGGAGCAGCTCTTCCACATCCTGATACCGCTTTGTATGCCGGCACCCCTGGGCATTGCTGTGAGCCAATTCGTCTACCAGAATAAGTTGAGGTTTCCTCTCCAGCGCCCGATCCAGGTCAAACTCTTTTAGTCGAATTCCTCGATAGTCTATTTCTTTGCAGGGCAAAACCTCCAGCTCTTCCAGAAGCGCCAATGTAACTGGCCGGGCATGAGGTTCCACATAGCCCACCACCACATCCACGCCCTCTTTTTGTGCCTGGTGGGCCGCCTCCAGCATGGCATAGGTCTTGCCTACCCCCGCCGCATAACCAAAGAATATCTTCAGTTTTCCGAAAAGAAGCGGGTTTTCCATGCCGATTCCAAAATTGGATTGCGTCTGATACGTCTTCTCCATTTCTATCTTCTCCTGCCATATCGACCTGTGGGATACGTGGGCATTTATATTGTATCATGTGGAATACTATAAAATAATAAGAGTTTTCCCCAGCGCATTAAGATCAAATTAAGATATGTGCAAATAAAGAAAGCCGAATGCTTGTTCTCAACCAGCATCCGGCTCGTATATGTATGATCTCAAAAAACGTTATCATAAAACTTATTGGTACTCTACTATGACAGCAAAGAATTCCTGCATCTACCAAAATAGTTTTCGCAAGCAAGCAGTTACAATATTGTTTCTAGGGCATCTCTACAATGGTAAGCGCATGGTGCCCACGCTTTTATACGCCCATCTCCTCCTGGGCATCCATCCATGTCAAAGTGACGACGGCATTTTCCGCCCCCAGCAGGGCCGTGAGCTCCTCCGTCATAGTATCCAAATGCCCTAACCGCGTGTACTCCCAAGTATTGCTGCCGAAAAAAAGCACAAGCTGGTCGCCAGCATAGAGTACAATATCTCCAGGGGCAGCCGTAAGCTGCATATCGTTACTGGGCAAGCTGGTGGGTAGCGGGCCCACCTGTTCAAAGCCGCCATACCGTTGGGTGTTCACCGTTACAGTGCCCTGCTTCAGCAGCGCAATCAACGCATCAACCGCTGCGTTGTCCTCCCATTGGACAGGGATAACGCTCTCACCAACGCAAAACCGAATGCCTAACTCCGTCTGTTGCATCTCTTCACACACTCCAAGGGGAACGCATGCGGTATTCGGTGGATCGCAAGCCACGGCAGAAAAAGTCAGTATCCATGTGCCTAGCAGAGCAATCAGGCTTCCTGCTATCTTCATTTGCCCTCCCCCCCGTATCTCAAGGCTGAAACGGCGCCACGTCCCGAACCGCGTCCGCCGCCAGAATCCGTGTCTCCCCATGATCCATGTCCACCAACCGGTAACGGTCGTTGCCCATGCCCAACTCTTTCATATAGCTCAGCTGACGCAAGCCGCGGCGACTTTCCATGCGTTCCACCAGCGCGGCGCGCTGATGCGCCTGCATGGCATACACCAGATCCACCGATGCCTGATCCACGGCCAACAGGTCCGTGGAGGCAACAATGCCCACATTGGGCGTGACCACCGGCTCGGCGGCGCAGCCCTCGCAATCGCAGGAAACCGACATATTGCGCAACACATTGATGTAAACAATCTGTCTGCCAAAGTGATCCGCCACGGCCTTGGCCGATTCGGTCATGCGCTCCATGAACTCCTCGTTGCTGATATCCCACATGTCGTCGGAACCGGGCGTGGTATGGATCATGGCTTTCCCCACGCGGCCGTCCGCGCAGCCGATGCCGATGTTCTTGCCCGAGCCGCCGAACCCGCCCTTGGTATGGCCCTTGAAATGCGTCAGCACCAGCAGGGAATCATACCCGGTGAGATGACTTCCCATGGCCATTTGGGTAAACCATTTGCCGCCCTTCACAGGCAACATCACGATGTCCTCCTCGTCCAAAATATCCACCGGACAGAAGGTCCAGCCGTTGGCGGCAATGGTTGCGCGATGCTGGGGGGTGGTGTATCGATCGCCCTGGTAATAGGTGTTGGTCTCCACAATCGCTGCGCCAGGCAGCCGCTCACAGACGAGCTTTTGCACCCATGGCCGAGGAATGATGTTGGGGCCGTTCATCTCGCCGGTGTGCAGCTTGATGCCCACCTTCCCTGTCAAGCGTTCCCCCACCTTGTCAAACGCGCGAAGCAATCCTTCCGCAGACAGGTCCTTGGTGAAAAATACCTCTGATTCTTTTCCCTCCCGGTTTTCATAGGGAATATACTGATCGCCATCCGTGCCAGGCATGATCCGATCACTCATGCAAATGACCTCCTTGCTCCTTGAATGTGGTGCAAATGCTTCGGCAGCTGGAGCGCCCGGACGCGCGTTGACGCATGCACCGCCCGCTGCTATACTTTATCTTAGCACCTAAAGCTGACTTTAGGTCAATACCTTTCCGGCAGATTGCGAGAGGAGGAAATCTCCCATGTATACCATCGGTCAGGTTGCAGCGATGTTTCACTTGCCCGTATCGACGCTGCGATATTACGATCAGGAAGGCCTGTTTCCCAATCTGGAGCGAAAATCGGGAATACGGCGTTTTTCGGCGCAGGAACTCGAGGCGCTGCGGGTAATCGAATGTCTAAAAAAGGCGGGGCTTGAAATCAAGGATATCAAGCAGTTCATGCAATGGTGCACGCAGGGCCCGTCGACCTATCCCCAGCGCTATGCGCTTTTTGCCCGGCAGCGAACCGCCGTGGAAGCGGAACTCGTGCATATGCAGCGCACGCTGGATATGATCCGCTACAAATGCTGGTACTATGAAACCGCCATGCGGGAAGGCGGCGAAGAGCGGCTGCAAAGCCTCGCACCGGAGGAGATGCCGGAGGAGATCCGGCGGGCGTACGAAAGCGCACATACGGTATGATGAATACACGGCAACTCCCTGGGGAAGCCGTCCGCCTTGCGTTGCCATAGAAAAAAGCTGGCTCCCCCAAGGGAGCGCAGCCAACGCCTGCAAGCGTCAAATTTCTCTTCCGGAAAAGGTTTCAGAAGGCATCCAGGGGAACCGGCTGAAACGCGCCCGGAGAAACTAGCTGCCACAGCTGGGTGAATCCGCAGCCGCGCAGCAGAGCCAGCGCCTCGTCAAACGCACAGGCGACGCTTCCCGCGCTGTGCGCGTCGGACCCCAGGGTCACGCGGCCGCCCATGCGCCGCAGCTGTTCCAGCAGCGTCCGCGAGGGATACGGCGTGGTCCGGTAGCCGCGGCTGATGGCGCCCGTGTTCACCTCGAAGATCTTGCCTGACGCCACCAGCGCCTCCATGGCGTGGGCGGCGGCGCGGCGGTAAACCGGGCTGGACTCGTCAAAAAACGCCCCGCGCTGGTTGAACTTGGTCAAAAGGTCGAAGTGGCCCACCACTTGCGCCCTGGGTTCGGCGGCCACCTTTTCAAGCTCCGAAAAATACAGCGCCGCCGCCGCGTCCGCATCCCCGTCAAAGTGGCGCGCAAGCAGATCCGCCGTCGCCTCGGGGCTTTCATCCACCGTGGGGCGCGCGCCGCCCACGGGCAGATGATGCGTCGAGCCAATGACGTAATCAAACGGCGCAAGGTCCACATCCGTGGAGAGCACATCCCATTCGATGCCCGCATACACAGCGGCGCATGGCGCGTACGCCTCCTTGAGCCGCCGCATCTCCTGAAGAAACGTCTCCACCGTTTTCGCTTCCGGCGCCCAGTCGCTGGCAAAGGGCAGGGGACTGTGCAGGCTCAACCCGCAGCTGCTCATCCCCGCCGCCACGGACGCGCGCACCATTTCCTCCAGCGTGTTCCGCCCGTCGTCCAGCGTGCTGTGCGCGTGCAAATTTTGCGGCGTCATGGAATCATCTTCTCCTGCTTCACTTTGTGATCGATAACGTGCCGTCCGGCCATCTCCCGCCGGATGTCCTCCAGGCTGATGCCCAGCTGCACCATCAGCACCATCACATGATACATCAAATCGCCGATCTCGTAAACCGTGTTGGGCACGTCGCCTTCCTTTGCCGCCAGAATGACCTCCGTGGACTCCTCGCCCACCTTTTTGAGGATTTTGTCCAGCCCCTTTTCAAACAGATACGTCGTGTAGGAGCCTTCCTTGGGCTGCGCCTTGCGCCCGGCAAGCATTTCCATCAGCGCGCCGTACTGGAAGGCGGGAGGCGTTTCGCCCTGGTACACCGGCTCAAAGAAGCAGGACTCCGCGCCGGTATGGCACGCCGGGCCGTCCTTTTGCACCTCCACAAGCAGCGCGTCCCGGTCGCAATCCGCCGTAATGGACACGATGTGCTGGTAGTTGCCGCTGGTTTCCCCCTTGAGCCAGAGCTGTTTGCGCGAGCGCGAATAGAAGCAGGTCAGCCCCCGCTCCATGGAGATGCGCAGGCTTTCCGCGTTCATGTAGGCCAGCATGAGCACCGCCTTGCTCTGGGAATCCACAACGACGGCGGGGATCAGCCCCTGCGCGTCAAATTTCAGCGTCGTCACATCAATCATCGTTTCACCCTCCGCACGGCAATGCCGTTTTGTTCAAGCGTCTGCTTGAGCTCGTCGATGGTCACTTCCCCGAAGTGAAAGATGGAGGCCGCCAGCCCCGCGTCCACGCCGGGCACGGACTGGAACAGCGTAACGAAATCCTGCGCGCAGCCCGCGCCGCCGGAAGCGATCACGGGCACCTCCGCAATGGCGCACACATCCGAAAGCATTTCCAGGTCGAACCCCCGCTTCACGCCGTCGGTGTCGATGGAGTTGAGCACAATCTCGCCCGCGCCTGCCTCCACCCCCCGGCGGATCCAGTCCAGCGCGTCCATGCCGGTATCCACGCACCCGCCTTTGGCAAACACGTGATAGCGCCCGTCCACGCGGCTGGCATCCACGCTGAGCACGACGCACTGGCTGCCGTATCGCCGGGCCGCCGCGCCGATCAGCGCCGGGTCCGCGATGGCGCCGGAATTCACGCTCACCTTGTCCGCGCCGCTGTTGAGCGCGCGCTCGAAGTCGCTCAGGGCCGCAATGCCCCCGCCAACCGTCAGCGGGATGAAGATGGCGCTGGCCACCTGGCGCAGGATGCCGGTAAACAGCGCCCGCCCCTCCGCGGAAGCGGTGATATCGTAAAACACCAGCTCGTCCGCTCCGCCGTCGCTGTACATCCTGGCCAGCGTGACCGGGTCGGACACGTCGCCCAGCCCGGCAAAGCGCACGCCCTTGACCACCCGGCCGTTCCGCACGTCCAGGCAGGGGATGATGCGTTTTTTGATCATGCCGTCACCTCCAGCGCCCGGCGCAGATCGATTGCGCCCGTGTAATATGCCTTGCCGATGATTGCGCCGAACACCCCCGTCCGCGCCAGGCGCGCCACATCCTCCAGGGAGGAGACGCCCCCGGAGGCCACCACGGAAAGCTCCGGGAAGGCCTGCGTCAGGTGCTCATAGAGCGCATGATTGGTGCCGCGCATGGCCCCGTCGCAGGCGATATCCGTGCAGATCACCCCGCGCACGCCCGTCTGCGCCAGGCGCTCGCAAAGCGCGTCGCATGTGAGCTCGCTCTGCTGCGTCCAGCCGCGAAGCGCCACGCGCCCCTGGCGCACATCCACGCTCACGGCGATCCGCGCGCCGTAGCGCGCCGTCAGCCTTGCCAGCAGCTCCGGGTCCGTAACGGCCGCCGTGCCCAGGATTACGCGCCACACGCCCGCGTCCAGATAGCGGGCGACGGTTTGCTCATCCCGCACGCCGCCGCCCGCCTCCACCCGCAGCCCGCTCTCCCGGACGATCTTCTCCACTGTGGAAAGGTTGGGCGTGCCGCCGTCGCGCGCGCCCTCCAGATCGACCACGTGGGCATAGCGCGCGCCGCAGGCCGCGAAATCCCGCGCCACCGCCGGCGGGTCGTTGTGATAAACGGTCATCTGCGCGTAATCCCCGCGCAGCAGGCGAACCGCGCGGCCCGCGACCAGATCAATGGCTGGAAACAGCTCCATAGGGGCCTCCTTCTTTCTTCCCGATTTTCACCGGCTTGCGCTTCTCCCGCCGGCGCATTTGCCCGGATCAGCGGGCGAAATCCGCCGTGCAGAACGCCTGCAGGATGCCAAGGCCCACCTCGCCGCTCTTTTCCGGGTGGAACTGGCAGCCCATAACGCAGCCGTTGGCCACGGCGGCCGCAACCTCCACGCCATATTCCGACGTGGCCAGCAGCGCCTGACCGCATCCCTCCGCGCTGAAGCTGTGAACGAAGTAGACGCAGTCCCCGGGGCGCACGCTGCGCATCAGCGGATGCTCCGGCCGAAGCACGCGCAGCTCGTTCCAGCCGATGTGCGGCACCTTGAGCCCCTGAGGCAGGCGCGGGGCCATGGCCGTCACCTCGCCGGGGATCAGGCCCAGGCCCTGATGCACGCCGTATTCATAGCTGCGCGCAAAAAGCAGCTGCATGCCCAGGCAGATTCCCAGCACCGGCGTTCCCTGGCGCGCCCGCTCCACAAGCACGGCGTCCAACCCGGTCTGCGCCAGGCGCGCGCGGGCGTCCGCAAAGGCGCCGACCCCCGGCAAAATCACCCGATCCACCCGGCGGATCTCCTCCGCGTCGCCGGTGACAACGGCTTCCTGACCAATTCTGGCCAGGGAACTGCGCAGGGAGAACAGGTTCCCCACGCCGTAATCGATCACCGCAATCACGCAAGCACCCCCTTGGTGGAGGGGATTTCATCGCCCAGCCGCGCGTCCAGGGACACCGCCTCGCCCAGCGCGCGCCCGAACCCCTTGAACATCGCCTCCACGATATGGTGCGCGTTGACGCCGTCCACCTGACGGATATGCAGCGTCGCGCCCGCCCGGCGCGCAAACGCCCAGAAGAACTCCTCCACCAGCTGCGTGTCAAACGTGCCGATCTTCTCCACCGGAATCTGCGCCTGCATGCGCAGCAGCCCCCGTCCCGAGAGATCCAGCGCGCAGAGCACCAGCGCTTCATCCATGGGCAACAGCATGCTTCCGTAGCGCCGGATGCCGCGCTTTTCGCCCAGCGCCCTGGCCACCGCCTCCCCCAGCACGATGCCCACGTCCTCCACCGTGTGGTGGTCGTCCACCTGCGTGTCGCCCCGACAGGTCACGCACAGGTCAAAGCGTCCATGCCGTGCAAAGAGCGTCAGCATATGATCGAGAAATCCCACGCCCGTGTCCACGCTGCTTTTCCCTGTGCCATCCAGGCAAAGCGACAGCGCAATCCGCGTCTCTGCGGTGGTCCGCTCCAGCTTCGCCTCACGCATGCGCCGTTCCCTCCTTCTCTATCTCCGCCATGGCGTCCAGCAACCTTTGCATCTGCGCCTGCGTGCCCACCGTAATGCGCAGCCACTGGGCAATGCGCGGCGCGTCCCAGTGGCGCACCAGAATTCCCCGCTCCGCCAGCGCGCGCTGCAGCGCGCCCGCGTCCATCCGCGGCGGCCTGGCAAACACGAAGTTGCCCAGGGAAGGCAGCACCTCGAATCCCATGGCCTGCAGGCCCTGCGTAACCTCCTGCCGCGCCTGCATAATCAGGCGGCAGTTGGCCCGGTAATAGGCATCCTCCCGGCAGGCCGCCACGCCCGCCGCCTGGGTCATCCGGTTCACGCTGTATAGATTGACGGCATTGCGCAGCTTCTCCAGCTCCGCCATGCGGGCGGGGCAGCCAAGCACATACCCCAGCCGGGCTCCGGCCAGCGAGCCGTACTTGGAAAACGTGCGCACAATCAACACGTTCTCCAGCTCTTCCACCAGCGGCTGCGCGCTCTCCGCCCCGAAGTCCACATACGCTTCATCCACCACCAGCAGATGCTCCGGATTGCTGCACGCGATTTCGCGCAGCTGCGCCACGGGAAGCGCCAGGCCGGTGGGCGCATTGGGATTGGCCAGCAGCACATGCGCGCCGCACCCCAGGTAATCCCGGAAATCAACGCTGAAGTCGTGGCGAAGGGGCACGCGGCGCAGCGGAATCCCCAGCGCCGCAGCGAAAAGGTCGTAGTACCCGTAGGTCACGTCCGGCAAAGCGATGGGATGCGTCCCGTCGCCATAGGCCATGAACACGAAGTAGAGCGCCTCGTCCGAGCCATTGGTGGCCATCACCTGCTCCGGGCGCACGCCGCACAGCTCGGCGATCGCCGCCCGCAGGCGGATGCAGTCCGGATCGTTATAGCTTTGCAGGTTCTCCGCTTCCCGGGCAACTGCTTGCTGCACGCCCGGCGACGGCGGAAAGGGCGATTCGTTTGAGTTCAGCCGCAGGCAGTCCTCCTCGTGGCCGCCGGGCACATAGGCGGGCAGATCCGCAAAGCGGTCCAGCAGGAACATCACTCCACCTCCTGCACGCGGATCAGCGCCGCGCGGGCATGCGCCTCCAGCCCCTCGGCGCGAGCGAACACGGCGATATCCGCGGCTGTGCCGGCCAGCGCCGCCTGCGTGTAATAGGTGTACTGGGTCTTTTTAACGAAGTCGTCGACCCCCAGCGGACTGGAAAACCGCGCCGTACCCGAGGTGGGCAGGGTGTGGTTCGGCCCGGCCAGGTAATCGCCCAGGGATTCGGGGCAATAGCGCCCCATGAACACGGAGCCCGCGTTCCGCACCAGCGGCAGCAGGCGCTCGGGCTCGTCCACGCACAACTCCAGATGTTCGGGCGCCAGCAGATTGGCCGCCTCCATGGCCTGGTTCAGGTCGCCGGTGACGATAATCTTGCCGTTGCGCTCAATGGATTCGCGGGCGATGTCCTCCCGGGGCAGAAGGGCCAACTGGCGTTCCAGCTCCCCGGCCACGGCCTGCGCCAGGGCTGGGCTGTCGGTAACCAGCACCGCGGAAGCAAGGCGGTCATGCTCGGCCTGGCTGAGCAGGTCCGCCGCAACATACGCCGGGTTGCTGGCGCCGTCGGCCACCACCAGAATCTCGCTGGGCCCGGCGATCATGTCGATGCTCACCTGCCCGTAGACCTGCCGCTTGGCTTCCGCCACATAGGCGTTGCCCGGACCTACGATTTTGTCCACCCGCGGAACCGACTGCGTCCCGTATGCGAGCGCGGCAATGGCCTGCGCGCCTCCGATGCGGAACACGCGGTCCACGCCGGCCAGGCAGGCGGCGGCCAGGATGGGCGCGGCGATCTCCCCCGACGGCGAAGGCGGCGAAACCATCACGATCTGGCTGCATCCGGCAATCTTGGCCGGAATGGCGTTCATGAACACGGTGGAGGGATAGCTTGCCGTGCCGCCGGGAATATACAGCCCCACCCGCTCGATGGGCGTGATCTTCTGCCCCATGTACGACCCGTCCGGGCCCTGCATGCAAAAGCCTTCCCGCACCTGCCGCTGGTGAAACGCGCGGATGTTCCGCGCGGCGCGCTCCATGGCCTGGCGCAGCTCCGGCTCGATTTCCTCCAGCGCCGCCTCCAGGCGCTGGCGCGGCACCTCGATCTGGCTCAGGCGCGCGCGGTCAAAGCGCTCCGTATATGCCAGCAGCGCCGCGTCGCCCCGTGCGGCCACATCTTCCACAATGGCGCGGACGGCCGGTCCCACGCCGCTGGACGCCAGGCTGCGCATAAGCAGGCAGGAAGGGTCCGCCTGCGCGTAGTCCATTATGCTGATCATGTCGCTCTTCCTCTCTCCATTTCAGGCGCGGGCGGCCGTTTCCCGGCGCACGCCCTCCATCAGCCCCCGAATCTGGTCCTCTTTGAATTTAAAGCTTGCCTTGTTGGCGATCAGCCGGGCGCTGACGGGCACGATTTCCTCCAGCACGGCCAGGCCGTTTTCCCGGAGCGTCGCGCCTGTTTCCACGATGTCCACAATCACGTCCGAAAGCCCCACCAGCGGCGCAAGCTCGATGGATCCGTTGAGGGGGATCAGTTCAATTTCCCGGCTGCGTGCGTCAAAATAATTGCGCGCAATGTGCGGGAACTTGGTTGCCACCCGCAGCGCCCGGGAATGATCGTCCGCGAAATCCTTCGGCCCGGCCACGCACATGCGACAGCGCCCCATGCCCAGGTCCAGCAGCTCGTACACGTCCGGCCGGTATTCCAGCAGAATATCCTTCCCAACGATGCCCACGTCCGCGGCCCCGTGCTCCACATAGATCGCCACATCCGACGGCTTGACCAGGAAATAGCACACGCCTTCGTGTTCGAACATCAGCCGGCGGTTATCCTCGCGCAGGGCAGGGCACGGATAGCCCGCCCGCTCCAGCAGCGCGTACGCTTTTTCGCCCAGCCGCCCCTTGGGCAGCGCCACGTTCATCATATGCCGCCCTCCACTTCTTCCAGCGTCATACGCCGCTTGTAGGTGCAGGTGACGCGGCCCTCGCGCTGCACGCGCACGCTTTCCCCCCTGGCGACGATGGCCTCCGCCGCCCGCGCTATTGCAGCGGCGACCGCTCCCTGGCCATAAACCAGCAGCACATCCACATCCGGCTGCTTCTCCGGCTGCAGGAAGCGCTCCAGCGCGCCCAGGTCCACCGCAAAGCCGATAGCCTCGCCGCTATGCCCCATGCGCGTGAGCAGCGGGTCGTAGCGCCCGCCGGTGAGCACTGCCACCGGCACGCCCTGAATGAATCCTGAAAAAATCAGGCCGTTATAGTAATTCATGTCGTTGACCACCGACAGGTCCAGCCGGATATGCTCGCTGCCATAAGCCCGCATGGCTTCCGCCAGCGCCCGCAGCCGCTCCAGCGGCGCCTGGCACGCCGGAGGCAGGTCCAGCCCCTCCAGGCGCCGCAGCGTGGGCTCCAGCGGACCGCAGGCTTCCGTCAGCTCCGCCAGCAGCGCCTGTGTGCGCGCGTCGATACCCTGGGCAACGCATGCCTCCCGCAGGCCATGCAGGTTTTTCTGGCTGATGGCAGCCAGCAGCGCCGCGTGGCCTTCCCGCTTGCCCAGCACCCCCGCGATCAGCCCCATGTCCGACACGTCCAGCACGTAGCTGGGATTGATCGTTTTCAGGCTGCGCGCCGCCAGCATCAGCACCTGGCTCATGGCGTACAGATCCACCTGCCCGATGCATTCCACCCCTACCTGCATGATCTCCCGGAAGCCATGGGCTCCGTGCGGCACCCGGTACGCCGTCTCCGCATAGCAGACCCGCAGGGGCATGTCCTCCTCCCGGGTGTTTTTGACAATGGACAGCGTGATGTCCGGCCGCAGGGCCATGAGCTTGCCATTGGTATCGCTGAAGGACAAAATCCGTTCGTCGCTCAGAAAATTCTTGTTGCGCAGGTACAGCTCATACTCCTCGAACCGGTTCACCCGGTAGGGCCTGTATCCGTATGTCTGGTACAGCGCCCGCAGCGCGATGGAGATGCGCTCATCCTCTCTCAGGTTCCTGTTCATTCGCTTCCTCCCCAAGTCGTGCCAACATCAGGCGGTAACCGCCCGCCCCGTAGTCCAGGCACCGCTTAACCCGCCCGATGGTAGCCGAACTTACCCCCGTGGCCTGCGTCACCTGCTGATAGGAGCTGCCCGTGGAGAGCCGCCGCGCGATTTCCAGTCGCTGGCCGAAGTCGCGCACCTCCTTGTTTGTGCACAGGTCCTCGAAGTACAGGTAGCATTCCTCCACGCTGCGCAGCTCCAGGATCGAGCGGAACAGCGTATCCGTCATTTCATCGCGTTTCAGGCTCATCATTCGGCACCTCACTTCTTTAACGCGGTGTTATTGTAACACTGTAGAGCACTAAAGTCAAGGCGCGATTTTGATTTTTCTTTCTGATGGAAGCGGCGGCCCGGCTGCATTGACGCCGGATCAGCTCTCTCTGCACCAGCCTTGTGGCACAGCACGGATCATTTCACAAAGGTTTTATAGCGCAGCATTTTCCGCATTGAAAAAGTGGTTGACTATCTTTTCAAGACAATCAACCACACTTTTCGTTACACCATCATGAGCATTGCGCAACGCAAATATTAGTAGGTATCATACAGCGCTTGCATGGCATCCGCGCTTTCCCCTTCCCGCAGCTTCCGGCAAAGCAGCGCAAACCGTCCGTCCACGTGCGTATAGCTGCATGTGAGCAGCATGATGAACTGGTCCTCCATGGTTGCGTCCACAGGAGAGCGCCAATAGGACCTGTCCAGCGCCTGCTGCAAATAGTCCTGAAACGCTTCCTCCGATACGAAGTTCATCGGGGTGATGTCAAAATATCCTGCCTCCTGAGGAACCATGGACGCATCGAAGGCGGCCACCGGCACATAATACGGGCTTTCAGCCTCATCAACCGTTCGGAAGGAAATGAGCGCATGGGAGCGCATGTACGCCTCGTCCGCATATTCCCGCAGCGTACCAAACATCTCTCCGCTGCGCATGTTGTGTCCGTGAATCAGCAGCACCTGGTCCCGTGGATACAGCACGTTCCTTTCATTCAGAAACACCGTGCCATTGCTGTCCAGCTCACCGAAGTAATTGTGGTTCAAATAGTATGCGTTGTCTCGCTGGACCACCGGCAAGTCCATCCTGTCCCCCGCTGTAAGCCAACCGATAATATCCGGATTTTTTTCATACAGCCGTGCGAAGTCCTCGTGAATTTCCGGCAGAGCCTGCGGGACAGCATCAGGAATAGGCTCCGTCTCCTCCGCCTGGGCCGTCCCAATCCATAGCGCTGGAAATCCTACCGACGCGCCGGGGCGGTATAGTTCCTGCACCTCATTGCGCACCACCCGCGCGCGCCACATATCCACCATGTCAATTACAAGAATCGCGCCGGCGATGAACAGCGCCGCCAGCATGACGATGGTCAGCAGCACATAGGCAGTCCTGCGCATGCGGGCGTTCGTGCTAAGCTTCATGGGTCCTCCTTTTCAGAGCGGAGCAGCCTTTCGGCCGCTCCGCTCTGCGCATGCTTCAAGGATTTATTTTGCGCGGAACTTTCTCCGTGCAAGGGCCGAGAGCAACGCAATCAACAGACACAGGCCAACCACCATGTAGCGTGCATTCGCCTCTCCGTAGCCAGTTTTGGGCACCTCGCTGTTGTATTTGCGGGTGTTGACAAACTGCGCCTGTGCGCCTTCCTCGGTGATTTGACCGCTGGATCCCGTGGCAGCGCTGGTGTAGGCGCTGTTCACAGCCTCCGTTACGCTGTAGTACGTTCCCACCGGCAAATCGTCAATCCGAACGCTCTGCCCATGGGTCAAGGACAGGGTCAGCGTTCCATGGTTGATGAAGCTGGAAGGCGCGCCCTGCGTTCCCGTATAGGGGTAAACCCCTGTAAGCGCGTTGCCTGCCGCATCTGTCAAGGCAATGGTAAATCCAAAGCCTTCCGTGGTGCTCGCGCCTTGGCCTTTCACCGTCTTCGATATCGTGAGGCTGCCGGTCCGGTAGTGATTGGTGAATTGCAGACCGCTTGCCTGCGCGCCATCCTTGAGGATTTCCACCGCCGCTACCATCGCATACGCTTCATAGCGCACTTCCACCTGCACCGTGTAAACCGACGTATCGTACGCATAGCCAAGCAGGCCCTCAGCCTTTTCAGTAACCTGATATTGATACGTGCCGGGCTCCGTAAAGGTAATCGTGCCAAAGTCAAAGTCACCAGCGCCATGGATTGTTGCCGTTGCGCTGCCGCCCTTCTGCCCTTCCGGCATGGGATTGTCTTTCCCCAGGGCTGTGAGCACAAAGGCAAACGGAACCGTCGGTGCATCGTCTCCTTCCACAAACTTCTCACCGCGAAGATTGACCTGTACGGCATCGCGGCGGTTGATCACGCTGTAGCCAGTCACGAAAGCGGTATACCCGGCTATGGGGTCCTCCGTAATGGTGTAGACGATCTCCTTCCCTGCCTCGTACTTCGGCAGGCCGGTGAACGTCCATGCCCAGCCGTCAGCTTCGGTGACCGTCTTTTGCTCCTTCTCCACTCCGTCGGCCAGCAAATGAATGGTGATGCTTGCAGGGCGCTTGCCGTCCTGGTTATTGTTGTCCTCCCAGGTCTTGCTGCCCTTCACTTCCACCGTCTCCGGGGTGTGGCTGTTTGTTACGTCATACCCCGTCACCTGGCTGGTATACTCCGCAACCGGGTCCTCCGTAATGGTGTAGACGATCTCCTTCCCTGCCTCATACTTCGGCAGGCCGGTGAATGTCCACGCCCAGCCGTCAGCTTCGGTGACCGTCTTTTCTGCCTTCTCCACTCCGTCCGCCAGCAAATGGATGGTGATGCTTGCAGGGCGCTTGCCATCCTGGTTATTGTTGTCCTCCCAGGTCTTGCTGCCCTTCACTTCCACCGTCTCCGGGGTGTGGCTGTTCGTTACGTTGTACCCCGTCACCTGACTGGTGTACCCCGCAATCGGGTCTTCCGTAATGGTGTAGACGATCTCCTTCCCTGCCTCATACTTCGGCAGGCCGGTGAATGTCCACGCCCAGCCATCGGCTTCGGTGACCGTCTTTTCTGCCTTCTCCACTCCGTCCGCCAGCAAATGGATGGTGATGCTTGCAGGGCGCTTGCCGTCCTGGTTATTGTTGTCCGCCCAGGTCTTGCTGCCCTTCACTTCCACCGTCTCCGGGGTATTCTGCACTTGGATGACCTGGTCCAAGTTGCCTATCCCTGCGCCAGGAACATGCAGCACCCAGGCAGGATTTTCCGTGCCGTTGCCTTGATACGTGCTGATCACGCCGTCCTGGCTGAAGGCGTTGGCTCCCTGCAGTGCATAGTAGGGCGCGCTGGCCGTTTCCTCAATGACGTAAACTTGATACCAGTTCAGCTGCTCCAGCTGGGCCTTGCCCGTATGGTTGGTGGCAACTTCCATTAGCAGATGCTGGCTATCCAGGTTTGCCGCTTCCGCCTCTTGTACGCTGTTAAAGGGGCCGTACACGCGGAACAATGCGTTTTCCAAAGGTTCCTGTGTGATGGCGTCCGTCTTGTAGATAGAGACATTGCGGAAAAGCAGGAATCCGATGTCCTTGGTGTTGTCAAATGCCTCATCCGTGGCGTACAGATAGAAGCGTTCCGAAACATTGCTTCTCTGCGAAGCTTTTGCAAAGTTATTATCCTTTGCCTCCTCCGCATAGCGGCCGCCGGCCGTCAGTTCTCTCGGGTCGCGGGAATAGCCTGTCTGCTTGGCCTGGTTTCCACCGCCCAGGGAGGTAACCTGCGCCAGCACCTGGCTATTTTCCGGCAGCGTCGCTACGATATTATACGTCTTCGGCGCGCTTCCCTTTAAATAGGCAGGATTCAGGGGATTGTTCGTCTGCGTGCCACTGTAAAGCTGGGCTTCCGTGGCGCCTTCCTTGGGATCGGCGGAGTCAAGCTCGTCAAACACGAAATTGGCCAGCGTGTACCAGTCCTGATCGTTGCCTTTATTGTAGCTGACGGAGTAGCTGGCGCTTTGCTGCGTTCCCTCATAGCTCTGCAGCCGAATCTCAATGGAGTCCAGCAGCCGCCTGACCATGGCGTCCCCAGCCAAATCAGCCACCGATTCCCCGCTATCCCAAACGCCGTTGGCGTTCTTGTCAATCCACACATGCCCCCCAACCTTGACCGGCGCCGGCAGAATGGTGGCGGAAACGGCATTCGAACCAAGCGGCAAATGCACAGGCGTTGCCTGATCGATCCCGTGATTCGGATCGGTCGCCGACTCAATGTAGGTAGCGTAATGGCAGACAAAATCGTTTACCGTATTCTTCCAGGCCCGTTCCTGAAGCTCTGCGGCGCTCAAATCATCCACACGCATGCGATATTCGATGATGTAGCTCTCCTCAGATGCAAGGGCAACCGACGGTTCCCGCTTAATGGCAACGGCTATGGCCGTCACCGTAGCCGTAGCAGGCGGTGATGTGCTCCAGCCGGGCGGCAGGCTTTGCGCGTCATACTTCAGCGTTTTCACGGCCTCGTAGACCTGCGCCGCCGCCGACGCATCCGCAATAGACTGCCCATAGTAGAACAGCTGGTAGTTTCCAGACGCAACCGGAGTATGATTGCCTGCTGCATCCACCCGAACGACGCTGGTCAGCGCTTCAAAATTCATTCCCCAGCTGCTGCCTCTGGCCGCAGAGGTATAGGAAACATCACCCTCATGGGGCAGCACATCCAGCAGCGTCACATCAGTATAATGATGGTTATGGGAAAGGTTGGTCAGGATCAGCCGGTAATCCATATAGCCCGCGTTGTTCACGGTAGAGAGCCTGTTGGAAGTAAAGCCCATTTCCGCCGAACGATCGCCCCGGCCCATTTTCAGCAGCGCCGCTTCCGCGGACGCGAGCCACCCAACCGTTTGCAACGTGGAGATATAGCCAAATCCCGCCATATCATCCAGCATGGTGCGCAGCGCTTCCAGGCGTTCGGTGCCTTTCAGCGTGCTCAGCGCGCCGTCCAGATCCGGCGGCCATGCGCCGTCCGAGGTTTGCCAGGAGGTCGCCCGGGGATTCTCCTGACTCTGCATCCCCTTCTCGCGGCTGCCGGCGATCACGTAGTTATTCACCTCTGCGCCATAGATCGCCATTTCGCTGGTGGATTGAACCTCGATGGTCAGCTCCACGCTCTCTCCTGGCTCCAGCTGGCCTTTCAGGAAAATGAACGCGCTCGTTTCTCCGTTGCTTGTGCTGAAGCGTTCATTTTCAATTTCCACGCCGTTCGGCGCTTTCGTCAGCTGGATGTTGCCGTTTTCTCCATGAAGCTGGGTACCCTGCGGCAAAAGATCCACCAGGAAAGGATTGATCATGGCTGCATCGGCCGTTTCCGAATTGGTGAGGGTAATGGTATAGGTCACCACCTCACCGTTCAGGGAAATGGTTTTCTTGTCCACCACGCAGCTGATGCTCATCATGGCCGTTTGCAGCTCGTCAAAATAGCTGCTCACGTTCGCGGTCTGCGTCTGCGTCTTGCGGTCTGCTTCGCCGCTCTGCACGCCCGCGGTATCCCAGGGGCGGTAAGCCATAACGGTTTCCGCCGTATTCACCACCTGGGTAATGGGCAATATGCCCTCGCCGCCCATTTGCTTATCCAGCGCAACCTTGATCTGCACTTCACCGGGCGCAAAATGCTGCCCCACCGCATACCCGGTAGCTTGCTGGAAAGCGGGAGAGCTGTAGCTCACCTCCACATGCTTCGCCTTGATATCGCCCGCCAGTCTGACCGTAACCGCCTGCGTGCTGACATCCACGGTTTCACGGTAAATTTCCCTGCCATCAAATCCGTAGAAAACCACCTGGGCAAAAATCCCATCATCCGTTCCCTTCCAATAGGCGGAGGCGTCATGGGTCGCAGGACCCACCACCACCTGGGTCACGGAATACTGGTCTTTGAGGTATTCGTCAAAGCTCAGCGGCGTGGATGCATGCAGCGCCTGGAGTCCCGTATCCTTAAGCACAAAGGAATCCAGGGCATAGGTGTTTTCCACCTGTGGCGCAATGGCATATTCCAGCGTAGCCCCCGAGGCCAGCAGGCTAGCGCACTGCTGCGTGGACGTGGTCTTGGCAAGGGTATGCGTAGCGTTGCCGGCAAGGTTGCGCAGCGTGACCACCTGCTTCTCGCGCGTTCCCGCAGGCACGTGATGCACCACATACCATACCACATTGCGATGATCCCGGATCTGCGTCATGCTGGAGTCCGTTTCCACCACAAGGTAGGTCTTCCCGCCGGCGATGCTTTGTCCCAGTGCAGGCAGAATGGAGCCGTTGACATAGCTGTACTTCTGTCCCTCTCCATCGGTGGTGGCGGTTGCCACTTGGATGTTGGACAGCACTGGCGTGCCCTGCATTAGCGCTGCCACTTCGCCCTGCGTCAGCTCCTGCTTTGTATCCTCCGGAACCTCGTACACATTGACCACCGCCGAAGGAATCACGGCGCCATTGTCGATATCCTGTTTGCGGATCTCCAGCTCCACCCAGGGGATATTGTAGGCCTGGTAGGCGTAGGTTGATCCGACTATCAGCGGTTCGCCCTGATTCACCAGGTGGTAAACGCGGCCCGAGCCGTCTGCGCTGGTTTCCGTGAGCATTTTGCTTCCGTCAGCAGCATACAGCCCCTGCAAACCGGCATATCCATGGGGAACCACCGACTCCACCAGGGCGTAAACCTTGCCGCTTTCCACAGTAAAGCTGATGGTGCCATCCGCCTGGGTGGTCTGCTGCGCCTCCGCCAACCAGCTGTGATCGCTCTGCCGGGAGGCCAGGGTAAAGGTAACCCCTTCCAGCGGTTGCGCTGCGTTGCTCTCCTTGGTGTTGTCATACTTCACCAGCGTGATAACAGAGCCCTGATAGTTGGGGAAGATCAGCGCATTCAGCATGGCCTGCTGATTCTCCTCCACCGTTCCGCTCAGCATCTTATCCTGATCAAATGCCTTATGGATTACCTTGTCGCCAGGCTGTACGGTCACGTCCAGCTGCAGCCAATCGTTGCGATACCCAGTGGGCGCGTGGACCTCCTGAATACGGAACGTATTGCCCTGGACGCTGGTAAGCGGCAAGCGCACGTGGTATTCGCCATCATCTAGATCCGTCCACTCGCCCGTGGAAGCGGTGGAGGGAATGTCGTTCTGCATCCGATAGCTGGCAAAGGCAGCTCCTTGCAGGGGCGTACCGTTCGTGCCATCCACTTTCAGGATCGTTACTTCCGCAAAGAGGTACTGATTGGTTGCAACGATGGTAAGCCCGCTATCGCGCATGGGAACGGTAAAGCCGTAGAAGTTCCCATGGGGCGTTACCCTCAGGCCGTCCTTGCCCTGCATGCCTGTCAGCGCGAAATCTTCATGCAGCTGGGTTTCCTTCAAATAATAGGTTTTACCCTGGCTCAGACTGGTAAACGTCACCGAATGGCTGCCAGTGCTACCCGCTTTCACCTCCACGCGCTGGGTATCCAGCTTGGTGCTCTGATCGCTGGCATACAGCTCAAAGGTAAAGGTATAGTCGTCCTCCACCGCAAGCTCGCCTGCATCGATTTGCTTCTCTACGGTAAGCGTCACCTGCTTCGCATTCTGGAAGGTCAACGCCTGATCGGTTTTCAGCGCGTTCCCGCCCATGAAAACCGTTTTGGTCATGCCGCCGGTAAGCGCCACAAACTGCGCTTCCGTGGACAAATCATAGCCCGCGGGCGCCTTCGTCTCCGTTACCTTGTAGATGCCGGGCTCCAAACCAGAGATGTTCGCCCAGCCGTCGCTCTCTGTGCTGTAGCTGTCCAGCCTGGTCCAGTCGCTATCGGTAATGGTTTCTGGCTCATTCCAGGTGGTAAAGGCCTTGTATTCCAGCTGGAAAGTGGCACCCTGAAGCCCAAGATCGTCATCTAGGCTATCCACCTTGCGCAGTTGCAGCGTACACAGCTGAGGATCCTGTACGTCAAGCCTCAGCGGCTCCTTCAGCTGATAGGCAGCCAGATCCACCACCTGGGTAACCACCGTCTGGCCATCCCGCAGCTCCGTCTCATAGCCCAGGAAAATGCCGTCTTTGGCAAAGTCCGCCAGGCGATAGCTTTGATACGCATTGTTGGGATAGGCTGCGCGCAGATACGCATCCAGATACGCGCAGGAGTAGCCGCTGGCAGCGGTGATCTCCGACAGCTTATACACGCCGCTGCCAATGCCCGTCAGCTTCGCAATGCCTTGCCCGTCCGTGGATGTGGATGCGGTAACCGTTCCGGCTCTGGAAAGCTGGAACTTCGCCTCCTGCAAAGCCTCGCCTTCGAGGTCCGTCTTCCGCAGCGTCACCGTGAGCTTCTTCGGATTATACAAGCTCAAGTGCACGTTGGCATTGGTTACCTGGAAGTAGTAAGCCCTGGCATTGTAATAGGGATCCCCCGCCAACGAAGCGCCGTCATAGATGTTTTCGTAGCCGCTATCGGCCACGGTCTCGATCAGACGGTAACGCCCAATGCCCAAACCTTTGGGGAAGGCGAAATACCCGTTCGCCGTGGTGAAGGTGCTTCCGCTTCCGTCGTAGCTGGGATAGGCATAATCCGTCCACGCATTGTTGATATAGCGCTGCAGCTTCATGGTTACCTGCAGCGGCGTGCGTTCGCCAGCGCGCAGGAAATACTCGTCCAGCTCCGCCCCGGTCATGGAAACCGTTTCCTCGTCGGGAACGTAGCCGTACTTGTTGACGGTCACTGAGAAATTGTCCACCGGCCAGTTGATGATGCGCAGTTGCCCGGTATTTGCCACACCCGCAATGGGCGCATAGGCTCCCGGAGCCGTCTGCACCGTGGGATACAGCGCCCAAATATCCTTTTCGCCCGCCTCAGGTTCGTTCCCGGTGCTATGCTTGACATAGAAGGCGTCGTTAAACACCTCGGTGGTCGTATCCGCCTCATAATCGAAATACATGAGCAGATGATATCCATCCGCCAGGTCGTTGTAGCCTGCCGGCACGCCCGTCTCCACCAGCAGCGCGCGGACATAGCCGTTGCCCTGCTCATCCGTCCACAGGATATCCTGCGCCACGCCCGGGGTATTCTGCTTCCCGTATTTGTCCTTCAGCTCCCGGAAGCTGAAGGCCTTCGACGAGGCCCATGCCGTCAGTTCCGCATTTCCCTCCAGATGATCCAATCCGGTGGTCATGCTGTCCAGCTGATCCACAATCTCCCCGTTGGCATGCACCAGGTACAGCGCAAAGGTGGCATTGCCCAGGGGCGAATAGATTGCCTGATGTTGACCGTCCGCATCCACGGAGCCGGCCCACTTGGCGATGCGCACCGTGGAGAACATGTCGGAGTCTCCCTTGTACAGGGGCAAATTCTCCACATGCTCCTGGGTGGTGGTATCATCATAATAGGTGAAGACCGCCGTGCACGTCTCCCGCGGATCCTGTAGGGACGGCGATGCATGCTGGTACTTCGTCCCTTTGCGGCGAATCAGCGTAATCTGATGGGCAGGATCGATCTCCGCGCCAATGCCGCCTGTGGTTTCCACCAGCCAGTAGACCACGCGGTCGCCAACGTTCAGGATATCGGTTGCAAACCATCCATCCTGACGGACGCCATTCCCGTCATACAGCGTGCCGGTTTCGTAGCTTCCCACAAAGGTATACTTGGCAAGATTCTGGCTGTCAAAGGAGAGCTCCGTACCGGTGAAATCCTCCGGCAATATTTCCCTGTAAAGCTGGAACTCCGCGTTATTGATGACCCGCTTTTCCCCATCTACCAGGCCCTCGGGCGCATCGGGATGATCCGCATCCTCCAAGACGAATTTCTCAATGCGCAGCTGCGACCAGTGCTCCACGTTGGTCATGGTCTCGGCCACCGCAAGCTCGCCGGTCTTCGCAGGCTTCGTCACGTAGTAATACTTCTCCAGCTCCTGTGCCAAAAGCTTTGGCGGCGGCTGCTGGGGAAAATCGCTGGCCAGATACGCCCGGCCGTTCTGCGGCTCCAGGTAAGCATACGCCTCCAAATCAGGGATGTCGTATTCCACCGCCACATACGTTGCCATCTGATCCAGGCCAGTAAACGCGACCGCGCCCGTCTCGTCCGTGGTAAGCACGCGCTGGAACTCATACGTGCCATCCGCCATGCGCTTGTACAGCGCAATCTGCGCCCCCGGCATCAGATAATCCTTGCCAGTGAACTGATATTCCCAAATGTTCCGGAAGACTTTCGTCACATGGAAGGTCATATGGGGCAAGTTGACAAACGTCAGCGGTTCGCCTTTTTCATCCGTCGTAACCAGCTGGCCCGGGACAAGGGTAACCGCCTTTTCGACATCCGTCAGCGTATAGCCCGCGGGCGCTTCCGTCTCCTTCACTGTGTAGCGAATTTTCTTGCCATCCGCATCGTAAATGGGCAGATCTGTAAAGGTCACATGGCCTGCGCTGTCGCTGACCAGCGTCTGCACCGGGTCCTGCTGGCCGTCGCGGTAAATGGAAATCTTCGCCCTCGCCAGCGGCGTGATTGCGCCGCTCCCCTGCTGGGCCACCTTGTAGGCCTGAACAGCCCCCAGGTTGGCATAGTTTTGTACCGTATAGCCCTGCTGTGTCTGGCTGGCATCCCCCACGACCGACAGCTTAACCGGGCCAAAATAGAACACGCCGTTCTCCTCTTTGCCCAGTCCCTGATATTCCTCCGGATGTTCGCTGGGGTCCAGCACGCCATGCGGATTCCCCTGCGGGACAATTTCCTTCAGATAATATTCGCCCGCAGGCAGTTGCACCGCCGTGCCGGACTGCGCCGTCACCTGCTGCCCCTGCGCGTCCTTTACCTGCTCAAAGCCTGTCGCGCTTTGTTGGTACACCTCGAAAGATACGCCGGTCAACACGTCCGGTCCGGCATGATTGCCGGAAACCAGCTGCTTGGTGATCAGCAGCTGCGGATCAGGCCGATTCAGCAGCGTAAACGTTTGCACCTGGTAATCCTGAGCATCCCCAAAAGACGCATACGCCGTGAGATCCACCAGCCGCTGTGCCGTCACATCCGTATAGCCTGCGGGAACCCCGGTTTCCTCCACCACATATTTGCCGCCCATGGAAAGGTAGATCACGCTTCCCTGGGATGCGGATACCTCCGTCTCGGAGATAACCATTTGGCCCTTCTGTTCCGGCGCGTTTTCGTCATACGCATACACCGTGAACTTTGCCCCGGCCACAAAGGCGCCGGTAACGCTATTCTGCTTGCGGACCAACACGGGCAGCTCCAGGGCATAGTTCTTCACCTGCAGGGACTGGGACAGCTGCGCGGGCGAACCGGCGTCCGCGGTAAACTTTACCGGCCCCCAAGCCTGCACCGTGCTGCCGTCCGCCAATTGCAGCGGAACCGTTCCCTGGCTGTCCGCTTCATACCCTGCCATCGGGACTTCCACCAGATAATACTCATAGGGCGTTTGACGCTCATCCACACAGGGCAGATCCTCAAACTCCGTGGACTGCGTAACGATGCGTTCCTTCACCAGCTTGACCGTATCCTCCAGCTTCTGGTACAGCTGGAATGTGGCCTGACGCTGGTCGGTCTCCTGAGCATAGGCGCCATCCCTACCCATGCGATAGAACGCCTTGGACAGGGCAATGCTTCCGTTCCGGCTGTTCTGCATGGTGATTTGCAAAGCGTTCTCAACGTTGTTGCCCAGATAGTCCACCAGCGTAAACTCCCGGGAATACATCATCTGGGCGCTTGCGTCGTCTGGCGCATGCCATCCCATGGGCAGGTTTTCCGCAAAGCGATAGAAGATGGGCTGTTGCTGTTCGTCATATACGGGGAGCACCTTCGAAATGCTTCCATACATGCTCAGCGACAGCGCGGGTATGGCCTCCACCCATTCGCCCTGCGCATTTTTCTGCTGTATGGAGAAGCATCCGTCAAACTCCTGATAGTAATTCTGGCCCACGTCGACATACGCTTGCCCGTTCCACATCTGCTTCTGCAAAATCACAGGAGCCAGATTGAAGTGGTTGATCACGGTGGCGGAGCCTGTCTCGTTTTCCGCGTCAAGCGTGAACGGATACTCCTGGGTATTGGACACATACCCATCGGGCGTGGACGTTTCTTTGACCGTGTATGTTCCATAGGGCAGCCGGTCAAAGCTCAGGGAGCCGTTGTTGTCCGTAACCCCCTGGGCGATTTGCTTCCCCGCCACATCATAGAGCGTAAACTGCACGCCTGCAAGGAAAGTATCCTGCTCGCCGGACTTTCTTCCCACCTTGGTCATGCGGATGCTCCCAAGGCATTCCCGGTTGTAGAAGCCCGCCGCTCCGGCTTGCCCCGCCTGCAAGGTCAGCGCCTTGTCCTCGGCGTTGTTGCCCTCGCCCATGATTTTCTCGGTATTGGCAGGTACTCCTGTTTCCTGGATGACGTAGCTTCCCGGAACCACATACGCCACAAACGTGCCGTCCGTACCGTTGGCGTCGCCCGTCCCGGTGGGATCGATGGTCACCTGGTTACCGGTCAGCGCAACATAGGCATCGCCCTTCTTCACATAGAGGATGGCGGGCTCGCCTTCCTGCGTGCGCACATCAAAGACAGCCGGTCCGGCAATGGGCTGGCCCGACGGGAACTGCTGCAGGGAGTATGCTTTGCTTTCTCCCTGGGCGTTTACAATGTATTTGCTGAAGGTAATCTGCGCGGGCTGCGTCACCTCTCCCACGTCGAGCTGCGCCGTGTTGCTGTCCTTGGCCTCGGTGTCGGTTCCCTTGAGCGTGTAAAACAGCGTGGCGGTATTTTTAACGGTAAGGGGCTGCTGCTTCGCATCATAGAATTGCGCGATGAACTCCGCATAGGGATAAACCAATTCCACTGTATAGGTGGACAGATACGGCGCGTCGTCCGCAACGTTCAGAGATGTTTTCCCTCCGCAGGTATCCATGGGCAGGGCCATCTCCGAATGCTCGAGGAGCGAAATCGGCTCATACGCGCCGAATTGCGGCGTAATGGTCGCGCTTATGGGCGCGATGGGCTCGCCTTCCCGGTTCAGGACCTCCGTCAAGTCCTTCAGGCGCACCTGATCCATGGGCACGCGGCCAACCCTTCCATAGGTATCCGGATTGGTGAGGATGGTTCCGTTGGCGTCCTGCAAGCCCACGGTAAGCCGAAAGGTAACCGTAACCGTGGACTTATCTCTGCTTGGTGCCGCGTCGACGCTGGCCTTCTCAATGCCCCACACGTCGTCCGTGGTCGTCTTCTTCACGCCCAGGTTATCCGGGCTGGTAACGGTTTTGGTATACACCTTACCGCTGGGCACAACATGCTCGGGATCCATGCGGTCCATGATGGAAAAGCTCGTTTCCATCCGCGCGGGCCTGGTGAAGTCCAATTCTTCGCCAACGCCCCGCTCACCATTGCCTTCCAGAAGCAGCGGAATGGTAATCGTGCTGGTGTTGCTGGACTGGGCGGCGATGGCGTCGGGCAGTGTCAAAATCCATTCATTGTTTTCTCCACGCTGCACATCCGTCACATTCTCCAGCGCACCGGAAATGTTCTCCACAATGCTGACGCCCTCGGGCAAGGGAAGAATAATCTGCGTATGCTCATAGTTGTCAAAAAGCGGCTGAGGATACTCTGCATAGTTATAGTTTGCCGCAGCCTGCAACGTCCACGTCAATGTTATATTGACCTGCTGGCCTGCCTTTACGGTATCGCCGCTCTCCGGCCAGGTGACCCGCACCAATCCCACCGTAATGGTGCCCTGGTCGCCATAGTACCTCTCCGCGCACTCCAGGAACGTCTCCTGGGTGGACAGAAGCGCATAGTTGCTTGCCGCCGCCAGGAACAGGCCGGCCTGGTTCGCCTGCGCATCGTCCGTTTGCGCCGGAACCGTCACCAGGCCGGCGGGCAACGTATACAGCGTGGCGCCGCCGGCAACGACTTCGCCATATTGCTCCACCGGCGTAACCGAACCCACCGGGGCCGCGCTTTGCTGAGGCGCTGTGGTCTGCTCCGGGGATGCCAATACGCCGGCGCGTTCCATCAGCGCCCGCATGCTGACGTATCCCAGAATATTCCGGTTCGCAAGGCCATACTCACAGCGGCGCACCACCCCATCGCTGTCGCCCTCGATGGTCGTAACGGTGTTTCCGCTGACCCGCTGCACAATGCCAACGCCGCTACCGCTATTCCCCCGCAGGAATACCAAATCGCCCGCCGACGGTGTGTAGCCATTCCCGTTGCTTTCATATACGCCCATGGCCGCAAACGTGGAGCGCCAGGCCGAGCTGCTGGCATCGCGCGGCACATAGCTTTCGGGAATATTCGCATAAGCCAGGCAGAAGGACACGAACATCGCGTCCCAGGCATCGTAGGCGGAACCGTACCAGGCGCCGTAGCGGGTATATCCACGCTGCTGGCCATCTTCCAGGATGATGAAGTCTCGTTCGCTCTCCTGATAGCCCAGCTGCGTCTGCGCAACGGCGACCAGATCCTTCCGCCAGTCGCCCGTCAAACCCGCGCCGGCAACGCTTCCCGCCCAATCCGCAGCTGTTTCCGCCTCGCGCACTGCCACAGGAACCGACGCGGAAGCCGCAGCGGTTTTCCCCCGGGCGTCCGTCACCGTAACCTGCACCGTATGCACGCCAAACGCCGAAGGCGCGTAGACAAGCTCAATCGCCCCCGCCGCCTCCAGTTCCCTGCGCTCGGAATACACAGCGGTATCTCCCAGCACAACCTGGACATCCATAATATAAGGCGCAATACCGCCCGATATCTGCATGGTGCTTTGCAGCCCGGTCTCGTTGACCACCGCGTAACGCTGGTTTGTTTCCAGCGCTGCCGTCAGCTCCGACCCCAAAACAGTGACGTCGGATTTGGCCGCCAACGTCTGTTCTCCCGACACAGCCGTAACCGACAAGGTATATATATCACAGACTTCGGTCTGATAACTGATTTCCCGCTCCTGGGTAAGCTCTCCACTGGCAACAACGCCGGTGCGCTTCCCTGTCAGCTGGTAAATGATGCGCTCCGCCCCATGGCAATCAACGCTCCAGCGAATTGTTTCGCCGGGCGCATAAACATCCTTTTCCGCCGCAACTTCCTGCAACGTCATCGGTTCCGGTGTCGCCGTGGGCGCGGGGGTTTCCGTTGCCACAGGCGTGGATGTTGCAACCGGCGCAGTTGATGCCTCAGCCGTAGGCGCTGCCGTGGCCGTCGCTTCGGGCGTCGCCGGTACCTCGGGCGCGGCTGTGGCCGTCGCTTCGGGCGCCGCCGGCATCTCGGGCGCGGCTGTGGCCGTCGCTTCGGGCGTCGCCGGTACCTCGGGCGCGGCCGGCATCTCGGGCGCGGCCGTGGCCGTCGCCTCGGGCGCTGCCGGCA
>DBFBGQ010000041.1:0-22320 GCA_048201975.1 Candidatus Egerieenecus sp. | reverse complement strand
GGTTACCAGCGGGCCATGTTCCGCCGGTGCTTTTCCAGAAAGGCGCGGGTGAGCTCCTGGGGTGAAATGCCGTAGCACATGGCCGTGCTGGCCAGGTACATGTATACGTCGCAAAGCTCCTCCACAAAGCGGGCGCGGGCTTCCCCGCCGGCCAGGATGGCCTCGTCCCCCTGCTTTTTGATGACCTGCGCGGCCTCACCGGCTTCCGCCAGCAGCCACAGCAGATGGCTGCGGCCGTCCTGGGGGGAAAGGCCGCCCCAGCGGTCCCGGTAATGCTCCTGGAGCTCCGCCTGCATCTGCTGCATGGCGGAAAGCGTCAGGTCGTCCATGCACAGCCTTCCTTTCCGATGGAGATGGAGAAAGCGTCAGCCCACGGCCTCGGCGGTGGTTTCCTGCAGCATGCGCTGCCACAGCTGATCCTGACCGTTCCACACGGGGGAAATGCCCGTGGGGAGGCCGTCGGGCTGGAAGGATACGGTGAGCTTCACGTACACCGCGGCCAGGCCGGTGCCGCTGCCGGCAATGTAGCTGTCCAGCCCGCCGCTGGCGGCGGTGCAGCCCTTCTGGCCCAGGGAAGCGGCCTCCAGGGCGGTGGAAGCCACATACACCGTGGCGCCGTCGATGCTCACGTCCGCCTCCGGGTTCAGGGATACGCTGGCGCATACCGCGCCCCCGGATACGGAAAATGTCACGCTGCCCAGCACATAGCGGTTGCTGGCGTACAGGTCATAGGTGGCGCTGGAACCTTCCAGGGCGTTCAGGTCCAGCAGGGTCACCGTCTGCCACAGGTCCCGGCCGGTGATGGCGGAAAGCGGGTAGCCCGCGGAGCAGGCGGCGTTGCCCTGCAGCCGGGCCATGACCCGGTCGATGGGGAAAGCGTATACCTGCCCGCCGCAGTTCAGCTGCACCTGATAGGTGGTGGCGTCGCCCTCCAGTTTCAGATAGATGTCCTCCGAGCGGAATTCGCCGCTGACCGTGCCGTAGTCCCGCGAATACACCAGCGCGCCGGTGCTTTCCTGGGAAATGGAAAGCGTCACCGGCGTCTCCCCGGCCAGGGCGCAGGAGATGTTCACGTAGGAGGCGGAGGTGGTCAGGTTCGCTTCCCGGAAGGACGCATCCCAGACGTTGGGGGAAGCAAAGACCGCTTCGCTGACGCAGAAAACCTCTTCGGCCTGGGCGGCGGAAAGGCACAGGCCCAGCGTCAGCAGGGCGATCAACAGAATCAAAACACGTTTCATTGGGTTTCCTCCCGTAATGGCTCATTCATCAAGAGAAACGGTTTTGCGTGGCAAATCTCTGCCAGAGCGGAAAAAATTTGCATCTGTTACGCATCCAAAATAAGGATAGCACACCCGCGGCAAACCATGCAAGAAATTTTCCGCGAAAAAACGCAAAAAATCCCTACCTGCCTCCCGGAGAAAATCCCCCCGCTGGAAGATGCTGACTGGACACACGCGATGGGGTGTGCAGAAATTGCGCCGCAAAGCCTTGCAAATGCTGGATAACCTACCGGAAAGACTCCAGAATTTGGATTTGCGGGCGGAAAACGGAGGAAAAGGGGAAAAAGATGGATACACCCGGAATCGTGTCTTGATGCCATGGGCCCAAAACAGCCCCGCGCCGCGGGTTGCAGCAACGGCGGGAGCGGAAAAAACAAAAAAATTTTCGCAAAAAGGGTGAAAAACGTATTGCAATTTCCCCCCGGAGTCTGTATAATATGAGCGTTGTCTGTTTAGGGATGAAGTGGTAAGTTGCCGCCAGGCCAGGCGGGTAATTACCATGGACCAGCCCGAGAATCGGGCGACGGACTCGATAGCGCGGGCGGGGCCTGCACCTGCAGTGGGCACCGCGACGGCGCATACGAGAACGATCAAGGAGGTAAATCAATGGCCACCCAGAAAATCCGTATCAAGCTCAAGAGCTACGAGCACAACCTGATCGATCGGTCTGCGGAGCGGATTGTGGAAACCGCCAAGCGGACTGGCGCCCGGGTATCCGGCCCGATCCCGCTCCCCACGGAGAAGGAGATCGTCACCATCCTTCGCGCGCCCCACAAGTACAAGGACAGCCGCGAACAGTTTGAGCGCCGCACCCATAAGCGCCTCATCGACATCAACAACCCCAACCCGAAGACGGTGGACGCCATGATGAAGCTCGAACTTCCTGCTGGTGTCGAAATCGAACTCAAGCTGTAAAAACGAAAAAAGCAGGAGGAACGATAAAATGAAGAAAGCGATCGTGGGCAAAAAGATCGGCATGACGCAGGTCTTCACCGAAGACGGCCGTCTCGTTCCGGTCACCGTGATTGAAGCGGGCCCCTGCACCGTGGTGCAGAAGAAGACTGTGGAAACCGACGGCTATGAGGCCGTGCAGGTGGGCTTCGGCGCGCTGACGGAGAACCGCGCCAAGAAGCTGCTGAACAAGCCCGAGGCCGGTCACTTCAAGAAGGCGGGCGTGGCCCCCATGCGCGCCCTGCGCGAGTTCCGCTTTGACGACTGCTCCGGCTACAACGTGGGCGATCAGCTCAAGGTCGACCAGTTCGCTGCGGGCGACAAGATCGACATCACCGGCACCAGCAAGGGCCACGGCTACACCGGCGCCATTCAGCGCTGGAACCAGCACACCGGCCCCATGGCGCACGGCTCCAAGTATCACCGCGGCGTGGGCTCCCTCAGCGCCAACTCCGATCCTTCCCGTGTGTTCAAGAACAAGCACATGGCCGGCCATTACGGCGTGGATCGCGTGACCATCCAGAACCTGGAGATCGTGCAGGTGGACGCGGAGCGCAACCTGCTGCTGGTGAAGGGCGCTGTGCCCGGCCCCAACGGCGGCCTGCTCATCGTCCGCAATTCGTGCAAGGCCTGAGCCTGTGTAAGGAGGAACAAACAGCATGCCTAAGACTGCTCTTTATAATATGGAAGGCGCGGCCATTGGCGAGATTGAGCTGAGCGACGACATCTTCGCCGCGGAGATCAACGTTGCCGCCATGCATCTGGTCGTCCGCTCCATCCTGGCCAACAAGCGCCAGGGCACCCAGAGCGCCAAAACCCGCACCGAGGTGCGCGGCGGCGGCCGCAAGATCTACCGCCAGAAGGGCACCGGTAACGCGCGCCACCATGGCAACCGCGCGCCCCAGTTCACCCACGGCGGCGTGGTGTTCGCACCCAAGCCCCGGGATTACGTCATCGCCGTGCCCAAGAAGGTGCGCCGCGCTGCGTTCAAGTCCGCCCTGACCTCCAAGCTCCAGGCCGGCGAGATCATGATCGTGGACGAGCTCAAGCTCAAGGAGGGCAAGACCAAGCTCATGGCCGAAACCCTCAAAAAGCTGGGCGCCACCAAGAAGGCCCTGGTGGTGCTGCCTGAGCGGGACGAGAACGTCGTCCGCGCCACCAGCAACCTGGCCGAGGCCAAGACCGCTTATGTCAACACCCTGAATGTGTACGACATTCTCAACGCCGGCAAGGTGATCCTCACCAAGGCGGCGACCCAGTCCGTCGAGGAGGTGTACGCCTAATGAAGGATCCGCACGATATCATCCTGCGCCCCGTCCTCACCGAGAAGGCTTACGAGGGCATCGGCGACAAGCGCTACATCTTTGAGGTGGCCGTTGGCGCCAACAAGACCGAGATCAAGCTGGCGCTGGAGAGCATCTTCGCCGAGGACGGCGTGAAGGTCGAAAAGGTCAACACCGTCCGCACCCTGGGCAAGATCAAGCGCCAGGGCAAATTCTCCGGCCGGACGCCGGAAGTGAAAAAGGCCTATGTGACCCTGAAGAAGGATTCCAAGCCGATCAAATTCTTCGAGGGCATGGCCCAGTAAAGCAGGGGAGGACAAAGAACCATGGCTATTCGAGTTTACAAGCCGACTTCGCCCGCCCGGCGCTTTATGTCGGTGCTGACCTACGAGGAAATCACCAAGAAGACTCCCGAAAAGAGCCTTTGCGAATACCTCAAAAAGAACGCCGGCCGGAACAAGCAGGGCAAAATCACCGTGCGCCATCAGGGCGGCGGCAACAAGATCAAGTATCGCGTGATCGACTTCAAGCGCAACAAGCTGGAAGTTCCCGCCAAGGTTGCGGCCATTGAGTACGATCCCAACCGCAGCGCCTTCATTGCGCTGCTGCACTACGCCGACGGCGAGAAGCGCTACATCCTGGCGCCTCTGGGGCTGAACGTGGGCGACACCGTAGTCTCCTCCGAGAACGCGGACATCAAGCCCGGCAACGCCATGCCCCTTCAAAACATCCCCGTGGGCACGCTGATCCACAACCTCGAGATCAAGCCCGGCCGCGGCGGCCAGATGGTCCGCTCCGCCGGCATGAGCGCCCAGCTGATGGGCAAGGAGAACGGCTTCGCCCAGGTGCGTCTGCCCTCCGGCGAAATGCGCAAGCTGCCCCTCAGCGCCAAGGCCACCATCGGCACCGTGGGCAACACCGACCATGAGAACGTTCGCCTGGGCAAGGCCGGCCGCGTGCGCCACATGGGCATCCGTCCCACGGTCCGCGGCGTGGTCATGAATCCCTGCGATCACCCCCACGGCGGCGGCGAGGGCAAGAGCCCCGTTGGTATGCCTGCTCCTGTGACTCCCTGGGGCAAGCCCGCGCTGGGCCTGAAGACCCGGAAGCACAAGAAGTATTCCAACAAGATGATCGTCAAGCGCGCGGGCAAGTAAGCGCGTATCCCATAGGAAGGAGGCAGCCATCGAATGAGCCGTTCCATTAAGAAGGGACCTTACGTTGAGAAGGCGCTGATGAAGCGCATCGTTGAAATGAACAAGGCGGGGAACAAGACCGTGGTGAAGACCTGGTCCCGTTCCTCCACCATCTTCCCTGAATTTGTCGGTCATACCATCGCTGTACACGACGGCCGCAAGCATGTGCCGGTTTATGTGACGGAGGACATGGTGGGTCACAAGCTGGGCGAGTTCGCCCCCACCCGCACGTTCCGCGGCCACTCCGGCGACAAGACCGCCGTGCGCAAATAATACGGAAGGAGTGATACGATATGGCAACCCGTTCCCGGGAAAAGTCGGCCGCCCGCAAGCAGAACGCCGACAAGCGCCCCCAGGCGCACGCGAAATATATCCGCATCTCCTCCCGTAAGGTGAAGATCGTCATCGACCTGATCCGTGGGAAGAACGTGGATGAAGCTCTGGCCATCCTGCAGTACACCCCCAAGGCGGCCGCGCCCGTGGTGGCCAAGGTGCTCAACAGCGCCATCGCCAACGCCGTGAACAACCAGGAGCTGAACCGTCAGAACCTGTATGTGGCCGAAGTGTACGCCAACCCCGGCCCCACGCTGAAGCGCTACGTTGCCCGCAGCCGCGGCAGCGCGTCCCCCATGCTCAAGCGCACCAGCCACATCAGCGTGGTGCTGGACCAGAA
This sequence comes from Candidatus Egerieenecus sp., assembly GCA_048201975.1. Classification (GTDB taxonomy): domain Bacteria; phylum Bacillota; class Clostridia; order Christensenellales; family Aristaeellaceae; genus Egerieenecus. Next base: position 16,937 of record DBFBGQ010000041.1, on the reverse strand, counting down.
GTAATCCGATAGGAGGTTTTTCCATGGGTCAGAAAGTAAATCCCCACGGCGCTCGCGTCGGTGTGATCTTCGACTGGAGCACCCGCTGGTATGCCGGCAAAAAGGATTTCGCGAACAACCTCGTTGAGGATTACAAGCTCCGCGAAATGCTGAAGGAAAAGTTCTACGCGACCGGCATCAGCCGGATCGACATTGAGCGCAGCGCCAAGATGATCACCGTGAACATCTTCACCGGCAAGCCCGGCATGATCATCGGCCGCGGCGGCGCCGGCATCGAGGCCCTGAAGACGGAGATCACCAACTTCCTGGGCCGGCCCGCGCACATCAATGTGATGGAGATCAAGCAGCCCGACGGCGACGCCCAGCTGGTGGCCGAGAACATCGCCCAGCAGCTGGAGAAGCGCATCAGCTTCCGCCGCGCCCTGAAGCAGGCCCAGCAGCGCGCCATGAAGGTGCCCGGCGTCAAGGGCATCAAGACCAGCGTGAGCGGCCGCCTGGGCGGCGCGGATATCGCCCGCACCGAGCACTACCACGACGGCTCCATCCCGCTGCAGACCCTGCGTGCCAACATCGACTACGGCTTCGCCGAAGCCAAGACGACCTATGGCCGCCTGGGCGTGAAGGTCTGGATCTACAAGGGCCAGATCCTGCCCAAGGCCAAGAAGGCGCCTGCTGCGAAGGAGGTAAAGTAACCTATGCTGATGCCCAAGAGAGTGAAGCACCGCAAGGTGTTCCGCGGCCGTATGAAGGGCGCGGCCCATCGCGGCAATTTCCTGGCCTACGGCGAGTTTGGCCTGCAGGCTACCGAGCCCTGCTGGGTGACCAGCCAGCAGATCGAGGCGGCTCGTATCGCCCTGACCCGCTACACCAAGCGCGGCGGTCAGGTCTGGATCAAGATTTTCCCCGATAAGCCCGTAACCGAGAAGCCCGCCGAGACCCGCATGGGTTCCGGCAAGGGCAACCCCGAGTACTGGGTGGCGGTGGTCAAGCCCGGCCGCGTGCTGTTTGAAATCGCGGGCGTGGCTGAGGAGACGGCCCGTGAGGCCCTCCGTCTGGCCGCCCACAAGCTGCCCATGAAGAGCAAGATCATCGCGCGCGATGCGCAGAACACTGAAGCGGGTGGTGACAAAGAATGAAGGCTAATGAATTCTCCGCGATGAATCCCGAGCAGCTTACGGCCAAGGTCAAGGAGCTCAAGAGCGAGCTGTTCAACCTTCGTTTTCAGCTTGCCACCGGTCAGCTGCAAAACACCATGCAGATTACCGCTGTGAAGCGGGACATCGCACGGGCCAAGACCATTCTTCGCCTCAAGGAGCAGGCGTAAGAGATACTTGAAAGGAGGCAGCCGCTTCAATGTCTGAAGAAAGAGGACTTCGTAAAACCCGGATCGGCGTCGTGGTCAGCGACAAAATGGACAAGACCTGCGTCATTCAGATCAAGACCCGCGTCCGTCATCCCCTGTATGGCAAGATCATGAACCGTACCAGCAAGCTGAAGGTGCATGATGAGAAGAACGAGTGCGGCATCGGCGACACCATCCGCGTGATGGAGACCCGTCCGCTGAGCCACGATAAGCGCTGGCGCCTGGTGGAGATCATCGAGAAGGCCAAGTGAGCTTACCGTCATGTAAGGAGGACAATCCAGTATGATTCAGCCGCAAACGCGACTTAAGGTTGCCGACAACTCCGGCGCCAAGGAAATCATGTGCATCCGCGTGCTGGGCGGTTCGTTCCGTCGCGATGGCTCCATCGGCGACGTGATCGTTGCCAGCGTGAAGACCGCCACCCCCGGCGGCCAGGTGAAGAAGGGCGACGTGGTCAAGGCCGTGATCGTGCGTCAGGTCAAGAGCAAGCGCCGCCCCGACGGCAGCTACATCAAGTTTGACGACAACGCCGCCGTGATCATCAACGACCAGAAAATGCCCCGTGGAACCCGTATCTTTGGACCCGTTGCCCGTGAGCTGCGTGAGAAGGACTTCATGAAGATCGTTTCTCTGGCTCCCGAAGTGCTGTAAGAGGAGGCGAAACGATATGCATGTACGTTCCAAGGACCAGGTCGTTGTCATCTCCGGCAAGGACAAGGGCAAGAAGGGCAAGATCACCGCTGCTTACCCCAAGACCGGCAAGGTCGTGGTGGAAGGCGTAAACATGGTCACCAAGCATCAAAAGGCGCGCAACGCCATGCAGCCCGGCGGGATTATCCATAAGGAAGCTCCCATCGACGCCAGCAACGTGATGCTGGTGTGCCCCAAGTGCGGCAAGGCCGCCCGCGTGAGCCACAAGATCACCATGGTGGAGACCGACAACGGTGGCAAGAAGCGCAAAATGATCCGCGTGTGCAAAAAGTGCAACGCGGAAATCGACTGATAAAGGAGGAAGAGCCACATGGCTACCCGTATCAAGGAAAAGTACCTGGCCGAGGCTGTTCCTGCCTTGCAGCAGAAGTTCGGCTACAAGAACGTGATGGAGATCCCCAAGCTGGAGAAGATCGTCATCAACATGGGCCTGGGCGATTGCAAGGACAACGCTAAGGCGCTGGAGATGGCCGTGAACGAGCTCACCGCCATTGCCGGCCAGAAGCCCATGGTCACCAAGGCCAAGAAGAGCATCGCCAACTTCAAGCTCCGCGAGGGCATGAACATCGGCGCCAAGGTGACCCTTCGGGGCGCCCGCATGGAAGAGTTCATGGACAAGCTGGTAAACATCGCCCTCCCCCGCGTGCGCGACTTCCGCGGCGTGTCCACCAAGGCCTTTGACGGCCGCGGCAACTATGCCCTGGGCATCCGCGAGCAGCTGCTGTTCCCCGAAATCGAGTACGACAAGGTGGAGAAGATCCGCGGCATGGAAATGATCTTCGTCACCACCGCCAAGACCGACGAGGAATGCAAAGAGCTGCTGCGCCTGCTGGGCATGCCCTTCGCGCAGGCGTAAGAAAGGGAGGAAGAATCAAGTGGCTAAGACGAGCATGAAACTCAAGCAGGCGAGGACCGCGAAGTTCTCCACCCGCGCTTACACCCGCTGCCGCCTGTGCGGCCGCCCCCACTCCGTGCTGCGCAAGTACGGCGTGTGCCGCATCTGCTTTAGAGAATTGGCCTATGCTGGCCAGATCCCCGGTGTCCGCAAGGCCAGCTGGTAAGCGGGGAGAAGAACGGAAGGAGGTTCCACCATGGTTGTGAATGATCCCATTGCCGATATGCTCACCCGCATCCGCAATGCGCAGGTTGCCAAGCACGACAGCGTGACGCTGCCCAGCAGCAACACCAAGAAGTCCATTGCGAAGATCCTGCTGAACGAGGGCTACATCAAGAGTGTGGACTACGTGGAAGATGGACACCAGGGCAGCATGAAGATTACCCTGAAATACGTGGAGGGCAAGCAGCCCGTGATCGCCGGCCTCAAGCGCATCAGCAAGCCCGGCCTGCGGGTCTACGCCAGCTGCGAGGAGCTGCCCCGGGTGCTGGGCGGTCTGGGCATCGCCATCATCAGCACCAGCAAGGGCCTGATGACCGACAAGGAAGCCCGCAAAAACGCCATCGGCGGCGAAGTGCTGGCTTATATCTGGTAAACCGACACGTCAATGGAGGTGCGATTATGTCTCGTATCGGAAGACTTCCGATCACTGTCCCCGCGGGCGTGACGGTTACGGTTGACGGTGCCAACCTGGTGACGGTGAAGGGCCCCAAGGGCACGCTGTCCCAGCAGGTGAACAGCGCCATCACCGTGAAGCAGGAGGGCAACGTACTGACCCTCGAACGCCCCACCGATAGCAAGCCCCACAAGGCCATGCACGGCCTGTACCGGGCTCTGGTCCACAACATGGTTGTGGGCGTGACCGACGGCTTCTCCAAGACCCTGGAGCTGGTGGGCACCGGTTACCGTGCCCAGGCCGAAGGCGGCAAGAAGCTGACCATCAACATCGGCTTCTCCCATCCCGTGATTCTGGATGCCCCCGAAAACATCAGCTTTGAGACCCCCAACCCCAACACCATCGTGGTCAAGGGCATCTCCAAGCAGCAGGTGGGCAACCTTGCCGCGGATATCCGCGCCATCCGCAAGCCTGAACCCTACCTGGGCAAGGGCATCAAGTACACGGACGAGCACATCCGCCGCAAGGAAGGCAAGACCGGTAAGAAGTAAGAGAGGGAGTGACTGCAAATGTTCAAAAAGCGTGACCGGAATGAGGTGCGCGTGATTCGTCATGCGCGGGTTCGCAAAAAGATCAGCGGCACCCCCGAAATGCCGCGTCTGTGCGTCTATCGCAGCCTGAATCACATCTACGCCCAGATCATCGACGACACCAAGGGCGTGACCCTGGTCAGCGCCTCCACCCTGGACCCCGCCATGAAGGGCCAGCTGGATGAGGTCGATAAGAAGGGCGCTTCCAAGCTGGTTGGCAAGCTCCTGGGCGAGCGTGCTGTCCAGTCCGGCATCAAGGCCGTGGTGTTTGACCGCGGGGGCTATGTGTATACCGGCCGCGTGGCGGAACTGGCCGCGGGCGCCCGGGAAGCCGGACTTGATTTCTAAGAGAAGGAGGACACACGCATGCAACGCTACGAACAGGTCAGCGAATTCAAAGAAAAGCTGGTCGCTGTCAACCGGGTGTCCAAGACCGTAAAGGGCGGCCGCAACATGCGGTTCTCCGCGCTGGTGGTCGTGGGCGATGAAAACGGCCGCGTGGGCGCCGGCATGGGCAAGGCCGCGGAAATTCCCGAGGCCATCCGCAAGGCCAATGAGGACGCCAAGAAGCACATGGTGAACGTGCCCCTGCACGGCACCACCGTGCCCCATGAGTCCACTGGATACTACTCCACCGGCAAGGTGGTGCTGATCCCCGCCCCCGAAGGCACCGGCGTGATCGCCGGCGGCGCGGCCCGCGCCGTGCTGGAGCTGGCCGGCGTGAAGGACATCCGCACCAAGAGCTTCGGCACCAGCAACCGCATCAACATGGTCAAGGCCACCCTGGAGGCCCTGAAGCTGATGCGCAGCGCCGAGCAGGTGGCTAAGCTCCGCGGCAAGACCGTGGAAGAACTGCTGGGTTAAGGAGGGGAAAGGATATGAAACTCAAGATTACCTTGATCAAGTCCCCTATCGCCTGCCAGCCCAAGCAGAAGGCGACGGTGAAGGCCCTGGGCCTTCGCAAGATCGGCCAGAGCAAGGTGCAGCCGGATAACCCCGCCATCCGCGGGCAGATTTTTGCGGTGAAGCACATGCTCAAGGTCGAAGAAGTGAACGAGTAAAGGAGGGAATACCCCAATGAAACTGCACGAGTTGCAACCCGCCGCAGGTTCTGTGACGGCGCCCAAGCGGGTGGGCCGCGGCGTTGGTTCCGGTCTGGGCAAGACCTCCGGCAAGGGCCACAAGGGCGCCAAGGCGCGCTCCGGCGGCGGCAAGCGCCCCGGATTTGAGGGCGGCCAGATGCCCCTGTACCGTCGCGTTCCCAAGCGCGGCTTCACCAACATCTTCGGCACCGAATATGCTTGCGTGAATGTTGAGCGTCTCGAGATCTTTAACGATGGCGATGTGGTTACGGCCCAGTCCCTGCTTGACGCCGGCATCATCCGCAAAACCCTGGATGGCGTAAAGATCATGGGCAACGGCGAGCTGACCAAGAAGCTCACCGTCCAGGCCAGCAAGTTTACCGCCTCTGCAAAGGAGAAGATTGAGGCTCTCGGCGGGAAAGCCGAGGTGATCTGACATGTGGGAAAGCATCAGAAAGATGTGGAAGATCCCGGAACTGCGCAATAAGATCCTCTATACCCTGGGCATGTTGGTGCTCTTCCGCCTGGTGGGCGTTATCCCCGCCCCCGGCGTGGACGCCGCCCGGGTGCTCACCAGCGACGTGACCGATCTTCCCCTTCTGCAGCTGGTCAACATGATGACCGGTTCCAACTTCGCCAACATGACGATCATGGCCATGGGTATTACGCCCTACATCAACGCTAGCATTATCATGCAGCTGTTGACCATCGCCATTCCCGCCCTGGAGCGCATGCAGCGGGACGAGGAAGGCGGCGGACGGGAAAAGATCGCCCGCATCACCCGTTACGTCACCGTGGGTCTTGCCGCGGTGCAGGCCATCGGCCTGGTGGCTGGCCTGGGCTACATCAAGTCCGGCTGGTTCAACTACGTGCTGGTGGGCATCAGCATGGCCGGCGGTTCCGCCTTGGCCATGTGGATTGGCGAACGCATCAGCGAAAAGGGCGTGGGGAACGGCATCAGCATGCTGATCATGGCCGGTATCCTGTGCAACCTGTTCAACGGCATCGTGTCCGGCTTCACCAGCGCCAGCGTCGGCGGCACTGGCAGCGGCTGGATGAACCTGCTGGTCATCGCCGTGATGTTCATCATCATGGTGGTGGTGGTTACCTTTGTGGACATGGGCGAGCGGCGCATCCCGCTGCAGATCGCCAAGCAGGTGAAGGGCCGGCGGGTCTACGGCGGCCAGAACACCCACATGTCCCTGAAGGTGTGCAGCGTGGGCGTGCTCCCGCTGATCTTCGCCTACTCCTTCCTGGCTTTCCCGGGAACGATTATTCAGCTGGTGGGCGGCACCAGCTCCGGCGCTTACCTGTGGTGGAACACCTACATGAACACCGGCAGCGTGTGGTACATGATCATCTCCGCGCTGCTGATCATGGGCTTCACCTTCTTCTACTCCTCCATCAGCTTTGACGCCAAGCGGCAGGCTGAGCAGCTCACCATGCAGGGCGCGGTGATCCCCGGACAGCGCGGCAAGAACATCCGCGGCTTCCTCCAGACCACCGTGAACCGCCTGAACCTGTTCGCTGCGCTGTTCCTGGCGATTCTGGCTGCAGTTCCCACCATTCTGACCACCCAGCTGAACACGGCGGTGCCCTTCGCGGCTTCGTCCATCCTGATCGCTGTGAGCGTGTCCCTGGAGACCATCCGCGCCATCCGCGCCGAGATGAGCATCCGCGGCATCGACAGCAGCCTGGATACGGCTGGATTCATGTAAGAAGACCTGTGCCGCCATGCACCGGAGCGATTGCGCCCGGTGCATGGTTGGATGCAGGGAGTTTGAGGACGGGACGCGGGGAGACGCATGAGATCCGCGAGGATGTCATAGCCTGAAGGAGGGAGCTCCCTCCCGGGCTCGCCATGTCTCCCGAAAGGAGTTGTCAATGAATATCATCTTCTTGGGACCTCCCGGCGCGGGCAAGGGCACCCAGGCGCAGCGCATCTGCGCGGCGCTGGGGATTCCCCAGGTTTCCACCGGCGACATTCTCCGCCGTGCCATCAAGGAGCAGACGCCCACGGGGCTGAAGGCCAAGTCCTTCATCGACGCGGGCAAGCTGGTGCCGGATGAGGTGGTCATCGCCATTGTGGAGGAGCGGCTGAAGGAAGCCGACTGCCAGAAGGGATACATCCTGGATGGCTTCCCCCGCACGGTGCCCCAGGCGGAAGCCCTGGACGGCATCGCGCACATTGACGCGGTGGTGGAGCTGGCCGTGGAGGACCAGCAGCTGGTGGAGCGCCTGAGCGGCCGCCGGGTCTGCCTGAAGTGCGGCGCCACCTACCATGTCTCCACCCTGAACGGCCGCACCCAGTGCGACTGCGGCGAAACCCTGGTGCAGCGGGACGACGACAAGCCCGAGACCGTGCTCAGCCGCCTGACGGTCTACCATGACCAGACGGCGCCCCTGACGGCCTACTACGCGCAGAAGGGCCTGCTCCACCGCATCGACGGCGCCAAGGATCGGGACGCGATCTACGCGGACATCCTGAAGGTTTTAGGGGCGAAGGCATGATTAGCATCAAGAATCCGGATCACATTGCGAAAATGCGGGAGGCCGGAGCACTTCTGTACGAGGTGCTTCAAAAGCTCCGGGAGGCTGTGAAGCCGGGCATGACCACCGCGGCGCTGGACGTTTACGCGGAACAGCTGATCCGCAAGCATCATGCCATCCCTTCCTTCCTGCACTACAACGGCTATCCCGCCACGCTGTGCACCAGCGTGGACGACCAGGTGGTCCATGGGATTCCCTCGGAAAAGCAGGTGCTCCAGGAGGGCTCCATCATCAGCATCGACTGCGGGCTTGTGCTGGACGGGTGGCAGGCGGACAGCGCCTTCACCATGGGCATCGGCGAGATCTCCGCGGAGGCGGAGGCGCTCATCGAGGTTACGGAGGAATGCTTCTGGAAGGGCGTGCGCCAGGCCGTGGCCGGGAACCGGCTGGGCGATATGGGCCACGCCATCCAGTCCTGGGCGGAAAGCCACGGCTACGGGGTCATACGCGACCTGACGGGCCACGGCATCGGCCGGGAAATGCATGAGGACCCCGCGGTGTACAACTTTGGGGAGCCGGGGCACGGCCTGCGCCTGCGCAAGGGCATGACCCTGGCCGTAGAACCCATGATCGCCGCCGGGGACTGGCACGTGACCGAAGACGACGACGAGTGGTGCTTCCGCACCCGGGATGGCAGCCTCTGCTCCCATTACGAGCATACCATCGCCATCCGGGAGGACGGCCTGCCCGAGATCCTCACGTTCCCTGGGTTCCAGTGGAAGGAGGAGGAATGATGGAGCGCATACCGATGGAAGTCGGGCGCGTCGTCATCTCCAGACAGGGCCGCGACAGGGACCGCTGCTTCGTGATTCTCTCCGTGGTGGATGAACAGTATGTGATGATGGCCGACGGCCTGACCCGCAAGCTGGATCATCCCAAACGGAAAAAGGTAAAGCATTTGCACGCCAAGCCCATGAAGATGGAGGGGCTTGCGGAAAGGCTCGCCGCCGGGCAGGTCCTGGACAGCGACCTGCGCAAGCTGCTGCAGGAGGCTGGGCTGCAAACTGAGACGCCGCTGTGCAAGGAGGGCTGAAATCTTGTCGAAAAACGACGTCATTGAAATGGAAGGCCACGTTGTCGAGGCGCTTCCCAATGCCATGTTTCAGGTGGAACTCCCCAACGGGCACCAGATCATGGCGCACATTTCGGGCAAGATGCGCATGAACTTCATCCGCATCTATCCCGGCGACAAAGTTACCATCGAGCTCTCGCCCTATGATCTGACCCGTGGCCGGATCACCTGGCGCAGCAAGGGCTGAGGAAAAACCGACGCGGCTGCACGCCGCTGCGACACAAGGAGGGTACGCTCATGAAAGTACGGCCGTCTGTAAAGCCCATTTGCGAGAAGTGCAAGATCATCAAGCGCAAGGGCAAGGTCATGGTTATCTGCGAGAATCCCAAGCACAAGCAGAAGCAGGGCTGAAAACCGAAACCATGCAGCTGATTGACCAGGGCAAAAGCTCTGGTCAATTTTTTGCGCCTGGGGAAAACTGCGGACCGCGCAGGCATTCTTCATACAGGCTTCACATGCCTGTGGCAGGATGAATTGTGCAAACAGGCGCTTTTCCGCCGGCATGGAGTGTGGTATACTATCTAACATACGCGACATGGAGGGGGAGACGGCCGTGGCACGGGAAAAAACCAGCTTTGCCTGCACCGCCTGCGGGTACGAAACGGCCCGCTGGGTGGGCAAATGCCCCGGCTGCGGGGCCTGGAACACCATGGAGGAAAGCGTGGCCGCGGCCCCGGCAAGGGGCGCGACGGCGGCCAAGCCCCTGCGCCAGCGCCCCGGCAGCGGCGCGCAGCCCCTGCTTTTGCAGGATATCCCCGAGGACGCGGCGGCGCGGCTCTCCACGGGCATCGGGGAGCTGGACCGGGTGCTGGGGGGCGGCATTGTGGAGGGCGGGCTGATGCTCATCGGCGGCGATCCGGGCATCGGCAAGTCCACGCTGCTTTTGCAGGTGTGCGCCCACCTGTGCGCCCAGGGCAAGCGGGTGCTCTATATCAGCGGCGAGGAATCCGCCAAGCAGGTGAAGCTCCGGGCCCGCCGCCTGGCCATTGACGTGCCCAACCTGTATGTGCTGGCGGAAACGGCCATGGACAATGTGGAGGAGCGGCTCAAGGAGCTGGCCCCCGACGTGGCGGTGGTGGACTCCATCCAAACCATGTACCGGCCGGAAATGGCCTCGGCCCCCGGCAGCGTCAGCCAGATTCGGGAGTGCACCAGCCTGCTCATGCGCCTGTGCAAGGAGAGCGGAGCCGCGGTGTTCCTGGTGGGGCATGTGACCAAGGAGGGCGCCATCGCCGGGCCGCGAATGCTGGAGCACATGGTGGACGTGGTGCTGTACTTCGAGGGGGACCGGCAGCAGGAGTACCGCCTGCTGCGGGCGGTGAAGAACCGCTTCGGCTCGGTGAACGAGCTGGGCGTGTTCCAGATGACCCAGGAAGGCATGCGGGTGGTGGAGAACCCCTCCGAGCAGCTGCTTTCCCACCGGGCCAAGGGCGCCAGCGGATCGGTGGTGTTCTGCGGCATGGAGGGCTCCCGCCCTCTGCTGGTGGACGTGCAGGCACTGGCCTCGCCCACGTATTTCGGCACGCCCCGGCGCACGGTGGAGGGCGCGGATGCGGGCCGGGTGGCGCTGCTGCTGGCCGTGCTGGAAAAGCGCGCAGGGCAGAAGACCTACAACCAGGATGTCTACGTCAACGTGGCCGGGGGGCTGGAGCTGGGGGAACCCGCCGCGGACCTGGCCCTGTGCGTGGCGGTGGCGTCCTCCCTGCAGGATCTTCCGGTGGGCCAGCAGGTGGCCGTGATGGGCGAGGTGGGCCTGGGGGGCGAGGTGCGGGCCATACCGCAGATCGACCGCCGGGTGGCCGAGTGCGCGCGCCTGGGCTTCACCACCATTGTGCTGCCCAAGGAAAACCTGCGCCGGCTGAAAGCCCCGGAGGGCGTGACCCTCCGCGGGGTGGACACGGTGTATCAGGCGCTGAGCGTGCTGTTTTAAAAGGGCTCCCTCCCCGGCGCGGGAGGGAGGCAAAGGAGTGAGACCCCATGAGATCCAAGGTTGTGCAGCGGCTGCTTCGGGGGCTGATTGCGCTGCTGGGCGCGGGGATTGGCGCCGGCGTGACCGCCACGGTGCAGCAGCTGCTGTCACAGACGAATCTTGCCTATCACATGCCGGTGAAGACGCTGGTGGTGGTTTATATTTCCATCTGCGCGGTGGGGGCGCTGGTCGGCTTTCTGCTGAGCAACCGGATCATCCGCCGGTGCGTGGATTGGGGCAACCGCCTGGAGCAGCGCATGGAGGGCATGCCCATTGGGCAGATGTTCAGCGCCGTCATCGGGCTGATCTGCGGGCTGATCATTGCGGCGCTGCTGAGCCAGATTTTGAACTTTGTGGGCGCGTCCCTGTTCACCACGGCCATCAGCGCCATCCTGTATGTGATCTTTGGGGCCATCGGGCTGTCCATCGGCCTGAAGCGGGCGCGGGACATTGTGGATATGCAGGAGAGGTATTACGGGTTCCGGGAGCGCCGTGCCCTGCGCAAGAGCGCCCGCCAAGCCCGGGAGAGCGCCGAGGAGGACGGGGAGAGCGACCCCGCCAGCCGGGCCCAGGCCAAGATCCTGGATACGTCGGTGATCATCGACGGGCGCGTTTTTACGGTGGCGCGCACGGGCTTTCTGGAGGGGGAGATGGTGGTGCCCCAGTTTGTGCTGGATGAGCTCCGCCGCCTGGCGGACAGCGCCGATCCCCTGCGCAGGAGCCGGGGGCGGCGGGGGCTGGACCTGCTGCAGAAGGCGCGCCAGGATCCTGACTTGCGCTTCCGCGTGGATTCAACCGACTGGCAGGACACCGAGGAGACCGACGTGAAACTCCTCCGCCTGGCCAGGGAAACCGGCGGCCGGGTGGTCACCAACGACTTTAACCTGAACAAGGTGGCGGCGGTGAGCGGCATGAAGGTGCTCAACCTCAACGACCTGGCGGGGGCGCTGAAGCCCGCGGTGCTGGCCGGGGAGGAACTGGAGGTGGCCATCGCCAAGGAGGGCAAGGAGGCTGGTCAGGGCGTGGGCTACCTGGAGGACGGCACCATGATCGTGGTGGAGGGCGGCCGCCGCCACGTGGGCGAAACGGTGGCGGCGGTGGTTACCACGGTGATCCAGACCAGCGCGGGCCGGATGATCTTCTCCCGGATCAAGGAGGAGCCGGAAGCCTGAGCCTCGGGGAGCGGGCTGGTATTTTCACATTTTTTCCTGCAAAAAGTCCCGGCGAAATCCGTTGATTCTCCCGTGGGCATCTGGTATAATCGTGCCAGGATCAGGAGGACGGAGGAGCGCCTATGCGGATCAAAACGGGGTATATGCTCAGGGAAACGGGGGATTCCCGGATGGTGGTTGCCTGCGAGCCCAACGCGGGGAGTTTTCGCGGCATGATCCGGCTCAACCAGAGCGCGGCCATGCTTTACCGCATGCTGGAGCGGGGCGCCACGGAGGATCAGCTTACCGAGGCGCTGCTGCGGACCTACCGGGTGGAGGAGCCCAGGGCGCGGGCGGACGTGGTGGCCTTTCTGGATCTGTTGGCGGACACGGGTCTGCTGACGGACTGACGGCCCCGAAGAAAGGAACGCTATGCTGGAACTGTGCATGCTGGGCACCGGCGGCGCGCTGCCCCTGCCGGAGCGCGGGCTGACGGCCTGCTACCTGCGGGTGCGGGGCCGGGGCATGCTCATCGACTGCGGGGAGGGCACGCAGACGGCCATCCGCCGCCTGGGCTGGGGCTTCCGGTGCATCGACGGGATGCTGATTACACATTATCATGGAGACCATTGCGGCGGGCTGCCGGGCTTCCTCCTGTCCCTGGGTAAGGCGGAGCGCCGGGAGCCTTTCCATATATGGGGGTGTACCGGGCTGCGGGCCGTGGTGGAAGGGCTGCGGGTGGTGGCGCCGGTGCTGCCCTTTCCGGTGGTGCTCCACGAATTTTCCGGGGAGCAGGTGGAGCTGAGCCTCATTGGCCTGCATATCACCGGCTTCCGGCTGGATCACGGGGTTCCGTGCTACGGCTGGCGGCTGGAGCTGCCCCGGCAGGGGGCGTTCCTGCCCCGGCAGGCGGAGGCGCTGGGCGTGCCCGTAGCGGACTGGAAGCGGCTGCAGGCCGGGGAAACGGTGAACGGCGTGACCCCCGAGCAGGTCATGGGCCCGCCCCGCCGGGGCATCCGCCTGCTGTACGCCACCGATACCCGGCCCGTGCCTGCCATTGTCCGCCATGGACAGGGCGCGGACCTTATGATCCTGGAGGGCATGTACGGGGACGAAACGAAGCGCCCCCAGGCGGAGAAGAACCGCCACATGCTCTTTGCGGAGGCGGCCGCCCTGGCGCGGGACGCTGGCGCCGGCAGGCTGCTGCTCACCCACTTCAGCAATTGCGTGGAAGACCCGGAAACTTATTTGCCCCTGGCCCGGGAGATCTTCCCGGCCACGGAGGCGGCCCGGGACGGCCAGTGCCTGACGCTGCGCTTTCCCCAACAAGCATAAGAGGAGGACGGAACGATGGCGAGCTTTACGCCCCGGTTTCCCCGCTTCCTGCACGGAGGCGATTATAACCCCGACCAATGGCTGGACCGGCCGGACATTCTGGAGCGGGATGTGGCGCTGATGCAGCAGGCCCATGTGAACTGCGTGTCCGTGGGCATCTTCTCCTGGGCGCTGCTGGAACCGGAGGAAGGCCGGTATGATTTCGCATGGCTGGACGAAGTGATCGACCGGCTGTGGCGCGGAGGCATCCATGTGATTCTGGCGACGCCCTCCGGGGCGCGCCCGGTGTGGATGGCGCAGAAGTATCCCGAGGTGCTGCGGGTGGACGACCATTTCCGCCGCAAGCATTACGGATGGCGGCATAACCACTGCCCTTCCTCCCCGGTGTACCGGGAAAAGGTCCGGGCCATCGACACTGCGCTGGCGCAGCGGTACAGCCGGCATCCGGCGGTGATTCTCTGGCATTTGAGCAACGAATATTCCGGGGACTGCTTCTGCCCCCTGTGCCAGGAGAAGTTCCGCCTGTGGCTCCGGGAGAAGTACGGCACCCTGGAGGCGCTGAACCACGCCTGGTGGACCGGCTTCTGGAGCCAGCGCTACACCGATTGGAACCAGATTGAGCCTCCCTCTCCCCTGGGACAGGAGGCGAACATTGGCATGCGGGTGGACTGGCGGCGCTTCTCCACCCAGCAGTGCAAGGACTTCCTGACCATGGAGCGGGACGCGGTGAAGGCGGTGAACCCCGAGCTGCTGTGCACCGCCAACCTGATGGAGCGCTTCTGGGATTATGATTATTATTCTCTGTCGGAGGCCATGGACGTGGTCTCCTGGGACGCTTACCCGGCGTGGGGCTCCGGGGACGACCTGGCCATGGCCGCGGAGTTCGCCTGCAACCACGACATGATGCGCAGCTTCAAGGCCCAGCCCTTCCTGCTGATGGAGTCCACCCCCTCCCTGGTGAACTGGAAACCCCACAACCGGCCCAAGCGGCCGGGGATGCATCTGCTGGCATCCCTGCAGGCGGTGGCCCACGGCAGCCAGAGCGTGATGTATTTCCAGTGGCGGCAGGGCCGGGGCGGCGTGGAGATGTTCCACGGCGCGGTGGTGGACCACTATGGGGAGCCGGATACCCGCGCCTTCCGGGACGTGACCGGGGTGGGGCAGGCCCTGGAGAGGCTGCAGCCCATTTATGACACGGAGCGCCGCGCACGGGCCTGCATCCTCTACGATGTGGAGAACCGTTGGGCCATTGATTTTACCCAGGCGGCCAACAATGGCAACATGCATTACTTTGATACCGTGACTGCCCATTATCGCGCGCTGTGGGAGCAGGGCTACGCAGTGGACTTCCGCAACATGGGCGAGGACCTGGACCTGAGCGGCTACGCCCTGGTGAGCGCGCCCATGCTCTTCATGACCCGCAACGGCATTGAGGAGAAGCTGCGCCGCTTTGTGGAGGCGGGGGGCGTGCTGCTGACCACCTACTGGAGCGGCGTGGTGGACGCCCGGGTTCTGGCGCACCTGGGTCCGGCACCCCATGGGCTTACCGATGTGCTGGGTCTGCGGGCCACGGAGCTGGATGCCCTGGGAACCAGGCTGGATAATGGCATGCGTCTGACGGACGGGACTGAGTACCGCGTCACCGAGCTGTGCGGACTGGTGGAGTGCCAGGGCGCGCAGGCGGAAGCCGTGTATACCGGGGACTGGTATGCCGGGCAGCCCTGCCTTACCCGCAATGGCTACGGCGCAGGGGAAGCCTGGTATCTGGCGGCGCAGGTGGAGCAGCCGGGGCTCAACGCCCTGTACCGCCGCCTGGCGGAAAAGGCGGGTCTCCCCAGGGCCCTGGAAGGGGAACTGCCCCAGGGCGTGGTGGCGGTGGACCGGGATGGCCTGGTGTTCCTGCAAAACTTCTCCGGGGAGGCCCAGCGCGTGAACCTCCAGCACCCCTATGAGGAGCTGCTCTCCGGGGAGACGCTTTCCGGGGAGAAGGAAATGCCCGTGTGCGGCGTATGGGTGTTGCGCCCACGAACCTAAGAAAGGCGGCGAGGCGGATGAAAGCCCCCAGGCTGTTGTGTTTTCAGATCCCTGCGGAAATGGCCGGGAAGCTGCGGCTGATTTGCATGCGCTTTGGCATTCGCTTTCAGCCGGTGCCCCAGGAGGATTGGGGCAAGACACTGGGCACGCTCTGCGGCCTGGAGGAAGCGGCGGAGGACGCCTCCCCCCAGGCGGTGCCGGAGAAGATGCTGGTGATGGCCCTTTTTCCTTCGGGCATGGCCCAGCAGTTCCTGCTGGCGCTCAGGCGCGCCAAGCTCCCGCCGGTGCCCCTGAAGGCGGTGCTCACCCCCACCAACAGCGCCTGGACCCCCGGTCAGCTTTATCAGGAGCTTTGCAAGGAGCGGGAGGCGCTGGCCCAGGGACGGAAGACGCCCCACGGGGAAGCGGATTCCACGACGCAGGTATGAGGAATTTATGAAAAATTGAGGGGCGCGTTGCAGATTCTTTTGTCTGCAACGAGAAGAACGACTACATTATTGCAGCCCAACAGGAAAAGATAGCAGCGCTTGAAAAGCTCCATGAGGCGCTGACAGCCGACAATGCAGCAAAGACCGGGCAGCTTGCGGCCAAATCGGCCGAGCTGGAGGCCAAGCTGGAAAAGCTCTCCGATGCTGACGCGGTGCTGGAGGCTGTTTCTGACGTTACTTACCGTCAAGCTGTTAACGTTGTGACAGCCATCGCCGTTCAGGAAACTCAGCGGGCAGACCGGGAGCGTATTACCGCGCTGATGAAGCAGGTGGCTTCTCCGGACACGCGCATGTGGAAAAAGGAGCGGCTGCTGGTGATGCACTGGCTGGATCAGGCCCGACATGCGCTCAGGGGTACGGCCAGGCAGGCGCTGGAGCGCGTAGCCGCTGTCTTTCGAAAGGCGGAGGTTCGCACCGCCGTCAAGGAGCAAATCAAGGACAAGGCGCGTCCAGCGATCCATGATTTGCTTCAAAGCCATGCAAGCAGAACAGCGGTACAGCAGCGCCAAGCCTCTGCCAGCGCGAAGGGGCGGAACGCTGAGTATTGCTGAATTCCTATGAAATACGAGGTGTAATTTGCATATTTTTACTTATGTGAAGGCAGCAGTCACAACAGGGCAGGCTGCTGTTTTTCTATGGGCTCAAGGGCAGTGCCAGCGGTATGACCTGCTGCCCGCTTTATCCGGAGAAACATCCGTCCATGAAGGTGGACGTACTCAAGAATGATCAGGCATACACGCCGCAGCACCAGGCCGCGAAAACAACATCCCAATGTTTTGCGATGGTTGAAGCAGCTTGGTTGCGCGGCGTGATGCTCCCGCCTTGTCAGGAAATCTCGACAAAATCTATAAAACGATTACGGTAAATGGTGCGGTTAGCTTCAGCTATGGCAACCAACCTGTGGCATCGGAAGGCAAAACAGCAAGCGCCCGCAGAACCATCCCGCTGGTACGGCCATTGGCCCATGCGCTGCAAGGTCATCACGGTCTGCTTTGCACCAAAAAGGATGGCGCCATGATGTCGCAATCTGCGTTTGACAGGAAGTTTGCATCCTACATCACGTTTCTTGAAACGAAGCTGA
>DBFBGQ010000040.1:0-3087 GCA_048201975.1 Candidatus Egerieenecus sp. | reverse complement strand
CATCTAGGCGCTGAAAAAAATTTTTTCCAGAAGCGTCAAGATTTGATGAGCGGCGGGAAACTTTGCCTCATTCCCGCCGTTTATTTGTCAGAAAGGAGATTGTGATGCCGATGTTGCGCCGTATGCTTGCGTGCCTGTTGTCCATCGCGCTATGCTGCATGCCGGTGGCCTCCTGGGCGGAATTATCCACGCCCTCGGATCTGCCGGACGATCCGCCCCCACCCAGTTCCACGGAGGAGCCCGCGGAACCGGAGACCACGCCCACCCCGGAGGCGCCCCAGACCCCGGAGGATACGCCTACGCCGGAGGCGCCCCAGACCCCGGAGGATACGCCCACTCTCGAGGTCACCCAGACCCCGGAGGATACGCCTACCCCGGAGGCCACGCCTACCCCGGAGGCCACCACAACCCCTGCGCCCACGGCCACGGAGGAGCTGTGGGATGAGAGCCAGTGCGACCATGCCAATATCCACTGTGAGCAGGCCCCGGCCTGCCAGGTGGACGGGTGCCCGCACATCGCCCAGGATGTGTTCGGCCTGGACTATCCCCTGTGTACCCTGGGCCAATGGCTGCTGGACCAGCAGGACAAAAACCTGCGGGAGGGCCGCCCCACGGTGTACAACATGCGCCGCAGCAGCCCCACCCTGAACCTGGACCAGGCGGACGTCACCCTGTGGCGCTCCGGCACCTATACCATCACCGGCGGCCAGAACCGCTCCGACGCGAAGATTACCCTGGCCAAGGACCGGATCATCGTGCTATGCCTGCGGGGCGTGACCGCCCAGCGGCTCACCCTGCAAAGCAATGTGGACTTGACCCTGGAGCTGCAGGACTTGACGGCGCTGGAAACCCTTGAAATGCGCCAAGGCGCGCAGCTGACACTGTCCTCCGGCGGCGCCATGAAGGTGGAGGAGGTCATCCGCCCCGCGGATACCGGCACCGAGGACACCAAGGTGTACGTCACCGGCGGCAGCCTGGACGCCAGCCTCACGGAGGGCAAGGGCCGCACCATGTACCGCTTTGACGGCCAGGGCGCTACCAGCGTCACCGTGAGCGGCAAAGCCTATTCCGCCGTTACCCCCCAGGAGGACGGCAGCTACTGCCTGTGGCTCAAGGCGCCCGCGGAGGGCATGCACTGGGCCAGCGCCCTGGAAGGGGAAACCCTACGGGTGTACCAGACCGCCAAGGGCGGCGGGGAGAGCGGCAGCATCCTCCCCGGGCAGGAGAACGTGCTGACCCAGCCCGGCACTTATAAGCTCAGCGGCGCGGTGGCCGAGGGCACGCGCCTGACGATTCAGGGCGAGCAGATCCAGGTGGTGCTGGAAACGGCCACCCTGCCTGCCGGGACGGTGATTACCTCGGCGGTGGACTACAACCTGGTGCTCACGGGCACCAGCACCGCTGCGGCGGACGCCTTCCTGCAGGGCAGCGGTAAGGTGACCATTTCCGGGGAGGGCGCGCTGAACCTCACCGGAGCCGCCGCCACCGCGCCCCTGAACCTGGTCAGCGGCATCCTCACCGCCGCCGCTGCTCCGGCGGGATGGACGGCCTATCCCGTGGCCGGAATGACCGCCGCCGACCGGCTCACCGTGGACGGACAGAGCCGGGGCCTGTGCTGGAACGGCGCGGACAGCGTTTACCTGCCCACCCCCGCCGCGGGTTACCGCCTGGTGGTGGCCCGGGAGGACGGCGTCATTCGCGCGGTGACCACCGCGGAGGGCACGCCCCTGTTCCTGCTTTCCTCCACCTCCGCCCAGGCGGACGTGGGAGACGCGGCTTCCTTTGAAATTCAAGGGCCCGGCGCCACCCTGGACGGCGCCTTCCGCGCCGCGGGCGCTACCCCCGCCCAGGGCGTGATGACCAACGTGCAGTTGGCCGCTTCCCAGACCGCCGCCATGACGGTGTCCGGGGGCAAGGCCCTGACCGTGGTCCTGCACGGGGACAATACCCTTTCCTCCTCCGCCGGGTCCGCCCTGGCCCTGGAGGCAGGCTCCACCCTGACCCTCCGCTGCGCCGACGGCCGCCTGCTCCTGCGGGGACAGCCCGACCTTACCGGCGTGACCCTGGAGGGCAATGTGAAGGTGGAGCCCGAGACGTCCGGCAACTATACCAAGCTGCTGATCAAGGACAAGAGCGGCAACCCGGTGGTGAATCAGGCGCTGACCCTGCGGGTGGGCGGCACGGATTACAGCTATCAGACCCACTACGACGGCTCCATCTATCTGTGGGGCGTTACGGGTCTGGCGGGCGAGGACGTGGCGGCCACCAATGGCACGGAGGTGTACACCGCCGTGGTGTCCACAGGGGTCACCCCCGTGGCTCCCGCCCTGGAGATCGGCGCGGTGACCATGGAGGGCAAGGCCGACGGCTCGCTGACCATCACCTTCTCCGTCCCGGAGGCGGGCAGCGCCGGCGTGCAATATCTGGTGGGCGCCGCGGGTCAGCCCATGGCGGATTGCTATGTGGCGGAGGCTTCCCGGGCCGCGGGGCTGGGTCAGGTGACGCTCACTGGCCTCACGCCCGGCCAGGTGGTGTCCTTCCGGGTGTATGCGTCCCGAACCGCGGGCGCGGAGCTCACCGCGGAGAATGACGACGGCTTCCAGTTCACCGACGTGTATACCCATCAGCTGCGGGGCGCTTATGCCGCGCCGGAGTCCGCCGACGCCGCCTACACGGGCAAGGCCTATGTGTGCCCCTTCGAGCTGCCCAAGGAAGCCACCGTTTCCTATTCCGGCGATCATTTGGACCGCAACGGCAAGCCCTGGAAGGTGGGCGAATACGTCATGCACGTAACCATCCCCGAGGGCTCAACCACCTATTTCCCCGGCGTGTACGACGTGGAGTTTGAGATTACCAAAGCGGTGGTGTACATCATTCCCGACCCCAACCAGGAGAAGTTCATGGGCGAGATGGACCCAGAGTTCACCTTCACCACCCGCGGCCTGCTGGGGGATGACGAGGTGTGGGGCTACCTGACCCGCGAAGAGGGCGAAGACGTGGGCAACTACGCCTTTACCCTGGACATGCTGGAGGCGGAGGACTACTACGTGCTGCGCATCCCCAGCGATGCGTACACCTTCACCATCC
>DBFBGQ010000039.1:0-32134 GCA_048201975.1 Candidatus Egerieenecus sp. | reverse complement strand
TTATGATTTTCTCATTGAGTGGATCAATCTTAAATTCTTTGGATTTTAAGCCATCTGAAATCTCCTTTAAAATTTCTTTTTCTGTTGGTTCTGGCCTTCCATTTACGACGGTATTGTTTCTCTTATTTGAATCGTAAATTGTAATAATAGCATCGCTATTATTAAATTTAATCTGCCAATTTTTACCATTGTTTTCTCTCTCGATACAATCACTTATAATATATCCAATACTTTCAAGACCATTTTTAATATAGTCAATATCCACGCTGATTTTTGACATATGTATTTCCCTTTCTTTTGCATTTAAAATAAATCTGAAACATCAATTTCGCCGGATATCAATTTGGGCAAGAGAGTATCTCTCAGTACGGTTAAGGATTTATTTTCTTCCTTGTTAGTCCGAAGAAGTGAAAACAAAGGTTCAACCCTACAATTGTATTCTATTAGCAACTTTTCAGGAGGAACAATTACTTGAATAGAGCGCAAATTGGCTTGGCTAATCTTTGGTTGAACAGCACCGGTAACAATGGATTTTACCGGAGTTTGCTTGAAAAGCATATATAGGCTTTCAACATTAAAACCGAGCTTGCCCGTAAGAATATGGGCGTGATTATTCACCCAGAATTGTCCCCATACATATTGTAAAATTGGATAACCAGCGTTGTCTACAACCGTTCCATCCTCCCCAAGCAAAAGATATTTGCCATCGAAGATATAATCGTCTACAAAATCCATGAGAGATGCTGCTCCGTAATAGGGATATATTCTCTTTCCCATTTTACTCCGTTCTGCACCGGAGAGCGGGATGCGTTTAGAGTCATGAATTTCGATGATTTCACCGGCAGTGCCGATACGCCAACCATCGGGGAGCTCATCATCTATACTGTATGGAAAGTAATGTTTGTAGAGCGCTTGCGCCTGCCGCTCCAAATTCTCGTTGATCTTGTTGTTCAGTTCGATTTTGTCGTCGAGGCTTTCAATAATATGCACAATCCTTTGCTGTGTATCAATGTCAGGAAGTTTGATCCTAATTTGTCTAAAATTTTTTAATGGCTGTGATAGCGCTGGTACACCCGTTTGATTGGCAAAAGAGAGTATTTTGTTTTGCCCTTCATAGGTATGAAAATAATAAACAAGATAGGGTACATATACGGCTCGATCGTCAAAAGTAACTCTAAACTGTCGCTGGGAACATAAATACTCAGCATACTTTGAATCTTGAGGAATATATGCAATTTGCCCCAATGTGCCGCTTATTGTTACAACAACATCATTCCTTTTTGCAATTGAGCGTGACAAAGAACGTGCTTTTTCTTCAGTTACAAACTTTGTAATGTTGTCTGTCACTTTGAATCCTTTTAGGTTTGCGCCATCAATAATAGGAAAACCGCTCGAGACAAAGCAAGAAACTCTCAAATTGGACCCAAATGGACCGGCTGCAATATCTGTTATGACAGAATCCAATACAACATCATCAAACTCACACCTCATACCCAATCCCCCTCAGCCGCTCCCTGATCTGCGCCTCCAGCTCGTGGGACTGCCGGAACAGCTCGGAGAGCTCGCCGGTGAGCCGGACCATCTTCTCCTCGAAGGGCTCGCCGTCATCCTGCTGCTCCTCGATGCCCACATATCGGCCGGGGGTGAGGATGTAGTCCTGTCTGGCGATTTCCTCCGTGGTGACCACGGCGCAGAAACCCTTCACATCCTCCAAAGTGCCGTCCGCAAAGGCGTTGTAGGTGTCGGCCAGCTTGCGGATGTCCTCGTCGGTCAGCTCGCGCAGTTTGCGGGTCACCATGGTGCCCATCTTGCGGGCGTCGATGAACAGGGTCTTGCCCTTCTGCCGTTTGTTTCTGGCCAGGAACCACAAGGAGACGGGAATCTGCGTGGTATAGAACAGCTGGGATGGCATGGCCACGATGCAGTCCACCAGATCAGCGTTGATGATGCTCTTGCGGATGTCGCCCTCGCCGCCGCTCTGGGAGGAGAGGGAACCGTTGGCCAGCACCATGCCGATGCGGCCGTTCGGCGCAAGGTGCCAGATCATGTGCTGGAGCCAGGCAAAGTTGGCGTTGCCGGCGGGCGGCGTGCCGTACTGCCAGCGCACGTCGTCCAAAAGTTTGTCCTGCCCCCAGTCCGAAAGGTTGAAGGGCGGGTTCGCCAGAATGAAGTCCGCCTTGAGCTGGGGGTGGCAGTCATTGAAGAAGGTATCGGCGTTGTACTTGCCCAGGTCGGCCTCAATGCCGCGGATGGCCAGGTTCATCTGCGCCATCTTCCAGGTGGTGGGATTGGAGTCCTGGCCGAATATGGAAATCCGGTTGATGTTGCCGCCGTGGTTCTCCACGAACTTGGCCGACTGCACGAACATGCCGCCGCTACCGCAGCAGGGGTCGTAGACACGGCCGTCATAGGGCTGCAAAATCTCCACCAGCGTGCGCACCACGCAGGCGGGGGTGTAGAATTCTCCGGCGAGCTTGCCCTCCTGCTCGGCAAATTTGGACAGGCAGTATTCATAGGTGCGGCCCAGAATGTCCTTGCTGTCGCCGTGCTCCACCATCTGAATGTTGGTGAACAGGTCCACCACCTCGCCCAGGCGGCGCTTGTCCAGCTCGGGCCGGGCAAAGTTTTTGGGCAAAATGTCCTTGAGACGCTTGTTTTCCTTCTCAATGCTGCGCATGGCCTCGTCGATGACCGCGCCGATTTCCGGGGTATGCGCCGCGGCCGCGATCACCTTCCAGCGGGCGTTCTCCGGCACAAAGAAGATGTTCTCGGCGGTGTATTCGTCCTTGTCCTCCTCGAAGCCGTCGCCTTCTTCCACCAGTGCATTGTACTTGGCTTCGAAGCGGTCGGAAATGTATTTGAGGAAGATCAGGCCCAGCACCACGGACTTGTATTCCGAGGCGTCCATATTGCCACGCAGCACGCAGGCCGCGTCCCAGATCTGCTTTTCAAAGCCGATGTTGGCATTGGTGTTTGTTGCCATAAATGACGCTCGCTTTCGTTTGTAATTATGAACGGAAGGACATAGCCCCGGGGGCCTTTTGTCCTTCATGCATGCAGGCATGCTCCGGCTTTATTGCTCCGCTACAACGCCGGACTTCATCCATGCATCCACTTCGCTGATTTTAAATTTCCACAGCCTTCCGATTTTTGCAGCGGGCATGCCCCTTTTATCTATCCAGGCAAGCACCGTATCCCGGCTGACGCCGAGATATTCGCAAATTTCCTTCATGGAGCACCAGCGTTCGATGTAAGCATCCATTGATAAACCCTCGCTTTCGGGCAAATACATTCTTTCCCAGACATCATACTATGAAGTCTGTCTGAAATCAACGATTTTTGAAGGTTTATGTGGGATAAAGAAGTTTATCTTTGATTTCAATGTGCTTGCGACAAATGAAGTGGTTTCTACTGTACCTTGCCCACAGGTACGAAGCATATCCCTGCCCACGCTCTGCAAAACCGGCCGTCATTCTTGCGCATCCCAGGCGGCAATCCCTCCGCCCGTTTTTCTGCCGGTCCAAGCAGGACATAAACCGCATCGCCCGCCCCGCTTCCCCCGTCAGCCGCGCCAGCAGGTATAACACACTACACCTTGCAAGCAAGGTCGTGTGCCAAAGGGGAGGCATAGGCCCCCTTTGGAAACCCCCGGTTTTGCCGGTGTTGGCCTTGGGGCGCATTTCTGCGCCCCATATCCTCCAGCCCTACAAAACCCAAAGAAACGGTGCAGGCCAGCGGGCCGGAATGAAACAAGCGGATATAAAAAATCTATTTTCGGGTTGCAGCCATTTGATATATGGGTTATAATAAAATCAACCCGCATAGGAGGTTGTTTCATGAAAGAAGTGGGTAAGCGTTTGAAAGCCCTTCGGGAGAGTCTGGGCCTTTCACAGGTAAAAATGGCCGAGGCCCTAGGCTCCACACAATCCAGCATCAATCGCTATGAGAATGGCCAGTCTACCCCACCCGTGGCGCTGTTCCGCCGTTATGCGGATTACTTTGATGTGTCGCTGGATTATATCTTTGCCCGCACGGACAAGCCACAGGGGATCACCTACGCATTTAAGCCCAAAGCCGCCCCGGAACGGGAAGAAATGCGCCGTTTCATTGAAATGTGTTTTGACCCCCAATCGCCCATGCACGAGAAGCTGAAAGAAACCCTGTTTCGTATGATGGAGGGTGACCAATGAAGGCTGTGATTTACGCCCGCTATTCCTCCGACAACCAGCGGGAAGAAAGTATTGAAGGCCAAATCCGGGAGTGTACTGCCTTTGCCGAGAAGAACGGTATCACCATCCTGCGCCACTACATTGATCGGGCCTTTTCCGCTAAGACCGATAACCGCCCGGAATTTCAGAACATGATTAAAGACAGCGGCAAGCGTCTGTTTGATATGATTATTGTCTGGAAGCTGGACAGGTTTGCCCGAAACCGCTATGACAGTGCCCGTTATAAAACCGCTCTGAAAAAGAACGGGGTCAAGGTGGTGTCTGCCACCGAGGTCATTTCCGATGGGGCTGAGGGGATCATTCTGGAAAGCGTACTGGAGGGGTACGCCGAATACTACTCCGCCGACCTGTCCGAAAAGGTAGTCCGGGGCATGACGGAGAACGCCTTGAAATCCAAGTATAATGGCGGCACGCGCCCTATTGGCTATCTGATTGACAGCGACCAGTGCTTCCAGCTTGACCCGCTTACCGCACCCTTTGTCCGGGAGGCATTTCAGCGTTACGACGAGGGGGCCACCATGACCCAAATCCGGGACTGGCTCAATGAGCAGGGCGTAAAGAACACACGAGGCCAGAAAATGACCTATAACAGCGTCCAGCACCTTTTGAACAATCGCCGCTATATCGGAGAATATACCTACCGGGATATTGTGGTGCCGGACGGTATTCCCGCCATTGTCCCCCAAGACCTCTTTGACCGGGTGCAAGAGAAACTGGCAAAGAACAAGAAAGCCCCGGCCCGCCATAAAGCCGAGGACGATTATCTGCTGACAACCAAGCTGTTCTGCGGCTATTGCGGGGCCTACCTCTGCGGCGAGAGCGGCACCAGCCACACGGGGAATGTCCACCACTATTACAAGTGCGTATCCGTGAAAAAGAAGCGCACCGAGTGCCATAAAAAGTCTGTCCGCAAAGAGTGGATCGAGGATTTGGTGGTCAGCGAAACCATGAGAATGGTGATGGACGATACGGCGATTGAGGCCATCGTGTCCATGCTGATGGACTTGCAGGACAGAGAGAATGTCAATCTGCCGCTCTATGAACAGCAGCTGCGGGAGGCGGATACAGCCATTCAAAACCTCTTGAACGCCATCCAGCAGGGTATCTTGACCAAGTCTACGAAAAGCCGTCTGGAAGAGCTGGAGGCCACAAAAGAGGAATTGGAAACCAAGATTGCCTGTGAGAAGCTGGCGAAGCCCAAGGTCAGCGCCGAGTTTATGACCTTCTGGCTCCACCGCTTCCGCAAGCTGGATGTACAGCAAAAATCCCACCGTAAGATGCTGATTGACACTTTTATCAACGCCATTTTCCTGTACGATGACAAAATGGTGATAACCTTCAACTACAAGGAAGGGACAACGACCATCACTTTTGATGACCTCAAAACCGCATTGGCCGATCAGAAAACAGGTTCGGATTTGGATTGCTCAACTGCACGGCAGCGCCGGGGATGAGCTCATCCTCCGGCGCTTTTTTTTGCGCTCCGGCGGCGGGTCCGCTGGGGGGAAAAAAAGCGACCTTCCTTCGCGAAAAGACCCCTTCACTTCGTGAAAAGCGGTCTATACTTCGTGAAAAGTGGTCTACACTTCGTGAATAGCGCTTGCAAAAGGAAAAAGTTTGGGCTTATACTTAATGGTGAGAAAAAATGGAATGGAAAAACAGCCATGTTTTTCCGGTCCATGGCGGTGAGGGGACGATCCCTGGACGCCCCTCTCCGACGGATTGGCAACGGCTTGCCCCGCAAGCCCGCCCCCCTGGAAGCAACAAAAAGGACGTGTAATGTCATGAAGAAAAGATGGTTGAGCCTGGTGTTGAGTCTGTGCATGCTGATGAGCGCCATCATGCCGCCCGCGTTGGCGGAGGAGCTCTCCGCACCGGGCGTGAGCACGGCCACGGACATGAACGGCGCCACCCAGCAGCCGGAGGCCACCCAGCAGCCGGAAGCCACCCAGCAGCCGGAGGCCACCCAGCAGCCGGAGGCCACCCAGCAGACGCCCGTGACGATTGCGAGCTTTGCCCAGGAGACCTATACCCTGGCCGCGGCGTACGGCACGGCGGCGGAGCAGTTGGGCCTGCCCGGCACGGTGACGGCCAACCTCAGCGACGGGACCACGGCCGAAGTGGCGGTGGTCTGGAGCTGCGCGGATTACAATCCGCTGCACGGCCAGGCGGAGGCGGTGAGCTATACCTTCGTGGCGGCGCTGGTTGAGGATACGTATGCCTGCCAGGCGGCGCTGCCCACGGCGGTGGTGGAGGTGGCGGCGGCCCAGGCCATGCTGTTTGCCAGCAACGGCGCGGAAACCCTGGCGCAGTATGGCGCGCCGGCGACGATTTCGGTGGGCAGGTCGCTCTATGGCATCAGCGAGGACGTGACCGTAACGGTAACCCCCGGCCAGCTGGCGGAGGGCGACGCGGTGACGAGGTTTGTCCTGACCCTCAGCCATAATGATGCTATCGTGACTTCCGACACCTATGCGAGCCTGCCGGAAACGGTGTCCCTGACGCTGCCCGATAATGATGATCATAATCTGAATCCGAGCTACTTTATGGGCGAATGGACGGCAACGGCGAAGGTCACGGTGTCTCGTGACGGAGAGGACGTCACCGAACAATATGAGGCTGTCTCGCCCGTACAGTTCGAAGTGGACGAGTCCATCATAATAGGGTATTTTTGTTCGGGTTCGCGTTACGCAAGTGGTGCCCAAAGTAGTATAGAGTTCAACATTAGTGACAGAGTCGAAATCCACAAAGATTTCGAGATGCGGAAGTTCGATGTAACCATCACGCGCGACGGGGAGACGTTTGAGCCCAACGGCGAGAACGGCAAACTTGTGTATGATGAAAACCAGAACATGTATTTCTTCTATCCCCGTTCCGCGGGCACGTTTAACTTTGAGTTCACGCTGAAGGATGAATATGTGGGGCAAGTAATCCTGAGGCCGTTCTCCCAAAAGCAGACGATCGAGCGCGCTTCGCTCCTCACGGTGACGCTGGACGACAGCGACTATACCCTCGGCGAGCAGGTGCGGGCCACCGTGTCGGTGGATTCCGGGACGCTGACTAAAACGGAGACCCTGTACGGCGACTGCTTTGAGTCGGTGATGTTCTATGCGGTGGACGGCGGCCAGAACCGCCGGGAGATCCGCACCGTCCTGGCATCGGAGCTCGGCGGCGCGGTGTCCCTTGATCTTCCGGAGGGCATGCAGGCCGGCGAATGCAGCATTGTGGCCGTGCCCAAGGTCCTTCGGGAAAGCGGCTACGACGCCAGCGAAAACTACCTGTCCGCCCAGGCTTCCTTTACGCTGAGCCTGCCGGCGGTGACCCTTACCCCAGCGGAGAGCAGCCTCTCCGGCCTCACGCCGCAGACGGCGGAGTACGGCGTGGACATCCCCGCCGATCTCAACATGACCGCGCAGGAGCTGATTGCCATCTCCGTGCTGGAGGACGGCGCACCGGTGGAAATCGACGGAAGCGCGATTCAGGTGACGTATGCGGATGACGCCATCCGGGTCACCATCAACTGCAAGGGCCATTTCCAGATCGTCCCGACCCTGACGGAGGCGGGAGCGGGCTGCGCCAGCCTGCAGCCGGCGGAAGCCGACCAGCGGACGGTGACCGTGACCGCGGAGCAGTACGACGCGCCGGTGACGCTGAGCGTCGACGAAACGGCCTACCTCTCCGGGGAGGACGTCTCTGTGAAGGTGACCGCGGCGAGCCTGCCCGAGGGCTGCAGCCTCAAATCCGTGACGGTGTGGGCCACCGACGGCCAGCAGTCCACCGAGGAGGCGGTCGTTTCGGAGCTCAGCGGGGAGCAGACGGTCACCCTGACCCTGCCCGCGGACGCCATCGATACATGGACGGTCACGGCCCGGGCCGTGGTGTACAACGGCGAGGAGGACGTCTCCGCCAGCTTTGCCGCCTGTGACCCGGTCGAACTGACCGTGAAGCGCCACATCGTCCTCACGACGACGGACGAGAATGTTTCCGGTAAGGCGTACGAGACGTCGGTGTTTTACACCAGCGAAACGCCCCTGCCGGAGGACGTGTTCAATATCATAAAAAGTGTCGTCTATAAAAACGGGGTGATTGTGCAGCCCGCGAGTGCCTATTTTCGGTACATAAATGAGGACAGAACCTGCCTTGAACTGCAGTTCAAGAACTCGGGCGATTATACCGTCGTACCGCCCGAGATCTATGACAGCTATGCGGACCGCTACACGCTCACCGTGGAGTCCGAACCCGTCAACGTCCACGTGGAGAAGCAGCCGCCGAACATGACGGCGGTAATCGTCGATCCCCAGCAGAGCTATGCCCCCGGCGACGACATCACCGTCAGGGTGACGGCCGAAGGGAAGCTGTTGGAGCTGCTGGGTGATGATGCGGGATATGTCCAACTGACGCTCTTTCCCCCGTTGGGCGAAGAAGAGGATTTTCAGGATGCTGACATTTCTCGCGCAGAGCCGAGCGCAGAGGTTACGTTTACCATTCCCGCGGAAGGCGCGGAAGGCGATTGGAGGGTGGAAATCTCACCGTCTATTCATGATGTCTTCGAATCCCCCGAACCGCTGACGTTTACCGTGGCCAAAATCCCCATCACCCTCACGCCGGTGGGGAATCCCGGCCCGGCGGGCCAGGCGACGCTGATCTATACCAGCGACACGCCCCTGCCCGCGAGCGCGCTGGAGATCCTTGAGCTGAACGTGCTGCGCAATGACGAAATCGCCGATACGGACGCCTATACCGTGACCGGCGATGTGAACGGCTTGACCATGACCTTCCTGCGGCCGGGCGCGTATGTGGTCACGCCCGGGTTCAAGGAGGGGATGGAGAACCGCTATACCCTGTCGGACCACTACGCGGCAAGTATAGAGGTGGACCCGTTCCCCGCGCCGGCGACGCTGAGCCTGAGCCCGGCGGAGGACCTCGCCACCGGCGAGACCCTCACCGTCACGCTGACGCCCACCGATACGCTGACGGGCGAGGCGAACTATACGCTCACGCTGACCGACCCGGACAAAAACCAGCAAACACAGAATGTTACCGTGCGTCCCGGCGAACCCGCCGAGGCGGAGTTTGTGCTGGACATCAACGCCACGACCGGCGACTGGACGCTGGACTGCGCGCTGGTCAGCATTGACGGCGACGAGAGCCGCGTGTCGGAGTACGAGCCCATTGAGCGCGCCACCATCCCGGTGCTGCAGGGCATCGAGCTGAGCGATCTCACGGCAACCAGCTTCATGGTACCGGGCAAGATGCCCAAGCAGTACTACGCTTCCTATTCCATGGGCACGGTGGAGGAGCAGGAGCTCGAAGAACTGCTGCCGGACGCCGTCGAATACCGCGTGGTGAAAAACGGCCTGGAGGTGCCGCTGGATCAGGTCGCCACACCGTTTGAAAAATCCTCCTTAGCTTATGGCTCGGATATCTTTATCTTCA
The DNA here is from genome assembly GCA_048201975.1 of Candidatus Egerieenecus sp. GTDB lineage: Bacteria > Bacillota > Clostridia > Christensenellales > Aristaeellaceae > Egerieenecus. Next base: position 22,469 of record DBFBGQ010000039.1, on the reverse strand, counting down.
ACCAGCCGGGCGAATATACGGTGACCGCCGTGGCGAAGGAAGGCTACAAGCTGCTGGGCGACGTCAGCAAGACCATTTCCTTCTCGGGCGCGCAGAACGACGTGTTCCTCACCATGACGACGAACAAGACGAGCTACAAGCCGACCGACACGCTGACGGTCACCCTGACGAGCAGTAGCACCCCCGTGCTCTTTACCTCCATGCGGATTCAGGGAACCGTTGTCGCCACCAACGGCAAAAAGACATTGGAAAAGGCCATCGACTGGATGGTCACAGCAGACCCGTTGACCGTGACCTTCGACGAGGCGTATGGCCAGGAAGGCGTGTGGACGGTTTCGCTTGAGGTGGATTCCTATATATTCACGAACCCGTTCGTAGGCGGCCTGGAGATCGCCGATGCCTACGCCTGGCCGGAACCGGTGCGGGTTGCTGTGTATTACGACAACCCCAAGGTGACCCCGGTGACCGTCACCGCGGTGGATGGCACCGTCTCCCAGACCGCCAGCGGCGAGGCCGGCTACTTCCTGCTGGAGGCCAGCGAGTATGGACAATGGCAGATTGCCGGAATTGAGAAGCTGACGGTCACCTATGAGGGCCGGGAGCTCACGGAGGGCCAGGACTACACGAAGGTGCTCGCGGGCAACTCCATCACGCTCTCCAACTTCACCGCCGGGGCGGGCAGCTACCAGGTGGCCCTGACCCCCAAGGTTCTAGGCTATGTCCTGGTGCTGACCGGGGACGACACGCTGACCATCGTGAACGATGCCGCGCTGTCCCTGTCCGCGCCGGCGGATGCGGCGTACGCGGGCAATACGCTGGATGTGACCCTCACGCCCAGCGAGACCTTCGCCCGGGAGGCGAACCCCCGCGCCAGCGTGACCTTCACGGCTACGGGGGATGACTACAGCTATACCTTCCCGGCGCACCTGGTCAAGGGCCTTGACCAGGCCGCCCAGGTGGCGCTGACCCTGCCCGAGGATATGCCCGCGGGGACCTATACCCTCAGCGCCCAGGCGTACCTGTACAGCGGCAGCACCGAAGTCACCGCGAACTATGTGTCCGCCATGGCGTCGGTGCAGTTCAGCGTGGAGAAGCGGATCAAGCTGACGGTGGAGACAGAGGTGGAGAAGGACGATGGATACATAGGGAGGACCTATGTAGAGTACATCCCCAGCGACACCACGTATAGCCCCATGGACAAGTTCGAAGTGTCCGTGCTCGACGAGAGCGGCGAACCCTTCGAAATCATCCCAAATGTGAATGGGAATCTTCAGCGTGTCGGAGACAAGCTATTGGTCTACATCTACCAGCCGGGCACGTATACCATTTCCCTGACGCCCACGGAGGAACTGCTGAAGTATTACAGCGTAGACGACATTAAGCCGGTCCAGCTGAACGTCGCCGTCGTCGGCGCCCCGTTCTCCATTGGCCCGTTTGGGACGGTGTACGGGGAAGATCCGCTGGAAACGTATGTGACCTTCGGCGCTGCCCTTTCGACAAGCCCTGTTTCTGCGGACGTCTATGCGACGTTCCGCATCGAGCAGGACGGTGAGATCATTCATACCTATAAGGAGATGCAGATAGGGCGTGACAGTACCCGGAAAGATATAACGCTTGATTTGCCGGAGAATCTGACGCCGGGCGAGTATACGCTGGCGGTCAGCGTACGGATCATGGCAGGTGAGTACAACATCACCTCGTACTATGGGTCCGTCGCTTCGAAGAACTTCTCCTATGCCGAGAAGACCGACTTGACCATAACGACGAGCGTGATAAACGGCACCTGTCTGGATGCCAGAAACGGCACCGCCTATGCGGCGTTCACGCTGAGCCAGCAAATGGTCGATCCCCTCGATGCCTGCTTCTTCATCAGAGTATACGACGAGAACCAGGAACAAATCTCGCTCATCAGCGGAGAGAATGCGAACGGATTGAAGCAGGATGTGGATAGGCAGGAATATCGCATTGCCCTCTTTGATGCGGGCACCTATACCGTTGAGCTGCATCCCTGGCCGAGACTGGAAAAGCCCTTCCGTGTGGGCGAGATTGAACCGGCCACGCTGGTCATCTCCCTGTGCGATCCCGCGATGACGATGTCCGTGCCGGAGACGGCGGAGATTGGAGCGGCGCTGGAGGTGGGCCTGACCTACAGCCAGGACCTGACCGGGCTCGCGGACGGCAGCGCCTACGCGACGTTCCGCATCCAGCGCGACGGCGAGACCGTCATGGAATACGAAAAACTTCCGGTGTATGGCGAGGGCGTCGATCGGCCGTCGGTTTCCCTGGATCTGGCGAACCTGCCGGCGGGCCAGTACACCCTGACGGCCGACCTGCAGGTGATGTGCGGCGAAAAGGAATATACCTCGTACTTTGAAACCGTGACTTCGATGGATTTCACCGTGCAAAAGCCCGAGCTGAACGTGACGGCGAAGGTGATCAGCGGCACGTGGGTGGAGAGCAACAAGTTTGAAGCCTATGCGGAGTTTGCGCTGGATCAGGCCGTGGAGGATCCCGAAGCGTGCTTCGACGTGTGCATCACCGACGCGGACGGCGAGGTATTTGACCTTGAAAACTTCACGAAGGGGTACATCTACACGGTTGACGGCAAGCTCCGGGTCGTCATCTATGAGCCGGGCACGTATACCGTCACGCTGACGCCCACGGCTGTGCTGGCGGACTACCGCGTGAGCGGCGATCAGACGGCCACGCTGACCATCAGCAATGAAGCGCCCGTGTTTGTCATGTCCGCGCCGGAGGAGCCGCTGGATTCGGGCGATACGCTGGAAGTGGGCCTGACCTACAACGAAGATGCGCTGTATTATATCATAGCCGCTCGGGTTTCCGCGACCTTCCGCCTGGAGCAAAACGGCGAACCCGTCCATACCTACGAAGATATGGTGGTGTATAATTACGGGGATGACGAAACGAAGTCTTCCGTTTCGCTGCCCCTGCCGGAGGACCTGACCCCGGGCGACTACACCCTGGCGGCGGACGTGCGGGTAACGCAAGCTGGGATGGACTCCGGCATGACATCGTGGTTCGAGCCCGTGGAGCCGGTGCGGTTCACCGTGCCCCTTTTGGAACTTGCGCTGACCGCTTCGGCTACGGACGCCACCTATGGCGAGGCCAATGGCGTGCTCACCGTGACTACGGTGGAGGAGATCGATCTGGAGAGCGCCGTGACCTTCACTGTCACCCGCGACGGCGAATCCTTCGAGGTCTCGGAGGCGAACCATGCCACGCTGACCTATGAGGGCAACACCCTCACCTTCACCGCGCGGGACGCCGGAACCTACGAGCTCACGCCTCATGCCAGTAGCGGGGTGGAACTGACGCAGAACGGCGACTGGACCGTGACTGTGGAGAAGGCCCCATTCCCGATCTCGCTGACGCTGCCGGAGGGCCCCTACGTCATCGGCGACACCATCATGCCCAGCATCCAGCTCAACGGCATGGCGGAATGGGACCGGGATAAAACGATTGACATGGTCTGGAGCGACGCCGAAGGACAAGTAGTGTATCGAACATCCTATAGCTATAAAGGCCTGGAAACAAGTCAGGTAGCTGTCAAGCTCCTACTGTTAGACACGACGTCGGATGGAGAGATCACCGTGCCGGGCGAGTGGACGTTTGGCTTGAGGATCTACCGGGCTAACGTCGCCCGGAACTACGAGACGGCCGAGACGGTCACCGCCAGCGTGAAGAGGAAAATAGCGCTCCACGCCACGGCGGTGGGCTGCACCTATGGCGAGGGCATGGGCACCATCACCATCACCGCGCCGGCGGGGTACAAGCTGGAGGACTTCCTGGACTTCACCATCACCCGCGACGGCCAGGAGTTGCAGCCGGGAGTCGGATATACCGACATAACATATGAGGGCAACACCGCCACCTTCACCGCCCAGGACGCGGGCGTCTACGAGATCACGCCCAAGCTGCGGGACGGTTTCACCAACACCGAACTGGTGACCGAGGGCGACTGGACCGTGACCGTGGAAAAGGCCGAGTTCCCCATCCGTGTGACGAGTTACCCCAGCGCTGTCCTTGTCGGGAAAGATTTCCAACTCAACTGCGAGCTCATCGGCGACTATTGGGGGAACTCATTGGTGGAGGACGTGTGGCACGACGCCGAGGGAACGATCGTGCATGAGGGTGGCTATTATACCATTAGTAACATTGAAGACAATGGGTCCATAACCACCAGAGCGCCGGAAACATATGAAGGCAAGCCGTTGGCAATGGGCGATTGGACGCTTGAAATCAAGTATGTGAACGAGGATGAGGCCCGGAACTACAAGGAATTCGAACCCATTACGATTCGCGTGGGCAAGAAAGAGGTTTCCTGTAATGTGCTCCGGTATCCCGACTGGACGTTGTTTGGGGGCGAACAGCTGGACACGGACGAGGGCCTCCTCTTTACCTTTGACTTGTTGGAACAACCGGCGAATGAGATCATGGACATCCAGGTGGAGAGGACCGACGGCCGGCTCTGCGACGCGCAGGTTACCTACGTCATGGGGTACAACGGCTATCTGGTTACCTTCGCCTCCCCGGGCGAGTATAAGATCACGCCAAACACGCGGATCCCGGACTATGTGTGTTCGCTGGAGCCGCTGGTCGTGACCGTGACGGAGCCTGTGCCCGCCAAGAGGATCGCGGTGAATTGGACGTTCGCCATCGTCGGAGATGGGACCCTGATAAACACTGTGCCCGGCTGCTCGATTTATTTCAACCTCAACGCGTCTGCCTCTGACATTAACTATGCAGAGTACCGAAGCATGCTGGACGACGGAAGTCTGAAAGTGGAGGTAAGGAGCAACGGCAAGGTGCTGGAGCCCAGCGATATCTACACCTATAGGTTGTCGACGCAGATGCTATGTGTAAGGATCGACGCGCTTGGCACGGTGGACATAGAGCTGAAGGCGGCGGATCCGGAAGCATATGAGCTCATCAACGGCTCCCTGGAGGGCCTGGTCATCACGCCCAATCCGTCGCTGGTAGAGATCAAGACGGATGCCAGCACCTATGCGCCCGGCGACCAGATCACTGTAACGGCTTCCCGCCCCAACGCTGGAACCAGTTCGGATTACCTCAATTACCTCGTTGGCTCCAGAGGCGACAGATTCAAATATGTGGATGTCTGGGCCGAAAACGAGGCGGGACAGAAGACCGACGTGGTCCGCTACACCGAACTCGACACGGCGTACCAGGCGTTCCTGGCAACAAAGCCCCAGCTGACGCTGACGCTGCCCCAGGACGCGCAGAGCGGCATATGGACCGTTTGCGCGCAGTACTACGTGAGTAACAGCCAGGGAGACGTCATGTTCAGCTATGAGCAGCCGTCCCCGGTGCGCGTCGCCGTGAGTCCGGAAGCGCTGATCGAGCTCAGCGCCCAGACCCAGGATGGCGTCTACGGCGGCGAAGCGGCCCAGGCGGTCTTTACCGCCGATGCATCCCAGCGCCTGGAAGGCGTCATCCAGCTGACCGTGTACAAGGACGGCGAAGCCTTTGACCCCGCGGGACTGGTGAGCTACGCGGACAACCGCATCACCTTTGCGCCCGTGCTGCCCGGCGTCTACACGGTGACCCCCGTGCTGGCGCCCGAGCAGGCGTACACGCTGCTGGCCCCCAGCGCCACCGTCACGGTGGACCAGGCCGGCGCGCCGGTGAGCGTCCGGCTGGATGCGGAGCGGTACGACCCGGAGGCCACCGTGCAGCTGACGCTGACCCCGCAAAACCTGGCGGAGGGCGATGAGCTGGTGATCACCAGCGTCCGGGCGTACCGCGACGACCAAACCATCACCTTTGCGGAGTACCCCCAGGGCCAGGCGTTCCCCGCCCAGCAGACGCTGACGCAGACCCTGCCCGCCGATGCCTATGGCACATGGCAGGTGCAGGTGGACTACGCCGTGCGGCGTGCGGGCGAGGATGTGACCGGCCGCTACCGGAGCGCGGAGCTGCCCGTCTTCCACACGCAGGAGACCATCCCCATTCAGGTGGGATGCGAAGTAAGCGCTATCGGTGAGATCGGCATGGCCGGAATACAATATTTCTTGCTAGCAAGCAGCGGCGATCTGACCGTGGATGACTTCCACTTGGTCATCACCCGCGATGGCCAGCCCTACCAGCCCTTGGAGGATGTTGAATTCACAAGTATCCCGGATGGCCAAATCGTATTTGTCCCGCTCAACGTGGGCACGTTTACGGTGTCCATCGTGGCGAACGATCCGAAATACGAGGTCCAGCTTGACCCGGCGACGCTCACCGTTACGCCGCGTTACTTGCTCTACTGGGGCGGGACGCCGTGGTCTATCCAGGCCGGCGAAACGTACGAAGATGAGCTGGAGGTTTCCTCGCTTGTACTTAGCGAGGGGTATCCGGATGAGGTGCGGTCCATCAAGGTTTGGGCGACCAACGGCGATCAGACCGTGGAGGAAACGTATACCGCCGACGAAATCGACGAGTGGGGGTACTTGTCGTTTGCGCTCACGTTGCCCGAGGACGCGACGCCCGGCAGGTGGGACTTCTACGCGGAGGCGACCGTCATCCGCAAAGCAACGGGCGAGGATGTCTCCGAGTGCTACCTGGGCGATGAGGATTACTCCTACGTCGTGCAGCAGGATCAGGAATTCCTGTACCTGGACGCAGATGTCCAAAGCAGCGTCTATGGCGGCGACGCATTCATCGTCTTCTGGAACGATGACCTGGAAAGCCTGGAAGGCATCGTCGAGCTGGAGGTGAACAAGGACGGCGAGCCCTACGATGTGCCCGAGGGCATGATCATCTACGAAGAGAGCGGCGAGGTGGTGTTTACGCCCACCTACCCGGGTGAGTACAAGGTGACGCCGAAGCTCGCGGCGGGCCAGGAGAACGAGTACCTGCTGGAGGACGATTCCTGGTGGCTTTCCGTGTACCCGGCCGATCCCGCGCTGGAGATCCAGGCGGAGGAGTACAGCACCGCGGGCGAAACCGTGACGCTGACGCTGACCCCGCAAAACCTGGCGGAGGGCGACCAACTGGTCGTCAACGAAGTGTGGGGCGTCCACAAGGGCATAACGGGCACGGTGGAAACGCAGCGCCTGACCTACACGGAGGGCCTGGTAATCGAGCAGGCGACCCCGGTGGAGCTCCCCTTGCCCGAGGGTTACGAGGGCGACTGGGAGGTTCACGTGGACTACGCTGTGCTGCACCAGGGCGAGGACGTGACCGACTGCTACAAGCCCGCGGAAATGCCGGAGATTCTCTACACCGGACGCTATACCGTCGATGCGAAAGTCACGCCGCATAACGGCCAGTATTACGGGGGCGCCTATATTGAGATCCAGGTGTCCAATCTGTACGAGCTGGGCCTGGACCTGAGTAGAGACTTAACACTGACGGTCCTCTGCGACGGCCAGCAGGCGAGCCCATCCGAGGATTATATCATTTCGATTGGTACGCAGACCTTGACCTTGCATGCCCGCAAGGTGGGAACGTTTGAAATAACGTTCGCCATGAAGAATTCCGACCTCTACAATCTGGACGTCGAAAAGCAGACCTTTGTCGCCACTCCGGGCAAGGCGATCCAGAGCATCGACCTGGCGGCGGATAGCGGCGCGCCCGAGGAATCCATCCAGGGCACGGTGAAGCTGGTGGGCAGCCGACTGGGTTACAGCGACATACCGCGGACCGTCACGGTCTGGGCAACCTACGATGAACAGAGCACCGAAAAGGTGGAATGCCCGGTGACAGAGGGCGCAGACAGCGTGGCGTTCGAGCTTCCGTTGCCGGAGGGCGCGGCGTGCGGCCTGTGGACCCTCTACGCCAAGGTGACCGAGATCAATAGATCCCCGGGAGGCGAGAACCTCTCCGAGTATTACCTGACCTATTCCCGCGACTACCTGGTGGTAGATCCCGGCCAGGAGTACTACACGGTGACGATTCCCGCTTCGGTGCAGCTGGACGGCGACGGCCACGGCGCCCTGAGCCTGTCCTGCCAGGCGCTGAGCGGCTACGACAGCGTGGAGGTAACGGTGAAGTCCGCCAACGATTTCCGGCTGAAGAACCAGGAGCATGAGGTGGCGTACACCCTTGCCACGGAAACGGAAGAAATCGTCGGCAAGGACGATACCGTGGCCACCTTCACCAGCGCGAATCAGCAGGCCGAACTGACGCTGACCGTCACCGACGAGGATGTGCAGCCCGGCCAGTACGCCGACATCCTGACATTCACCACCACGGCAAATCCCATCACAGGAGGTTGACAGGAAATTGAAGAAAGAGCAACAAGGGACCCCCCGCCGGGGCAAGCATGGCAAGCGCCCCGGCCCGCGAATCTGGCTGGCGGCGGGGATCGCCCTGGCGGTGGTAGCCGCCGCCGGGGTGGGCGTGTGGCTGGGGCGGCAGAGCTCGCAGCCCGCGTCCTCCCCCACGGCCACGCCCACCGCCACCGTGCAGCTGGAGATTGATCCCAACGCGGGCGAGCTGGTTACGCCTACCCCCGCGCCCACGGAGCCCGGGGTGGCCATCCCCGGCTGGGGCAGCATCACGCTCCCCGCGGGCGTCACCGAGGCGTCCACCACCCTGAGAAATCCGGATGCGAACGCGGACTGGTACTACCTGACGTTCGAAATGCGCCTGCCCACCGTGGACGAGGAAACCGGGGAAGAGACCTACGAGGTGCTCTTCACCACCGGGCTGATTCCGCCGGGGCAGTACTGCAACCAAGTCACGCTGACGCGCGCGCTGGAGTCCGGCGAGTATGACGTCATCCTGCACGTGCAGCCCTACCGGATGAGCGACCTGACCCCCACCAACAACGCGGACACAGAGACGCGGTTGGTTGTGGAATAAAAAAAGCAAGGAAGGAAGATAAACCAACATGAAAAAAACCCTGAGCCTGTTGCTGGCGCTGTGCCTGCTGTGCGCGGGGGCGGCGCTGGCGGAAGAGAACCAGCTGACCCCGGAGCAGCAGACCGGCACCACCACCGTGACCTACACCGTGGAGGAAAAGCCCAGCGAGTTCGTGGTGACGATTCCCGCGAACGTGAGCATCCCCCAGGGTGCAACCTCCGCCACCATGCAGATTTCCATTGACGCGGGTTCCACCCTGGCCACCGGCGAGACCCTGGCCATCACCCTGGAAAGCTCCGCCAACAACTTTGCCCTGAAGCACGCGGATCAGGCCGACACCCTGTCCTACACTGTGCGGCAGGGCGGTGAAAACGTTGTGGCGGGCGGCAAGATCCTCACCTGGAACCAGGGCGAGGCAATTCCCTCGGCGGCGGAGCTGACGCTGACCGTGGAAAGCAGCGAAGGCCACACCCCCGGCGAATACACCGACACCCTCACCTTCAAAGCTACGCTGACCGAAAGCGGATTCAACGCCAGCCACGACGGCTTTGAGGATGGCCCCACCGTGGATTGGTAATCCCAACACAAACCCAGCAAACCCAAAGAGAAAGGACGATCCACCATGAAGAAGTTTCTTTGCCTGCTGCTGAGCCTGAGCCTGCTGTGCGCTGGCGTTGCGCTGGCGGACACCCAAGTAACCGGCGACGGTGAGACCGGCGAGACCACCGTGACCTACACCGTGGCGGAAAAGCCCAGCGAATTCACCGTGACCATTCCCGCGAACGTGAGCATCCCCCAGGGTGAAACCTCCACCGCCATGCAGATTTCCATTGAGGAGTCCTCCACCCTGGCCACCGGCGACACGCTCACGGTGACGCTGCAGGCCACTGCCAATCAGTTCAAACTGAAAAAGGACGCAGACACCATCGGCTACAAGATCACCAAGGATGTCGCGAACATCACCGCTGGCAGCGAAGTGCTCGTTTGGAAGCACGGCGAAGCGATCCCCGAGGCCGCGACCCTGACGCTGACCCTCACCGAGGCCATCGACAACAAGCCTGCGGGCGAATACAGCGATACCCTGACCTTTGAAATTGGTCTGGAGGGCACGACCACCGGAGGCGTTGGCGCCGATGATCTGGAGGACGGCGGCGCCGTGGGATTCTGGTAAGCCGCTCAAACGCGCCGGATACATGGCACTGCCAGCCGATGAACAAACATGGACAAGAATGGAAAGGAGCGAATTCCCATGAAAAAGATGCTTTGCGTACTGCTGACCCTGAGCCTGGTCTTCTGCGCTGTCGCCCTGGCCGAGGATACCTATGACGAGAACGACCAGACCGCCACCACCACGCTGACCACCACCATTACCGACCCCACCAAGCCGGTGCCGACCTACACCATCGTGATTCCCTCCTCCCTGGCGATTACGCCCAACGCCACCCAAACCACGCTGACCGTTCAGGTGCAGGAAGTTGAATACACTGAGTCCATCCAGGTGACCGCGGACAAGACCGGCAGCATGACCAACGGCAGCGACGGAACCATTGATTTCACCATTTCGCCCAATGAGCTTTCCTTCAGCAACTTTACCAGCCTTCCCAGCAGCAAAACCATGAGCATCAACATCACCGAAGAGGAATGGAATCAGGCTCCCGCTGGGGACTACACCGGCACGGTAAACTTCACCATTTCCGCGACGGCCGCGGAATAACGGCAAAGCAAAATAAAACTAGAGGGGAGGCATGGGGCACTTGAGAAAGTTTCTTGCGTGGATTCTGGCGGCGCTGTGCGTGCTCCTGCCTGTGATCTCTGCCCTGGGCGTGGGTGAAAACCGCAATACGACGGTATTGACAAGCCTGCCCAGCGAGCATACGGTGGAGGTGGCTTGCGAAGCAACCGGAACTGTATGGGTGGACGGGCAGGCATATGGCGGCAATTTTGAGCTGAAGATTCCACGGCTGGGATCAGCAACGCTGACGGTGGAGCCCCAGGCGGGATACCGGCTGTCCCAGGTAATCGGTCAACCAAGTAGCCTGATAAGCGTTAACGGAAATGTTATTACGATTTCCGGGATATACCAGGATATGACGCTTGCACTGAGCTTTACGGCGACAACCCCCGCCACGCCGACGCCTACAGCGACGCCCACGGCCACGCCTACAGCGACGCCCACGGCCACGCCTACAGCCGAGCCCACGGCTACGCCTACAGCGACGTCCACGGCCACGCCTACAGCGACGCCCACGGCTACGCCTACAGCGACGCCCACGGCTACGCCCACAGCCACCCCTATGTTCCAGCTGCCGGAGGTAGCTTCGGAGAACAACGTGCTCTACGACGAGCATCTGGGCACGGGGCTGGGGCTGAGCGAGCTGTGCATTGTGTACAACCAGAACAGCGAGCGCTGGAACTATGAGCTGCTTCCCGTGTTCCGCATGACGGAGGACGAAGCGCAGAACCTGCTGCTGATCAGCGCGGTGCTGCCGGAGGAGGGTCAGCTGGAACCGTATTTCCTGCTGCTCTCCGGGATGCAAACCGCCCGTCTGTGGCAGGAGGACCAGCTGGATTGGCTGGAGTTCCGCTGCGGCGACGGGAGCGTAGCGCTGCCCTTGCAGGAGCTGCTCACCGGGGACGCGGCCAAGTGCATCAGCCTGCTGCTTGCGGGACAGACGGAACCGGACGCGCAGAGCCTGGCCGCTCTGCCGGAAGTGACGCTGACATCTCTGCAGCTGCGCAATGTGAGCCTGGAGATATGGGTGACCCCCCAGGAACTGCCTGAAGGCGGCACGGGCTATCAGATCAATGTCTATGCGTGCTATGGCGCGCAGCGGATGGAGATCACGGCCTATGTGCCCTCCCTGCTGGTGTGCCTGAACGCGGGAGAGCTGACCACCCAGGAGGAAGTGACCGCCTATGCGGCCAGCCACCAGGTGGCGGCGCTGGATGCGTCGGGCGTGGCGACGGAGCTGCCCAGCCAGCTGGTGGAGTTCCCGAGCCTGCCCCTGGCCCTGGAAGAGGATCAGGCAGAATATTTCCAGGTGACCATCAGCCAGCAGGACGGCTTGCCCGTGGTGCTGTACGATCCGGAAACGGCGATATCGCCCTTCCGCAGGTATCAGCTGTGCGCTCAGGGGGTCGGAAACGCCATCTATTACATCCAGGCGCTGGAGCAATAAACCCAAACAATCCCGGGTATTTGCCGCCCATGGCTCTGCCATGGGCGGCTTTCATGCGTGTCGAAAAACCGGTGAAAACCACTTTCTCGAGGAAGCAAATTCGGCTAATCAGCGGCCGTAAAGCGACTTGACTTTTCAAAAGAAAGGCCAACCGTCCGGCGGCAAAGCCGTCGGATACGGATAAGGGCGCGCCGCAGAAATTGCTTTCTGCAACACGCCCAACCTTGCAGGCACGAAATCCCTCCGCTTGCAAGAATACAATGGAAACCTTGCAAGAATTTCGAGATCATAGACTTCGTCACCAGTCCGCTCCCCGGCCACGGGGATATTTTTTTGCCTTTGGGGAGAAATGCAAACATATGTTTGCTATTCTTCTCCATGAACGGGAGGAGGAGAGAAAAGCGATGGGCGCAAGGAAGGCCACGGTGCGCAAGCAGCTGCGGGATACGGCGCTGGCGGTGATGGCGTCCCTGAACGGGGCGTGGGAAGGGGACGCGCCCATGGAGCGGCTGCGGGACGGCGCGGAGGCGCTGAAGGCGCTGGCGGAGGTGCTGGGGCAGCTGGAGAGCGCGGAGAAGCTGACGGAGACGGCGGAGGCGCTGCGCAAGCGGGTGACGGGGCTGGAGAAGGAGCGCCGGGGCGGCGAGCCTGGGGAGGCGCAGGAGGCGGGCGTGATCGAGATCGCGCGGGTGCTGGAGGAGGCGGAGGATGGCTGAACCCAGGGTGATCTGGCGGCCGCAGCCCAAGCAGCGGGCGTTTATGGAGCGGCCGGAGTATGAGGCGCTGTACGGTGGCGCGGCGGGGGGCGGGAAATCGGACGCGCTGCTGTGCGAGGCGCTAAGGCAGGTGCACATTCCCCACTACCGGGGGCTGATCCTGCGCAAGACGTATCCGGAGCTTAGCGAGCTGGTGGACAGGAGCCGGGAGCTGTATCCGGCGGCGTTTCCCCAGGCGAAATACAACGGCACGGAGCATGTGTGGCAGTTTCCCGCGGGAGCGAAGATTTACTTCGGGGCCATGCAGTACGAGAGCGACCGGACGAAATACCAGGGCAAGCGGTATGACTTCATCGCCTTTGACGAGCTGACCCACTTCACCTGGAACGAATATGCCTACATGTTTTCCCGCAACAGGCCCTCGGGGCCGGGGACGCGGGTGTACATGCGGGCGGCCACCAACCCCGGGGGCATTGGCCACGGCTGGGTAAAGGAGCGCTTCATCACCCCCGCGCCGCCCATGACGCCCATGGTGGAGGAGGTGACGGTGCAGGGCCGGGACGGGCCGCGGAGGATGCGGCGAACCCGCATTTTTGTGCCCTCCACGGTGTTTGACAACCAGGAGCTGCTGCGGAACGCCCCGGAGTACCTGGCCAACCTGGCCATGCTGCCCGAAAGCGAGCGCATGGCGCTGCTCTACGGCAGCTGGGACAGCTTTGACGGGCAGGTGTTCCGGGAGTGGCGCAACGATCCGGCCCACTACGGGGATCAGCGGTGGACCCATGTGATCGATCCGTTTCCTCTGCCGGGGCATTGGCGGATCTACCGGGGATTCGACTTTGGGTACGCCAGACCCTTTGCGGTGGGATGGTTTGCGGTGGACGAGGACGGGCGGGTTTACCACGTGAAGGAATTCTACGGCTGCACGGGCGTGCCCAACGAGGGCGTGCGGATGCATCCGGGAGAGATTGCCAGGGAGATCCGGCGGATGGAAAGCGAGGACCCCATGCTGCGGGGCAAGCGGATCACGGGCATTGCGGACCCGAGCATATTCGATGAAAGCCGGGGGGAATCGGTGGCGCGGATGATGGAGCGCAGCCCCAACTTCATCTACTGGCAGGGGGGCGACAACACGCGCCTGGCGGGGAAGATGCAGCTGCACAACCGCCTGGCCTTTGACGGGGAGGGGCTGCCCATGTTCCAGGTATTCTCCACGTGCCGCAACTGCATCCGCACGCTGCCGGCGCTGGTGTATGACAGGGCGCGGCCCGAGGACATCGACACCCAGGGGGAGGACCACATCTACGACATGATCCGCTATGTGCTGATGGAGCGGCCCATTGCGCCCCCGCCGCCCTCCACGGCGCCTCCCCTGAGGGAGGATCCCCTGGAGCTTGGCAAGGGCGCGAGGTTCCTACGCATTTGACCCACAAGGAGGGGAGAACCATGGAGAAGCGGGAAGACATGCCCATCGGGCGGGAGGAAGTCCGCCTGGCGGCGCAAACCCTGCAGGAGTACAGAAACGGCAAGCGCGCCCTGGAGCGGCGCATTGTGGCCAACGAGCAATGGTGGAAGCTGCGCCACTGGCAGCAGATGAACCTGCACGACCCTAACGAAACGGTGGAGCCGGTGAGCGCGTGGCTGTTCAACACCATTCTGAACAAGCATGCCGACGCCATGGACAACATGCCCGAGCCGGTGGTCCTGCCCCGGGAGGAGGGCGACCGGCAGGCGGCGGAGGTACTCTCCCAGGTGCTGCCGGTGCTGCTGGAGCAGAGCGGCATGAGCCAGCTCTACTCGGACATGTGGTGGTACAAGCTCAAGGCGGGCACGGGCGCGGCGGGGGTCTTCTGGGACCCGGACGCCTGCGGCGGGCTGGGGGACGTGGCCCTGGGGCGGATCGACCTGTTGCAGCTGTTCTGGGAGCCGGGGATCAGCCGGTTGCAGGACAGCCGGAATGTGTTTTACACCATGCTGGAGGATCGGGAGGAGCTAAAGGAGCGCTACCCCTTCCTGGAGCTGCATGGCAGCACCCCGGGGCTGGACGTGACCCGCTACGTGTACGACGACCAGGTGGAAACCGGCAACAAGGCGGTGGTGGTGGACTGGTACTACCGCCGCCGCCAGGGCAACCGCACGGTGCTGCACTATTGCCGGTTTGTGGAGGATCAGGTGATCTTCGCCTCGGAGAACGAGCCGGCATACGCCCAGGGAGGCTTTTACGAGCATGGGGAGTACCCCTTCGTGCTGGACCCGCTGTTCCCGGTGGAGGGCTCCCCGGCGGGGTTCGGGTACATCGACGTGCTCAAGGACTGCCAGACCTACATCGACCGGCTGAATCAGGCGCTGCTGAAGAACGCGCTGCTGGCAGGCAAGAAGCGGTTTTTCATCCGTCAGGACGGGGCGGTGAGCGAAGGGGAATTTGCCGACTGGCGCAACGACTTTGTGCACGTGGCGGGGAACCTGAGCGAGGACAGCATCCGGGAGATTACGGTGCAGCCGCTCAGCGGGCTGTACACCACGCTACTGGAAGGCAAGATCAACGAAATGAAGGAGACCAGCGGCGTGCGGGACTTTACCCAGGGCGGGGTGACCGGAGGCGTTACCGCGGGCACGGCCATTGCGGCGCTCCAGGAGGCGGGCTCCAAGCTGAGCCGGGACATGATCCAGGGGAGCTACCGGGCCTTCACCCACCTGTGCCAGCTGTGCGTGGAGCTCGTCCGGCAATTTTACGACGTGCCCAGGTATTTCCGCATCATGGGCGAGGGCGGCATGCGCTTTTTGCGCTTTGACAACGCGGCCCTGCGGCCCAGGGCGCTGGAAAGCGTGTTCGGCCAGGAGATGGGCATGGCGCGGCCGGTCTATGACATCAAGCTGCGCAGCCAGAAGGCCAGCCCCTACAACAAGCTGGTGCAGAACGAGCTGGCCAAGGAGCTGTTCGGCATGGGGCTGTTCCGGCCGGAGATGGCGGACCAGGCGCGCAGCTGCCTGGAGATGATGGACTTTGAGGGTAAGGACATGCTGATGGCGCGCCTGGCGGAGCAGGGCGGGCTGCAGCGGCAGGTGGAGGAGCTCAAGGGAAGGCTGCAGCAGCTGGGCCAGGTGGTGGACAGGCTGCGGGGCACGACCATTGCTCCGGCGGTGGCGGCGCAGGTGCGGACGGAGTCCCCCGCGCCCCGGGAGATGCAAGCGGAGCAGGACACCCAGAGCCGGCAGGCGGCGGAGACGGCGGCGGGGCAAGCGACCCCCAAATGAAAGGAGCGCGACCATGGACGAGCAGATCATGCGGGAGACCCTGGGTCAGGCGGAGCCCGAACCCTTTGAGGAGCTGATTGCGGGACGGTACCGGGAGGATTTCACCCGCAAGGTGCAGCAGCTGATGGACCGGCGCTTTGCGGAGCACCGGAAGCTGGAGGAGCGCTGGGAGAAGTGGATCCCCGCGGTGGAGAAGCTATGCGCGGACCGGGGGCTGGACCCGGAGGACGCGGAGGGCATGACGGCCATGCTGGAACGGGAGGCCGGCGCCCGGGAGCGCCGGGAGGCGCTGAAGCGGTGGGCGGCCTGCCAGACCCTGCGGGAGTGGGTGGCGGAGGCTTCCCGCCTGGGGGAGCGGTATCCGGGCTTTGACCTGCGGGCGGCCATGCAGGAGGAGGACTTCCCGGCGCTGCTGCGCAGGGGGCTGACGGTGGAGCAGGCCTGGACGCTGGCCCACCGGGACCAGCTGATGCTGGCGGCCATGGAGGCCACGGCGGCCCGGGTGCGGGAGCTTACCGCCCGCAGCCTGATGCAGCGGCAGGCCCGCCCCCGGGAAGGCGGCATGCTGGAGCGGGGCGCGGCCCCCGCCAGGCCCAGCATGCGGGAGACCAGCCGGAGCCAGCGGGAGGAGTTGGAACGGCGCGCGCTGCGCGGTGAGCGCATTGTGATATAACCTCCGGGCGGAGCGGCTGGCCGGGGCGGGCGGGGGGATGTTCTTCGGCGGAGCGCGGGAGCGGCCGCGGAAGGAGTCGGAACCCCGCGCGGATCGCCGCCGCGCCGCGCGCGGACACCATCGAAACAAGCGAAAGGAAGGATGTCTATGCTGAAGCTGCGCTTGCAGCTCTTCGCCACGGTAACCCAGACCACGGGGACCTCGGGGCTCTCTGCGGAGATGAAAACCTTCTACGAAAAGCGGCTGATCGATCTGGCGGAGCCCAAGCTGGTGCACGGGCGCTTCGGGGACAGCTACCCCATTCCCCAGGGCAGCGGCAAGCAGATCGAGTTCCGCAAGTATTCCATTCTGGGCAAGGCGCTCACGCCCCTGACCGAGGGCGTCACCCCGGAGGGCAACAGCCTGACGGTTACCAGCATCACCTGCCCGCTGAAGCAGTACGGCGACTGGATCCAGATGAGCGACCTGCTGCAGCTGACCGCGGTGGACAACAACATCGTGCAGGCCACCAAGCTGCTGGGCAGCCAGGCGGGGCGCACCCTGGACACGGTGATCCGCGAGGAGCTGTGCGGGGGCACCAACGTGATCTACGCCCCCAAGATGGCCAACGGCGCGGCCACGGAGGTCACCAGCCGCGCCTCCCTGGACAAGACCGCGGTGCTGACCCCGGAGCTGTTTTTCAAGGCGGCGGCGCAGCTCTCCGCCATGAACGCCGACTACATCGACGACAGCTATGTGGCCATCATCCACCCCTATGCGGCCTACGACCTGATGCGCAACAGCGAGTGGATCGACGTGCACAAGTACGCCGACCCCAAGGCCATCTACGACGGCGAGATTGGCAAGCTGGGCAGCGTGCGGTTTGTCTCCTCCACGGAGGCGAAGATCTGGAAGGACAGCACCTGTCCCTCGGGGCTGGGGGTATTCGCCACGCTGGTGCTGGGCGCCCACGCCTACGGGGACACCATGATCGAGGGCGGCGGCCTGGAGCACATCGTCAAGCAGCTGGGCTATGGGGACGATCCCCTGAACCAGCGCAGCGCCTGCGGCTGGAAGGCCACCAAGGCGGCCAAGCGGCTGGTGGAGGAATACATGGTGCGCATCGAGAGCTGCTCCAGCTATTCCAGCCAGGTGGCGGCGAACTAAGGCGGCGGAGGGGGGGCGTCCCGGCTTACGGGGCGCCATCCCTCCCGCTGGCAAGGGAAAGGAGAGAAGACCATGGAGAAGATGGTGAAGCTCAAGCTATTCAAGGACAACGGGCAGTACAAGGACGACGTATTCGTGGCGGTGAACGGACGAACCTTTCAGATCATGCGGGGCGTGGAGGTGGAGGTGCCTGCGTGCGTGGCGGAGGTGCTGGAGCACTCCCAGGCCCAGGACCGGCGCACCGCGGAGCTGATGGACCGCCTGGAAAGCGCCTACGCCGCGCACAGCTAAGGAGGAAAAGCCATGACGGTGAAGGAGGCCCTGGACACGGTTAGCGCCCTGAAGCCCCACGCCTATGACGCGAAGCACCTGCTGCGGGAATTGAGCCGCCTGGACGGGCGCATCCTGCGGGAGGTGTGGCAGGGGCGGGCAGGGGCGGCGGAGGCGCTGCCCGACTACACCGAGGAGACGGCGGAGACCACGGCGCTGCTGGCGGAGGAGCCCTACGACCTGATGTACATACACTACCTGATGGCCCGGGCGGCGTTATGGAACGGGGAGACGGAGCGCTACAACCAATACGCGCTGCTTTTTGAGGAGGTCTACGCCGCCTACCGGGCCGACATCAGCCGGAGCGCGGCCTGGACGGCGGGCAAGAAAATTCGCATGTGACGCGGGGAGGCCCGCGGGAAAGGAGGCCCGATGCTGCCATACATCACGGGAAGCAAAGCGAAGCGGGAGATGCAGCGGGAATTCCGCGGGCTGAACCGGCGGCCGGGAGCGGCGGAAAACGAGTTTGCCGCCATGGAGAACATGACGGGGGCGGGGTATCCACTGCTGGCGCCCCGCTCCCCCAGGGGGCGGGTGCGCAACCTGACCAAGATAAACGGCATGCTGGGCGGAGCGGAGCTCTGCTTTGTGGACGGAACGAATTTCTTCTACCAGGGGGCGAGCTACGGCCAGGTGTCGGATAGCGAGAAGCTATTGGTGCGCATGGGCGCGCAGATTCTGATCTTCCCGGACAAGCTGGCCTTTGACACGGAGACGTACAGCTTTTCCCCGCTGGAGAATCATGTGACCGTCACGGGGGTGCGGCTTACGCCCACCTATGTGGACGGCACAACCCTGG
The DNA here is from genome assembly GCA_048201975.1 of Candidatus Egerieenecus sp. Lineage (GTDB taxonomy): Bacteria > Bacillota > Clostridia > Christensenellales > Aristaeellaceae > Egerieenecus. The sequence continues at coordinate 3,539 of DBFBGQ010000039.1, read as the reverse complement.
GCAGCGTGACCCAGAGCGCGAACCAGCCCAGCAATCCCTCGGACAGGATGCTGTGGCTGGACACCCGCAATCAGGTGCTGAAGCAATACAGCGCCGCCCAGGAGCAATGGGCGGAGGTTATGGGCACGCGGATCAAGCTCCAGGCCACGGGCATTGGCGCGGGCTTTCAGGCGGGAGACGGGGTGCGCATCAGCGGCACGGGGGTAACCGCGCTGGAGGGCACGCTGATCCTGGAGGAGGTTTCCAACAACCAGGTGACGGTGACGGGGCTAATAGCGCGGAGCCAGACGGTTTCGGGCACGGTGAAGCTGGATCGCGAGGTCCCGGACCTGGTGTTGGCCACGGAGCTGAACAACCGCGTCTGGGGCGTGGAGGCGGACAGCCAGGAGCTGCGGGCCTGCAAGCTGGGGGATCCCACCAACTGGAACGTATACGCGGGGCTGTCCACGGACAGCTACGCGGTGAGCGTGGGCTCGGACGGTCCCTTCACGGGGATGTGCAGCTACCTGGGCTACGCGCTGTTTTTCAAGGAAGGATGGATTCACAAGCTCTATGGCGCCAAGCCCTCGGACTTTCAGCTGACCTCCACCCTGGCGCGGGGGGTGGAGCGAAACGCCTGGCGCACCATATGCCAGGTAGGCGACACGCTCTACTACAAGGGGATCGACGGGGTATACGCCTATGACGGCAGCCTGCCGGTGCGGGTGAGCTGGGATTGGGACGAAGCGGCCCGGCAGGGGCTTTCAGCGGCGGAGGACAGGGGGCGGTATGTCATCTGCCTCCAGGACGCCGCGGACGATTGCGAGGTATTGGTGTACGACCCGACCCGGGCGCTGTGGCACCGGGAGGACGGGGTGCAGGTCACCCACATGGTCCGCGCCGCCGGGGACACCTGGATGGCGGACGGGGAACAGAAGGTGCTCTGGAGCCGCAACGGCTCCCTGCTGGCCGGGCAGCCCGGAGGCATGGCCATGGAGGGCGCGGTGCACTGGCGGGCGGAGACCGCCGACTGGAACCAGAAGGACGCGAACAAGCGCACCTGTACCCGGCTGATGATCCGGGCCTATCTGGCCCAGGGAAGCGAACTGACCGTGCAGATCCAGTACGATTCGGACAAGCAATGGCATCCGGCGGCTCAGGTTACGGGCACGGGAAAGGGCACCCTGGAGATTCCGCTGTTCCCCAGGCGGTGCGACCACTGCCGCCTGGCGCTATCCGGGGTGGGAGAAGCGGAGATTTACAGCATTGCCCGGGATTATCTGCCGGGATAAGGGGGGAGCGTGAAGCATGGCGGTATTTCAGCTGACGCTGCCGCCGTCCCTGGCGGAAGGCGCGGCTTCCTCGGAGGAAAGCCGGAAGATACGCAGCTATCTCTTTCAGCTTACGGAGCAGCTGCGCTACACACTGAACCATTTGAGCGACGAGAACTTTTCCCAGGCGGGGCTGTCCCCCAGCCGGATTGCGGGGCTGAGCACGGAAATTGCCAAGGCGGCCCAGGCGGAGATCGGCAAGGCAAAAATCGGCGCGGCGCAGATCCAGCACCTGGAGGCGCAGGTGGCGCAGATCGTCACGGCCACGCTGGGTACGGCGGTGATCGACTGGGCGCAGATCACGGCGCTTACGGCGGAGGTGGCCACCATCGCCCGGGCGGAGATTGCGGCGGCCACCATCGGCTGGGCGCAGGTGGGCGGCATGGCTGCGGACACGGCGCTTTTCACCCGCACGGAGGCGGACAAGCTCTTTGCCGCGGATCTGGCCGTGGGCGACGCCAACATTGTGGACCTGAACGCAGCCAAGATCAACGCCGGCACCCTGAGCGTGGAGCGGCTGATTCTGGTGGGCTCGGACAAGTCGGTGATGTATGAGATCAACCGGGCCAACGGCACCACGCAGCTGAGCCAATCCACCCTGGACGGCGGCTCCATTACGGAGAAGACCATCACGGCGGACCAGATCATCGCGGCGGGGATTACGTCGGAATGCCTGAACGTCAGCGAGATTTTCAGCTCCGAGGCGCTGGTGGGGAAAATCACCTCCCGGCACATCGACGTGGGCGAGCTTTTCGCCTCCCAGGCCACGGCGGGGATCATCCACACCAACCATCTGGCCGCGGACGTGGGCGGCTCGCTGAACCTTTCCTCCAACGGCGCCATTACGCTGCTCACCGGCCGCACGGAGGAGCTGGCGGAGGGCATCGGGCGCTACGACGCCTACTTCCGCTTTGACGAGGATGGGCTGCACCTGGGCAAGCAGGGCGAACCCCTGGAGCTGAACCTGCGCAACGACCGCATCCGCTTCCTGGATGAGCAGGGGCGGGAGGTGGCCTATGTGAGCGCGGGAAAGCTCTACATCGCCGACGCGGAAATCACCAGCAGCCTGCGCCTGGGCAGCTACAGCTGGCAAACTATGCAGGACGGTTCTCTGGGGCTGAACTTCGCCCCCTAACACATGCAAGGAGAAATGAGCGATGGCAGAAACGAAAAAAACGGCGGCGGAGCTTTACGCCCAGGCGCAGGCGGCGCAGCAGCAGCTGGAACAGCTCAGGCAGCAGCAGCCCGGAGCCTATGAAAGCGCATACGGCGCGCAGATTGACGCGCTGATGGCGCAGCTGGACAGCCGCCCGGCATTCACCTACGACATCAACGGCGACCCGCTCTTCCGGCAATATCAGGAGCAATACCAACGCCAGGGCAAGGCGGCCATGGAGGATACCATGGGCACGGCGGCGGGGCTCACGGGGGGCTACGGCAACAGCTACGCCACCACCGCCGCCAGCCAGGCATACCAGAACTACCTGAGCAAGCTCCAGGATGTGGCGCCGGCCCTGTATGCGGCGGCCTATGACCGCTACCAGGACCAGGGCGACGCACTGGAGAAGCAGCTGGAACGGCTGCAGGGGCTGGAGACCAACGCCTACAACGCCTGGCAGGCCCAGGCGCAGGCCAACCGGGACGCCCAGGACCAGGCATTTGACTACTGGCGCTATCTCAATGACGCGGCATACCAAGCCCAGCAGGATGAACAGGCCCAAGCCAACTGGCAGCAGGAGTTCAACGCGAAATATCCCCCGGCCTCCGGCAGCGGCGGGAGTGGCGGCAAAAGCGGCGGGAGCGCGCAGAAGGCGCCGCAGCAGAGCCAGAGTATCGTCTCCGGCGTGGCGAACAAGGTGGCGCAGCAGGCCGGAGGCATCGTCTCCGGCGTAGCAAGCAAGGTGGCGCAAGCCGCGGCGGCAGGAAGCGCCGCATCCGCGGCCCAGGCCTCCGCCAGCAGCGCCAAGCGCAAGCAGCAAAAGAGCAGCAATCTGTTCCGGCCCGTCAGCAAGTGACGGCAAAAAGCGCCGGCGCGATCCCTTTTTGCAAGGGGACGCGCCGGCGCTTCAGACTGTCAAAAAACCTTCAGGAGGTGTCGGAGGGGCCGCAGCCCCTCTGACTTTTATTCGTATCCGACGGCTTTGCCGGCGGGGCGGGTTGTTGATTTTGCTTGCAAAATCAATTCCTTACAAATTCGGGCGACCTCTGGTTGACCGAATTTGCTTCCTC
>DBFBGQ010000038.1:0-5075 GCA_048201975.1 Candidatus Egerieenecus sp. | reverse complement strand
GCATCCGGGTCAGCAGCTGCCCCGCCGGCCCCACAAAGGCCAGCCCCTGCTCGTCCTCCACCTGTCCAGGGCCCTCCCCGATGAACATCAGCGGGCTATGCCGGTCGCCCTGGCCGGGCACCTTGCGGTGAATCCCCTGGCACAGCGCGCACATCCGGCACGCGGCCACCTGCTGCTCCATCAGTTCCCAGGATATTTCCGCCACGGCTCATCCCCTCCGCATCGCAGCTTTTGCAGGCGTCAACCCTTGTTACAGCTTATTTTGCCACAGCGCAAAGTTCTGCGCAATATCCGCGTGCAGCCAATTCAGCAGGCTCACCAGCAGCGCAATGAGCACCAGGATGCACACCGTGCCAAGAATCACCCCGAAAAAATCGCTGACCCCTGCCGCCACGCGCATCTTGTCCCTTCGGCGGGCCCGGCGTTCCTCCCGGTCCTCCTCCTCCAGGTCGTCCTCCCATGCCGGATCATCCGGGTAGGCTTCGCCATCCCACCCATCATCCTGGAACTCCTGGTCCTCCGGCCGATAATCTTCCTGATCATTTTGCTCGTTTTCATGTCGAAAATACGCCATGATGTTCGCCTCCGTTCAGACCTTTTCCCTTACCAAACGCGCAAGGAGGCCGCTTTCATTCACACATAATCCAGCCAGGGCCCCGGAGCTTCTTCCCTGCCGGTCAGCGCGCCGGTCTGCTGCAAGCCGGGGAACCCCTGCTGGCGCAGCGCTTCATACAGCACGATGGCCACAGAGTTGCTCAGGTTCAGGCTGCGGGCTTGGGCGCGCATGGGAATGCGCACGCACCTGTCATAAACCCGCTCCAGCAGGTTTTCCGGCAGGCCGCGGGTCTCCTGGCCGAACACCAGAAAATCCTCCGGGCCATAGACAGCCTCCGCATAACTCCTGGGCGCCTTGGTGCTGGCAAAATGCATCGCCGCCCCGGGATGCGCCTGGAAGAAGTCCTCCAGGCTGTCATACACCGTGATTTTTGTCATGAACCAATAGTCCAGCCCCGCCCGCTTCATATACTTATCGTCCAGGGAAAAACCCAGCGGGCGGACCAGATGCAGCTCCGCCCCCGTGGCGGCGCAGGTGCGGGCGATGTTCCCGGTGTTCTGCGGAATCTCGGGATAGACCAGCACAACGTTCATGGCCGCTCCTCCACGAGCGCCCGCAGGAAATCCAGCCCCTGCCGGCGCATGTCTTTCAAGTGGGCGCTCACCCGCTCCCAGGGGATTTCTCCTTCGTCCCGGTCCAGCTCCAAAGCGCGAAGCAGCTGATCGATGCGGCTGTTGCGGGAGGCGGGGTCCTCTTCCCGGTACCGGCGGAAAATCTCAAACTCCCGCTGCAGCAGCGCCGCGAACACCGCGCCATGAAAGGAATCCGTGCATACCACCGCCGCCTCGGCCAGGTAGCCCAGGAATTCCTCCGGGGAAAGCCCCTCGCACAGGTCGTAAGACTGGCGATATCCCTCCTCCGTCACCGGGATCACCTTGACCCGCAGCCCCGTGCGTTCCGCCAGGCGCTTTACCCGCGCCCAGTACGCCGGGCTCTCGCCCAGAAAATAGCACAGAATGTAGGGGTGCTTCCGATGGGGCAGCCGGGCCAGGTCCAGCCATTCCTCCCTGGTCAGCAGACATACCGGGTCCGGAAGCACGGGGATCTCCATCCCAGGCGCCAGCGTCTTCAGCAGCGCCTGCCCCTCCGCCTCCCGGACGGAAAGGCGCTCAAAGCCCCGCAGCAGCTCCGCCATACGCCGCTGCTTGCGGGAGGAGGGCAAGGTTTTGACTCCCAAGGAGGGCGCGTAGGCCGCCCTGCGCTGGCCCGCGCCGGCAAAGTCCAGGAAATATGCCGGATTCAGCCAGGTGGGCGACCAGATTTGGTCGCTGCCGCAGAGCAGCAGGCCGTAGCGCTCCGCCTGCTTTTTCAGCGCGCCATGGCTGGGGCACAGCGGTGAAAGGCGCATATGCTTCGCGTAAAAGGGCTGGAAGGACGCCGCCTTGCGGCGCGCTCCATCCCGGCGCGTGCGAACCTCCCGCTTGCGCAGCCCCTCCAGCACCAAGCGGGGGGAGTTGCCGCTGCGCAGCAGGTTCCGGAGCTTCTCCCGGCGGGAAGGGGCGTAGTCGATATGCTCCGCTTCCGCGCCCAGGGCGTTCACCGCCCTTTGCAGGGCGTAAGCCTGCAGCGCGGAACCGTAATTGTCGTTATGCAAAAAGGTGAGAATTCCCACACGAAGCGACAAACTTCATCCCTCTTTCCTCGGTCATGGAGGTAGTATACCACAAAACCCGGCGAATAGGAAGAGCCGCGCCAGCTCCGGGCCCTCGCCTTGCTTTCCGGGCGCTTCGTGCTATAATGGAGGCGAACCTTCCCTATCCTTTCCTATTCTTTCTTAAGGAGGCGCTTCCATGCCCGCGAAGGTGAAAAAGGTGACGCTGCTGGACCGCCTGCTGGCGGAGGGCTTTTTCGCCGGCAAAGAAGAGGCGGCCCCTTATTTATTGGGGGGACAGGTCTACGTGGGCGGCCAGCGGGTGACCTCCGCCGCCGCAAAGGTGGATCCCCTGCTTCCGCTGACCGTCCGCGGGCTGGACATGCCCTACATCAGCAAGGGCGGGCTAAAGCTGGCGGGAGCCATCGAGGATTTCGGCATCCCGGTGGAGGGCCGAGTCTGCATTGACGCGGGCGCCTGCACCGGCGGCTTTACGGACTGCTTTGTCAAGCACGGCGCTGCGCTGGTGTACGCGGTGGAGGTGGGGTTCGGCCAGCTGGCGGGCTCCCTGCGGCAGCATCCCCGGGTGGTCAACCTGGAAAGGACCAACATCAGCGACGAAAAGCTGCTGCATCTTTCCCCTGTTCCGGACCTGGCCAGCGTGGACCTGAGCTACCTGAGCCTGCGCAAGGGCGTCCCCGCCTTCGCCAGGGTCATGCGCGGCCGCGGAGAGCTGCTCTGCCTGGTCAAGCCCCTCTTTGAAACGGAGGACATGGAGGCCCGCCGCACCGGCGACCTGCCACCCCAGCAGTACCTGCCCACCCTCAGCGCATTGATTCGCGACCTGAACGCCCTGCCCGGCGTCGCCGTCCGGCAGGTCACCCACAGCCATGTCACCGGCAACAACGGCACCCATGAGTTTTTTCTCCATGTGGCTCTGGGCGGTGCGGAAGCCGCCCCAGATTTGGAGGCCGACTGCGTCCGCGCCGTGGACTGCGCCCTGGCCCTTACGCCGTACCACAAGCGCTGAAGGAGGCCGCCCATGGATACCGTCCCCGCCCGGCAGTTGCTGACTCCCCTGCGCTCCTCCATGGAGCGTTTCTTTCATGCCGACTACAACCTGAACCTTTATCGCGGCTGCTGCCATGGCTGCATCTATTGCGACTCCCGCTCCCTGTGCTATGGAATCAAGGACTTTGACCGGGTGCGGGTCAAGGAAAACGCCCTGGAACTGCTGGAGCGGGAGCTACGCGCCAAGCGGCGGCCCGGTCTGGTTTCCATGGGCGCCATGAGCGACCCCTACAACCCGTTTGAAGCGGCCCAGGGCGTCACCGGAGAGGCGCTGGCGCTGCTTCGGCGCTATGGCTTCGGGGTGAGCTTCACCACCAAGGCCGCCCTTTGCGCCCGGGATGCGGAAATTCTGGCCGCCATGTCCCGCACGCTGCCGGTACGCGCCTGCCTGACCCTTACCTGCGCCAGCGACGCGCTCTGCCGGAAGATCGAGCCTCATGTCTCCGTGACCTCCCAGCGGCTGGAGGCATTGCGCGCGCTCTCGGCGGCGGGCGTCTACGCGGGCATATGGCTCAATCCGGTGCTGCCCTTCCTCACCGACGATTGGGAGAACCTGGAGGAGCTGCTGGTCCGCAGCAGGGACGCGGGCGGGCGCTACGCCGTTTGCTTTTTCGGCATGACCCTGCGCAGCGGCAACCGGGAATATTACTTCAACGCCCTGGACCGGGAATTTCCCGGCGTCAAGCAAGCCTATTTGCAGCGCTTCGGCAACCGCTACGAATGCCCCGCCCGGGATGCGGAAACCCTGGCCCGGCGCTACCGGGAGCTGTGCCGGCGTCTGGGCCTGGCGCATACCTTTGCGCAGATCAACCAGGAAACCCTGGCCCGCCAGCCCAGGCAACTCTCCATGCTGCCCTGAGTTGCATTTTTGCGCCGGGGGCACTATAATAGCAGCAGCGCATCACAGAAATCGGGGGATGGCATGACACGCACGCAACCGGACCCACGGGACTGCCCCGTGGGCGTTTTTGACAGCGGCATGGGCGGCTTGAGCGTACTGAGAGAAATCCGCAAACAACTGCCCAACGAGCATGTGCTCTACTATGGGGACACCGCCCACGCGCCCTACGGCACCAAGCCGCCGGCGGAGGTCATGGCGCGGGTGCGGGAGGTCATGGCGCTGCTATTGGACCGCCGTGTCAAGGCGGTGCTCATTGCCTGCAACACCGCCACCAGCGTCGCCGCCGCCACCCTGCGAGCGGAGCTCTCCCTGCCCATCATCGGCATGGAGCCGGCGCTGAAGCCCGCCTCCCAGCTGCGCCATGGGGGGCGCGTGCTGGTCATGGCCACGCCGCTGACCCTGCGCCTGCCCAAGTTTCAGGCGCTGATGGACCGCTACGGGGAAGGCGCCCTGCCCCTGCCCTGCCCGGGGCTGATGGATCTGGTGGAGCAGGGCGAGCTGGACGGCCCGGAGGTACGGGACTACCTGACCCGTTTGCTGGAGCCGTACCTGCATGCGCCCCTGGACGCGGTGGTGCTGGGCTGCACCCACTATGTCTTCCTGCGCCCCGTGCTTCGCCGGATGCTGCCCCCGGAGACCGCCCTGTTGGATGGCAACGCCGGCACCGTCCGACAGCTGCATCGGGTGCTGGAGCAGCGGGATCTGCTCCGGGAGCAATCTGCCCCCGGCCGCGTGGAGCTGCTCACCAGCGGCAATTCCGCCTGCATCCTGCCCCGGATGGAGCGCCTGCTGCGTTTGCCGGATAGGGACGAAACGGCCCGATAAAACCCAAACAAAACAGGTGCATTTCGTAAAAACTTGCCAAAGAATCGCCTTGCCCAAAGACAAGGCTTTTC
>DBFBGQ010000037.1:0-11591 GCA_048201975.1 Candidatus Egerieenecus sp. | reverse complement strand
CACCTGAGTGCGTTTCTTGAACATGGCGAGATTGAAATAAGCAACAACCAGGTAGAAAACGCTATCCGCCCTTTTGTCGTTGGCCGGAAGGGATGGCTCTTTGCCGATACGCCCCAGGGTGCTCAAGCGAGGGCAATCATCTATTCGCTGATGGAAACGGCCAAAGCCAACAACTTGCGGCTGGACGACTATCTGCTCCATCTGCTCAGCCTATTGCCTGAGCGCGCAGAACAGAGCAAGAACTTCGAGATTGATGATCTGCTCCCCTGGTCAGAAGAAATGAAGTCGTGGTTCTCGGCAGTGTGAGTGCCGGGAACCACGGCTTCCTGTACCGGGGGATTATTGAGCGGTTACGTGCCGTTGCTGATTCTATATCCTATGATTCAAAAGTTCTTCGACAAAGGTATTATGATGGGTTCGCTGAAAGGGTAAATCAATGGAACGTGAGCTGGGCATTGCAAACGTGTATCAAGTGGAAAGAAATCTGTTTGCCATCGATGAAATTGGGAGAACCATTCTTTATGTGTATGCAGGAAGCAAACGCGTACTACTGATTGACACAGGGTTCGGACTTTTGGATCTCGTTGGCCTGGTGAAGGAATTGTGTCCGAACAGAGAAATCCTGGTGGTCAATACGCATGCGCATGGTGACCATAATAGCGGAAATGGTCAGTTTGACTGCGTTCACGTAGGCAAGCGCGATGCGGAACTGTGCCGGCATGATATGGAAGCCGAAACGCGGCGGCAATTCTATGAGCATTTTCTCGCTAATGAACCAAAGCTGACTGGGTGGAATTGGGATGGATGGCATCCAACTGCATCCAAGCAAGTTGTTGAACTCTCGGACGGTGATGTACTAGATTTGGGTGGTGTTCAATTGGAAGTGATGGAAACGCCAGGCCATACGATAGGTAGCGTCTGTTTGCTGGACCGGCAAAACGGATATCTTTTTTCGGGGGATATGATGCTGACATGGCCGGTGTGGGGGCAATTACGTTTATCTGCACCGCTTTCCGAATATGGAGCATCCCTGCATAGAATCGCGGGGTATGCACAGCAGCTTCGGGCAATTTTCCCGGCTCATGGTAAAGCCGATAATCCACTGGGATGGCCGTTATATCACCTGGAACCATATGTAGCTGAAGTTTACGATCGTGGTGTACAAAACATTCTTGCGGGTAAAATGACAGGAAAACCCTATACTTGTTTCCTTGAATCGGGGTTGTGTGCAGAGTTTGCGGTTGGTGGTATGGTTTATAATCCGGAACGACTATAAACCTACCCGCTGGATATGTGAGCGTGCGCGTATCGTTCATGGTAAGAAGAGCACATGAGTCATTTGTGTTTCCAGCTGTGTCAATGCGTTTCATGGATAACCACTCAATGATCCCACGCTGTGATGCTTGCCCCTATGGGAAGGTGATTCCCTCTACAGCGCTATCGCTTTCGCGAATGGTGGGTAGAAAAACAATTTCATTTCCGGTAACCTGATAATGTGTGTTCGTTTTCCCCCGCATCAAAATGGGGAGGCAGATATTCCGCCTCCCCATGGTTTTACATGTTGGGCTTACAGGAGATCGGCGTCCTCCAGCTGGGCCTGGATTTCATCCAGCGCTTCCTGCGCAGTCATGTCATTGGTTTCCAAGGTGCTCAGGATGTTGTCGATGATTTCCACCACAGCACCCTGCTCTTCCAGCGCGGGCGGCGCGGCGGCATAGTCCATGCTGTCAAACACGGCCTTGCGGTTGGCAGGCGGGGTCGTTTCGATGTACTGGCTCAGCTTGCTCTGGTCGGCGATGGTGGGCAGCTCCCAGTTGGCATCCAGGCGCAGTTGAACGATGTCGGGGTCGGAGCCCATGGCGTCGACAAACTTCGCGGCGGCTTCCTGCTTATCGCTGGAAGGAGACACACAGTTCACATTGGCAAAGAAGAAGGTGCTAGGAGTCTTGTAGCCGGGTTCCACCACGATATCCCAGTCAAAGGTGCACTTCTCGGCGAAGGTAGGGAAGCCCCAGATACCAGTGATAATCATGCCTAGCTTACCCTCGGTGAACAAATCCCAGTCGCCGCGGCCGGCCAGCTCTTCCTTGGTGGGCATCACATGGTTTTCACCGCGCACGCGGGCGATCATGGCCTCCAGCACAGCCACGTTTTCAGGGGTGTTCATGGTAAACTGGCTGTAATCTTCGCTGAGCACGCTGCCGCCGTTGCCCTTGATGGACTTGTAGAACTCGTTGTAGGTGATGGGCTGATAGTAGCCCCAGATGTCGTCTCCCAGCGCCTTGATCTTTTCAGCGGCAGCCTGCGCTTCCGCCCAGGTCCAGTCGTCCGTGGGGTAAGCGACGCCGGCCTGGTCGAACAGGTCCTTGTTGTAGAACAGCACGCATGTGGAGAAGCTCATGGGCACAGCGTAGATCTTGCCCTCGGAGCTTACTGCCGCTAGGGTGCCTTCACTATAATTGGCAACATCAATCTTGCCCGTCAGATCGGCACAGGCGCCACGGAGCATGTAGGACAGGAAGTTTTCCATATTCATTTCGAACACGTCCGGGGGATTGCCGCCGCCAACAGTGGTGGCCAGCTTGGTGAAGTAATCATCATAGCCGGTGATCTGGACGTCCACCTGGATATCGGGGTTCTTGCTTTCGAATATCTCTATCATCTTTTTAAGGGTTTCTTCTTGGGCGCCGGAACCGGAGAAATGCGCGTAGGTGATGGTGACAGGTTCTGCATACGCAAGCGACAGGGACAGGATCATTACCAGTGCCAGCACAAGAGCAAGCAGTTTCTTCATGGATGGGTTCCTCCTTCTTATTTTGCAAACGCGATCCACTGCGTTTACATTCCATTACTTGAGTCCGCCCAGGCTGATGCCCTGATCCACATACTTTTGCGAAATCAGATACACCACCAAGATCGGAAGAACTGTGAGCACCGCGCCAGCCATCAGCACATGCTCGTTGTCTTTGTACATGCCGTTCATGTTTCCAAGCACCACCTGCAGGGTTTGCTTGTTCGTGGAGGTCAGCACAATCAGCGGCCAGAGATAGCTGTTCCAGCTGCCCATGAAGGAGAGCAGCGTCATGGTGGCCAGGGTTGGTACCACCATGGGCAGCATGATGGAGCGAAAGATTCGCGCCAGGGTCGCGCCGTCCAGGAAGGCGGACTCCATATAGGCATCATTCACCGCCAGCATGCTTTGCCGCATCAGGAATACCCCAAAGGCATAGGCCAGCTTGGGCAGCACCAGGCCCGTGTAGGTGTCCAGCAGGCCCAATACCCGCAGGATGATGTAGTTGGGCACCATGGTCACTGTGCCGGGGATCATCATGGTGGCCAGGTACAGGCCAAACAGCTTCCCGGAGCCGCGGAAGGGCAGCTTGGCAAACACAAAGGCCGCCATGGTGGCCGATCCCACCTCCACCACCGTGCACGCCACCGCCAGGAACAAGCTGTTCAGGCTGGCACGGGTAAAGGAGAACCCCTGCATATTAAACACCCGCTGGTAGCCCTCCAGCGTGGGACGCTCCGGAATCCAGCGAATGGGGATGGTACGGATGGCTTCCTCTCCCTTGAAGGAGGAGGAGATCATCCATAGAAAGGGCATGATGGTGATCAGGATGATCAAGGCGATCATACCGTAAAAGAGCACGCCCCTGACAGCTTTACGCATCATAGTTCACCCACTTTTTTTGCAGCCAGAATTGCACGGCGGTAAAGATCAGAATCAGCACAAACAGGACGCACGAATACGCGCTGGCCAGCCCCATCTTGTACTGCACAAAGGCGTATTTGTAGATGCGTTCCAGGAACACCGTGGTCGCGCCGCCGGGGCCGCCGTCGGTCATGATGAGCACGGAATCGAACACCTGCAAGCCGTAGATGATGTTAATGACGATGAGCAGAAACAGCGTCGGGGAAATCAGCGGCAGGGTAATGGCAGTGAGCTTTTTCAGGCCGCTGGCGCCGTCCATGGAAGCTGCCTCATAGTAGGTGGGGTCGATGGACTTGAGCGCTGCCAGCACCATCAGCGCGTAATAGCCCGTGTCCTTCCATACGGCGGCGATGACGATACCCGGCATGGCCCACTTGGTGCTGGACAGCCACGCAGGCCCCGTGATACCAAGGTTGGCCAGCAGCTGGTTAAGCAGGCCGTATTTGCCGCTGAGCACCCAGGTCCATACCACCGCGGCCGCCACCCAGGAGGTAATCACCGGCGTGTAGCACACTGTACGGAAGAACCTGTGCCCACGAAATTTTTTGTTCAGGATCAGCGCCTGGGTGACTGACGTAAACAGAACCAGTGGCAGATACATGCCCAGATAGCTGAAGGTGTGGGCCACCACCTGGAGAAACTCCCTCCCCGTCAGAATACGCCTGAAATTTTGGAAGCCCACAAACTCCATGTCGCTCCAAGGGCGCAACAAGTCATAATCCATGACGCTAAAGAAAGTGGATGCGCCAATGGGTAGCAGACAGAACACCGTGATGCCGATCAGCGACGGCAGCAGGAACAGCACGGTGGTGCGCCGGCGCTTTGCGGTTCGGGGAATATACATGGTTACGCCTCCTCCTCCATGACTGCGCCTGTTGCGTCAGCCGTAATGCGCAGCCGCCGGCCGCGATGGTATACGCAAAGGGACAATCTTTTGATCTGTTTGGGTAGCCGGGGCTCCACGGTTAATGTATCGCCCTCCGCCCACAGGCCCAGCATACCGTACACAACTGCCTGCCAGCTGGCCCCCATGGCGGCCATGTGCAGCCCCTCGTTGCCCTCATGATGAAGTTCGTCCCGCAGGTCCAGCATCAGCGAGCGCTCAAAGTACCACCATCCCTCATTCATCAGTCCCAGGCGAAAGCCCAGCAGCGCGTGGGCGCCAAAGCTCAGGGAGCTGTCATGCACCGTCAGGGGCTCATACGTCTCCCACACCGCGCGTTTCTGCGCCAGGGTGAAGTCATTGGGCAGGAGCGTCATCAGCTGCACCAGGTCCGCCTGCTTCAAGGCGCGGTATCGCTGCATACGGTCAAAGCAGATGGTGCGGTAGAGAGGTTCGCCGGCCTCCCGCTGCTTGGGCAGGGGTTCCAGCCTTTCAAACAGCTCATCCTGCAAAAGCAGCTGGCGCCCTTCGTCATAGAGGATGGCAATGTGCTGGGCAAAGTGGGCAAGATCCTGCCGCTCTTCCGCTGAAAGGCGGCTGTTGGCCAGCGCCAGGCGCACATTGTGCCGCGCCAGGTAGTTGGTGTAGGTGTTGTTGACGGCGGCGCCACAATATTCATCAGGGCCCTTGACAAAGAAGGTGGAATACTGCTGCTTGGCCTCCTCCCAGGTGAAACGGCTGCGCCAGTAGCGCGCGGTCTCCGCATACAGCTCCGTAAAATCCAGACTCCTGTCCCCGGTAATGATCTGGTACCGCCACAGGGCATAGGGGACATCAGCGGTGATGTGGGTTTCACACAGCCCGATATCCCAGCTTTCACACTGCTCTTTGCCATCGATGGCGCACATCCACGGATACCTGGCGCCGGCAAGGTTCTGCTTTTTCGCCAGCTCCCGGGCTGCATACAGGCCGTTCAGACGGAAGCGCGCCAGCGCCTGCGCCGCCTTGGGCCGCTGCCAGCAGAAGAAGGGAAATAGAAAGATATCCGTATCCCAGAAGGCATTGCCCTTGTACCTCCCGTGGGTGATGCCCCGCGCGCCGATGGACACCCCCGCGTCCCCGGCGGCATTGGCGCACAGCAGCTGGAAGATATTGTAGCGTATCCCCCCCTGTATGTCCTCGCCGCCCTCCAGCTGAATATCGCAGTCCCGCCACAGCGCGCCCCATGCGCCTTCGTTCTCCGCCCAGGGGTCGGCGGCGTCCTCCTGTGGGACTTCCTCATCCACCAGCACACGCACACGCTTTTCCACCGTCAGGCTTTCCCCGGCCTTCAAATGCGCCTGCATGCTGCCCATTAGTGTAATAAGGAACCGCACCCTGCGATGGCTGTGCACCGTTTGCATCACCAGTTCGTTGCCCTGATGGCTCACCGTTTCCAGCAGGGGCACGGATTCCCTGTCGGTGACCATCTGATCGTCATGGATGGGCAGGTTGGCCACCCGGTCATCCACCACGCTTTCGACTTGCACATTGCAGCCCCTTTGGGCCGTCAGAGTAAGCCGCACGCAGATGAGCTGCGGATCGGCCATGCTGGCCACGCGCTGAGCGGCAACCTGCACATGGCTATCCTGCCACCGTTGGGTATACACTCCGGTGCGCAAGTCAAGCTCGTGGTGGATGCTTGTTTCCCTATGCCCGCTCAGGCGCAGGCCCAGCACATCGGGCAGCTGCACCAGGTCGGTAATCCCCGGCTTGATGTACTCGTACAGCCCGGCGCGGAACATGGCGTGATCGTGCAGCAATCCCTTGGACTGCTGCAGGGAGAAGCCGCGAAGCCCCAGGAAACCATTGCCAATGGAAAAAATACTCTGGGTAAATTCCGTTACAGCACCTTGCGCCGTAATGCGCCATGGTTGGATGTGGAGCTTGTTCATCATGCATCCAGCCTTTCAAATACAGCGATCTGATCCAAGGGAACTTTTACATTGCAGGTTTGTTGACCGTGGAATTCTTCCTGGGTGAAGTAGTGCCGCCAGCGGCCTGCCGGCAGATACACCGTCCTTTCCCACTGGCCCTCCCGGGTGATGGGCGCCACCAGCAGCTTGCGGCCCAGCATGTAGGCATCCTCGCAGGCACATGCCACGGGGTCGTCCCCAAAGTCCATGCACAGATGGGCCATAAGCGGACGGTTGGCCGCTACGCAGTGCCGGGCTTCGTCGTACAGGTAGGGACGCAAGCGCTGCCGGAGCCTGGCAAAGGCGGTGGCAAGGGCAAGCACACGTTCATCCTTCAGCTGCCGCGACAGATTCCAGGGGCTGCGGTCGTTGACAAAGCCCTCTTCATGCGTGGCAAAGAATTGCCCGCTGCGGGGCTCAGCATGCCATTGCATCACGGGACAGAAGCAGGCCATGGCCGTTGCGCGCAGGTAGAGCTCCGCGCTGGGCAATTCTCCCGCAAAGCCACCAATATCGAATCCCCAGAAGAGCACGCCGCTCAGCCCCGCGGAAATGCCCGCAATGAGCTGCGCGAAAAGCTCGGACCACTGGCTCAGCTGGTCCCCCGCCCAGTGCATGGGACGTGTCTGCGCGCCCACATAGTCGGCGCGGCTGAAGGTAAGGCCATCCACGCCGTTCTGGGCAAGGAATGCATGATAGGCGCCGATATACTGCCCGGGGTAGAGGTTGTGCGCTTCCAGCCCGCTCTGCCCGTTGTGCAGTTTGGCATCGTAGTCAAACAGGAACTCCCCACCATCGGTCTTGAAGCCTTCCACGCCCATGTCCAGCAGGTACTTGCGCTTGTCAAACCACCACTTCACCGCCTGGGGGTTGGTGAAGTCCAGCAGGAGGCTGTGGTGGAACCAGTTTTCCGTAATGCGGTAGGGCGTGCCGTCGGCCAGGCAGACGCAGTATTTGTTCTGGATGGCTTCCTGGATATCGCGCTGGAGCCATTCATTGGGTTCGCCATCCCATTCGTATTTCACAATGGGAATCTGCCATAGGATCAGGTGTAGGCCGTGCTCCCGGATGCGCTTGACCGTCTGTGCCGGGTTCTGCCAATGCTGGGCGTCATTCCAGCGGTAAAAGGTCATTTCGTCGCTCCAGGCTTCCAGCACCATCACATCGGCGGGGTAATCGTACTCCCGTAGCGCTTGGAGCTGCTGGTCCACCTCGGCGTCGCTGTTCCAGCCGTTGGCGCTGATCCATACGCCAAATGCCCACTCGGGGGGCAGGACAGGCTGACCTGTGCAGCCAAGATACTGCGAAAGCAGCGCCTTGCTGTCGCCGAAGAATAGCACATCCTGGGACAGCTTTTCCCCGGCCGTTGCCCGGTACAGGGTGAAGCCGTTGCGAAAATCCATCTGCGTGCTGATGCTGCCTTCACACCACCAGCCCAGATGCTGTTCCGTCATGAAAAACGGCATGGGCAGATAGGTCTGATCCTCCTGCCGGGTGAACTTTTCCACCACGCGGCCGTTGCTGCCATGGCCCTGCTGGTTCACGTGGTCAAAGCGTTCGCCCGTTCCCCAAACGTACTGCGTATCCAGTGTGCCGTGTTGGGTAATGCTGGTGATCCGCCCTTCCGAGGATTTGCGGATGGTAAAGCTGTGAACCGCGCAAATGCAATAACTGAAACGTTTCAGCTCCCAAAGAAAGTCCGTCCCTCCCACGTGCAATGCAAAATGGTCGGGCAAAGGGAGAACCGCTGTCTGGCAGCGTTCGCCTATGGGCGCCTGCGCCTGGCAGGCTGATTGCACCAGCGTATTGCCCTGCTGTTCCAGCAGCAGCACAAACCCTTCCAGCTCCAGACACAAGCCCTGCTCCGTGCGGAAAACAGCCAGCGGCTGTCCCACCCGTACCTCTTCCTCCACCTGAAAGGAAAAGCGGCGGCTGGTTTCGCGTCCGGTATTGATCTGATACGCAATGCGGTCAAAGGTCGCAAACGCCCCAAGTTCAAATCGAAAATGCCGCTCATCCCGCCGCAGGGCTGCCGGCGCCTCCAGCTCGCAGCCATTCACCCACAGCCGCAGCTGAGGCAGTCCGTCCCCCCTATCCACGCGGCAATCCACCTGTACCGGTTCTCCCGCCACCGGCATGAAGGGATGGCGGGCAAAGCCGCAATCTTCAAAAGGGGTAAGCCCCTCCGGCAAATGTTTCAGCACGCTCCCGCGCTCCTTTCCTTCACCGAATCACGCTCTGTAAGCGTCAGCGGCAGAATATGCTCGATATGTCCGATGCCGGGATGCTCAATCGTATCCAGAATGCATTGCACCGCTAGCTGCCCCTTGCGCGCAATATCCTGATTCACCGTGGTCAGGGACGGGTAACACATCTGCGCCAGATACACATCATCGAATCCCACAATGGACATCTCCTCCGGGACGCGCACGTTGTGTTCCATCAATCCCTTGATAAAGCCCATGGCCAGGATGTCCGCCGTCACAAAAGCGGCGGTTTGCCGCCTGCCGCGCTGCACATAGCTTTCGGCTGCCTGCTTCCCATACTCATGGCCGACGGTTCCCAAATAAAGCGCTTTCTCAGAAACAGACAGCCCCGCCGCCTCCATGGCTTCACAATATCCCTGATAGCGCTTACTGTTCACGCCGTTTTCCCGGATGGAGCCGCTGATGAAAGCAATCTCGCGATGCCCCTTGTCCAGCAGATATTGGGTGGCCATGCGCGCGCCTTCACGGTCCCGAATGCCAATGGTATGGAAACCGCTGTCTGTCACATAGCTGTCCACCAGCACGATGGGAACGCCGATGGTCCGCAGCGCATCCAGATTTTCCCCCGGATAGGTACCCACGATGATGATGCCGTCCACGCCACGGTTCTGCGCGATGCTCGCATAGTTCTGATCCTCGCGGGTACCGGACAAAAGCAGATGATAGCCGCTTTTTCGTGCAGTATATTCAATGGCGGACAAAAGTTCCCCATAAAAGGGATTGGAGAACATGAACTCTTTTCCCGGCTCTGTCTGCGGAATGACCACGCCGATCAAATTGGTATGACGGCTGGATAGACTACGCGCGTTCAGGTTGGGAACATAATTGAGCCTCTTGGCCGCCTCCAGCACGCGCTGCGTCGTTTCGGCACTGATGGTTTCGCCCGGATGGCGGTTGAGCACATAGGACACCGTGGTGGTGGAAACCCCGGCTTCTTTCGCCACATCCTTGATGCTCACGCGCTTCATTTACTTTGTCCTCCAGCATCAACTTAATCGTTTCAGTCCGGCAGGCTGCACAAATTTCCTATTTACATAAACGTTTCAGTAGCTTTATTTTACTACAATTCATAATATCTGTCAATGCTTTTTCCCAAAAATCTTCGGTTCCAAAACGTCTAACGATAACTGCGTGGCATTGAAAAATCTAAATATCCAACAAATCTTAGCCATCATAAGCAAACAAAATGCTTTTCATAATGGGCGGCAACAGCGAACTGAAAAGCCTCAAACGGATGCCGCCTGATTTTAAAATACATGGAATATTCGTTGGAAATTCTTGCAATTCCATCGTTTGGTTTGTCATTCTTAAATGTCTTTCGCTTCAAAATAGGGGGGGATCTTTCGTAACCGCTCAATAATCCCCCGGTACAGAAAGTCGTGGTTCCCAGCACTCACACCGCCGAAAACCACGACTTCATTTCTTCTGACCAGGGAAGCAGATCATCCATCTCAAATTGCTTGCGCTGCTCTGCGCGCTCGGGCAATATGCTGAGCAGATGAAGCAGATAGTCGTCCAGTCGTAGGCTGTTGGCTTTTGCCGTTTCCATCAGCGAGTGGATGATTGCACTCGCCTCCGCACCCTGGGGCGTATCGGCAAAAAGCCATCCTTTCCGGCCAACGACAAAAGGGCGGATGGCGTTTTCTACCTGGTTGTTGCTGATCGAAGCAGCGCAGCTGGATGTCCGCACGCTTGGCGGATGAATACACCCACATGTGCGATTCCGAGGTGGCCAGCTTGCCTTTCTCTTTGAGCACCTGTATCACTGTTTCGTCGGCGTGAATCGTGCTCTGGGTCAGCAGCTCGCTCCGGATTTGCTTCCAGAAGGGACGAAGATAGAGGTCCGCCACCTGTATGACCCAATTGGTCATGGTGCCGCGCTTCAGCTCTACGCCCATGCGTTTCCACATCTGCTCCTGCCGGTACAGGGGCATGGCGTCCACATACTTCTTCATCAGCACATCGGTGACAACGGAAGCAGAGGCATAGCTGTGTGGCAGCAGGGGCGGCGGCATCACCGGCTTGAACACCTCCGCATAGCCGGTCTCCTGTTCAAGATCGTGGTCTGCGTAGACCTTCCGGTAATGCTTGACAACCTTCGCCCTGGCGCGTTCCAGGACAAGCTCTGTACGGATATACTCCTGACCGATGCAGGCCAGGGCATGTCCGTTGGCATTCACCTTTTCTTCATCCGGCAGATCCACGATGCTCTCTTCCACAGGCAGCGACGCACAGAGCTCTTCCAGCGTGCGCTTTTTCTTCCGGCTGTGGCCGGAGACACGGATTTCCCTCTCCGGATTGGGCGAAGGTTCTAGTACTGGCGCTGCCTCCGTTTCCGTTTGTATGTCAAACAGGCTGAGCTGCTGTGTCCCGTCTTCAAGGATATATGTCCGCTTCTTGCTGCGCTGTCCGAATTGGGCACGCTGAAAGTTCAGGATGATCTGCCGGAGCCGCCCAATCTCCTCATCCTTTTGCCGGCTCTATTCCCTAAGCGTATCCATGGTACTTTGCAGCGTAGTCAGCTGCTGCCGGAGCTCCTCAAGAACCTGCACCAGAACCTTGGCCTGTTCCATGCCGCTTGCACCACCTTTCATGCCTGATTGATTCGATGCATATTGCGTGAGCCAGCAGCCGGGTTTGCGGAGCAAAACGGCCGGAATGCGGAGCTAAAACGGCCGGAATGCGGTTTAGTAACGGCCGGGGCAAAAAGCAAAAAAAGTAGGGATACCGAGTAGCTGGGGAGAGCGGGAGAAAAAGGGGGTGCCCCACCG